>CAZZBC010000026.1:0-13751 GCA_964652175.1 uncultured Gammaproteobacteria bacterium | reverse complement strand
ATTTATACCTACATTATAGCAAAAATACGAGCTAAAATAAAGTGTAAGGTTCGCGCAATGCCAATGACGGAAATTAAATCTTTCCAATCCCCTCCCTCACCCTCCTCAAACTTCCCTCTTTTCCCAAAATTTCCGCGACTTCAAAGGGCGGGGGGCTGGCGCGGCGGCCGGTCAGGGCGACGCGCAGGGGCCAGAGATAATCCCCTGCCTTGCCGCCTACGGCTTCAATATGGCCCATAATTACGTCTTTAGTGGAATGTTTGGTCCATTCATCGTCCGGAATTTTTTCCAGCAATTTATAAATCGTTTCCAAATTTTTTTTCGTTTCTTCAAGCGGCATTTTTTTCCAAACGAGCATTTCGGCCGGATAATCCAACTTGTCCTCAAAGAAAAATTCCGTTGCCTCCCCGATGTCCGATAATTTTTTCAGCCGCTCCTGTTCAAGCGCTACCACGCTTCGCAAAAAATTATAATCTATTTCTTTGCCGGTTAATTTATTTTTGAATTTTAATTTTTGAAATTTATTTGTAATTTGTAATTTGTAATTTGTAATTTTTTCTATTAGTCCGGCACTTACAAGATATGGAATGCAAAGATTGGTTAATTCTTCAATCGCCTTTTGGCGTATATAATATCCGTTAAAATAATCCAGCTTCTCCAAATCAAAAATCGCCGGGCTGGTTCGCATATCTTCTACCTTAAATTTCTTGACTAATTCTTCCGGACTAAATATCTCGTTGTCTTCTTTCGGATGCCAGCCCAAAAGCGCGCAAAAGTTTATAAGCGCTTCGGGCAGATAACCTTTTTCGCGATAATCCTCAACCGCCACATCCCCGGTTCGTTTGCTTAATTTTCCGCCTTTTTTGTCCAAAACCAAAGGCAGATGAATAAATTTCGGCGGCGTCCAACCGAAGTCGCGGTAAAGCAGGATATTTTTAGGAAACGAGGAAAGCCATTCGTCGCCGCGCAGGATATGGCTTATTTCCATTAAATGGTCGTCAACCACGCTCGCGAACTGGTAGGTCGGGACGCCGTTTGATTTTATTAAAACATGATCTTCCAAGTCGCCGGCGTTGAATTTAATGTCCCCGCGCAATTCATCATGGACGATTATTTCGCCCTTAAGCGGCATCTTTTGCCTTATAACGAACGGTTCGCCGCTCTTTGCTCTTTTTTCCACTTCCTTTTCATTTAGATTACAACAGAGCCGGTCATACCGAGGCGGCAGTTTGGCGACTTGCTGTTCTTCGCGCATTTTTTGCAACCGTTCGGCCGAGCAAAAACAACGGTAAACTTTGCCTTCCGCCAAAAGTTGGCCGGCGTATTTTTTATAAATATCAAGCCGCTGGCTTTGAACGTAGGGACCGAAACCAGACCTCACCCCGACCCTCTCTTTAGCAAGGAGAGGGGGGATGTGCGGGCCTTCATTAAATTTAATTCCGAGCCAGTTCAATATTTCAATCAAATTTTGAATTGCGCCCTCCACTTCCCTCTTTTGGTCCGTGTCTTCAATGCGCAAAATCAACTGGCCTTGCCCTGAGTCCACCGAAGGGCCGCCCAAGCTTTTGGCAGCCAGCCAGTCAAAAAGCACAGTCCTTAAGCTGCCGATATGCAGAAAACCCGTAGGCGACGGCGCGAAACGAAGCCGGATTTCTTTATGTGCCCTCTTTATAAAAGGGGGGTGGGGGGGATTTTTAGATGGCATAATAAATATTCAAGACAATAGACAAAACTAAAATAATACTAACAATTATCAACGCAATCCGCAACTTTTTATTTCTTTCCTCCAAATCAAACTTGTCCTTTTTTAAAAGGATATTGGTAATGTCGTTAAGAAGGTAGATATATTTTTTAAATTTTAACTTCATATACAATCGTCATTCCCGCGAAGGCGGGAATCCAGAAAATCCACCAGCGATTATTTTTTTCACCGTCCTGGATTCCGGCTCGAAGGCCGGAATGACAAAAGTTTTAAACTTTTCTAAAAATATTTTCGTTGCTTCGCGGCGGATGGGGTGGACTTCATTAACTAAATTATCGGCATCAATCCATTTCCAACCCGAATGGTCCCAAAAATTTATTTTTATGTCCTCATCGCGTCCCAAAAATTCGGCTATAACCAAACTTTGCTTTTGTCCTCGGTAGCCATAGCTTCTAAATCGGTTTGTGTATTCGGCGTGCGGCGGCCTTACATCGTATTTGTATAAATTTTTGTAAATTTTTATTACATTTATTTTTTTAATTCCAAGTTCTTCTTCAACTTCCCGCCGGCCGGCGTTTTTTATATTTTCGCCGTCCATTCCGCCTTGCGGCAGTTGCCAATGGTTCGATTCGTTTTGCCTTTCCACTACTAAAATTTTATATTCATATTTTTTTTCATTCGGATGTGCGGTCCCGCAATACTGCGGGATAACGCCGCGTCTAATCACTTTTTTAAAAACCAAACAAACAACATTGGAACGATAAAAAAGAGGTAACCAAAATTTCCATTTTAAAAATTTAGCGGGAAAAACGACAACGGCGTTGTAAATTCTTCGCCGCCGCCATGGTTGTTTAGCAAGCCGCCAAAGCCATTCCAAGCCCAAAAATCGCAGAAATAGGGGCGCACGCTTTATTTTACCGGTTAAAAAATCAAAGCTTCCTCCTACGCCCATGCCCAGCTTAACCGACGGCATTTGTTTTAGGGCGTGGAAAATGAATTTATCCTGCCACGGCGCGCCGAGGGTGGAAAATAAGATGTCGGGGGCATACTCTCCTGTCATTCCGGGCTTGACCCGGAATCCAGAATATTCATCATTAGTCATTGCTCCCACGGTCCTGGATCCCGGCTCTGCGGCCGGGATGACAAATTGATTGGCATTCCTTTCTATATCCTCCACCACAACCTGCAGTTTCGGATATTTTTCTTTTAGCGTTTTTTTAATATCTTCGGCGGTTGACAATCCCCCATCCCAATTCGCTATTGCCACCTTTAATCCCCCCTCTTCCGCTAAATGCAAAATATCTTTGACCAAATCCGCGCCGGATATTCTTTTTAGATTTTCTCCTAAACACCAGGAAGCAAATTTTAGACCGATACCGTCCGGAACCGCCAAATCCGCATTGTTTAAGATATAAAAAAATTCCTCATCATGCTGCGCCGCCAGCAAGAATTCCGGGTTGGGCGTGACTATTTGGTGCCGTTTGCCATCCGCCCCCTCGGCTTCGCTCGGGGTAAGTAAAAATTCTTCTATTTTTTCAAGAACTTCTTTTTTATTCAGAGTTGATATGTTAATGCCAAGGATATTGAGTTTATTCATTGATGTTTTAGATGCCGGATCAAGTCCGGCATGACAGAATTATTTTATACTCCGTTCCCTCCCTGCTTAATCTTGACTCCATCAGTTCAAAGGAATTTATTGTGATTTTTTTATTTTTTACCTCCAACTTTATACTTTCTACTTTATACATTATACTCTCCTTCGCTCTCCCCAGCGTGATATGCGGCGTCCACGGCCGGTCGTCAAGAGCTATTCCCAGCGTAATAAGTTCTTGTCCCAATAATTCGCGCAATTGGAAGACCGAGTCGCCGTTCGTCTGCCGGTATTTTAAAAATATTACTGTCCAAATATCCCAAAAAGTGCAAAGTAATATGAAATCCGTTTGGCCTAACCCACTTTATCCCGTTAGAAATAATGCTTTGCGATTCTTTTGTGGTCGAGTTATATTTTATTGACTTAACATTGAGCTTAACGGAGGAAGAATTAAAATTTCTAACGGGATTTACTCCCACGCTTTTTTCTTGTAAAATATCAATAAGGCCTTTTAATTCGTTTTTTAAATCCGCCGGTATGTTCAGGGCGATAAATAAACGCCTTTTTTCGCTAATCATATAATAATTATAATAAAAAATATTGACTTTGGCAATAAGTTGTGCTAAGATTAAAAATTATTTACCCCCGCACCCAGAATGCCCTAACCGTTTTGGAAGGTGCGAGATAAAATAAAAACAAAGGAGGATTAAGGATGAGAACTGTTTATGGAAGGCCAGAAAGATATTCGCCGCAAATAATAGTTCTTTTCAAGGAAAGGGGTGTAAACATACCGGAAAACGGCGATTTTAAGGTTGGCGTAGACTGCCCGGGCGAAAAGTATTGCCAAAAATGTTGCCTTGGCGATGAAGGGGTTGCCATAAAACATGGCGTCACCTTGCCATGCCAAAATCTTTATTATCTTCTTCCCCGTGGCGACGGCAGTTTTGTATGTAAAATTTGTAAGTAAAAGTATATAAGGAGGGAATTATGTCAAGAAAAGATTTTCCTAAGCATTTTGATGCAAAAAAAAATTGAGAATGCTTTTTATTTAAATCATTTCACCTTTACATCATTTCATCTTCGCTTGACATAATAATAGCGGTTGTTTATACTTAAATTAGCACTCAAAAGATGAGAGTGCTAATTAAAATTAAATCCCCCTAACCCCCTTTTGCATAAAGGGGGCAAAAATAAAATTCGCATGTCCCCGTCCCGCCGTCGGCGGGATAGTGCGGGTTCGCGAAGCGAATAACTATGTTTGACAAATTTACTCATAAATCGCAGGAAGCAATTGTCAACGCGCAGATGATCGCGCAGGACAACGGCCAGCAATATATAGAAGCGCTTCATTTATTAGCCGCCTTATTGGAGCAGGAAGAAGGGCTTATTAAGCCCGTGGTGGAAAAATTAAAAATTTCTTTTGCCGCCCTGGAAGAGCAAATCTGGGCGGAAGTTGAAAAACTTCCCAAAGTAGCCGGCGGCGGAGGCGGAAGCACTCTTGTCGGCATGGTGCAGGGCACGGCCGAAGTGGCCATGGTGCTTGAGCGCGCCAAAAAAGAAGCCAAGCAAATGGGAGACGAATTTATTTCCACCGAACACCTCTTTTTAGCCGTTATCGGCGTGAAGTCAAGAGCGCAGGAAATTTTGCTTAATTTAGGCGTGGAGCACGACGCTGTTTTGAAAATATTGGCCGAATTGCGCGGCTCGCAAAAAATAGATTCGCCTGAACCGGAATCAAAATTCCGTTCTTTGGAAAAATACACTTTAAATCTGACCGAATTGGCGCGCAAAAAAAAGCTTGACCCTGTTATCGGCCGCGACGAAGAAATAAGGCGCGTCATGCAGGTTTTGACGCGGCGCACAAAAAACAATCCGGTGTTAATCGGCGAAGCAGGCACGGGCAAAACCGCCATCGTGGAAGGTCTGGCTCAGCGCATAGTTTCCGGCGACGTGCCGGAAACCTTAAGGAATAAAGAAATCGTGTCGCTTGATCTGGGCGCCATGCTTGCCGGTTCAAAGTTTCGCGGCGAATTTGAAGACCGCTTAAAAGCGGTGCTTAAAGAAATAAAGGCGCAGGAAGGCAAAATAATACTTTTTATTGACGAACTTCATACTGTTGTCGGCGCCGGCGCTTCCGAAGGCGCGATGGACGCTTCCAATATGTTGAAGCCGGCTTTGGCGCGCGGCGAGCTGAAAACCATCGGCGCGACCACCACCCGCGAATACCAGCGTTATATAGAGCGCGACGCCGCTTTTGAAAGACGTTTTCAGCCGATTATGGTGGTCGAGCCCGGCATTGAAGACACTATCGCCATGCTGCGGGGCATTAAGGAAAAATACGAAGTGCACCATGGCGTGCGCATTACCGATAACGCCATTGTTGCTTCGGCCAAATTGTCCGCCCGCTACATCAGCGACCGTTTTTTGCCGGATAAAGCCGTTGATTTGATTGACGAAGCTACTTCTTCTTTGCGCATGGAAATTGAATCAAGCCCGGCCGACCTTGACCGTTTAAAGCATGAGGTAAAACGCTTGGAAATCGTCAAGGCCGGCTTAATGCAGGATGAGAAGGAAAAAAAGGGGCCGAAAGTGCGGGCGATAAACAAGGAGTTGGCCGAACTTAAAGAAAAAACCGCGGAACTTGAACTGCATTGGAAAAATGAGAAAGGAATAATTGAAAAAATAAGGGGCTCAAAAAAGAAAATTGACGAACTCAAGGCCAGCGCGGAAATAATCGAGCGCAAAGGAGAAGATTTAACCCGCGTGGCTGAAATAAGATACAGCCAAATCCCCTCTTTGGAAAAAGACATATCCAAACTTGAATCGGAATTGGTTAAAATACAAAAAGGCGGCCGGCGCATCCTCAAAGAGGAAGTTGACGAAGAGGATATCGCTCGCGTGGTGTCGCGTTGGACCGGCATTCCCGTAGCCAAAATGATGGAAAGCGAGACAAAAAAATTAGCCAAAGCCGAAGTGGAGCTTAAAAAGCGGGTTTTAGGCCAAGACGAGGCGATTTCAGCCGTGGCTAACGCTTTACGGCGTTCCCGGGCCGGCATCAGCGAGGAAAAAAAGCCCATCGGCTCATTCCTGTTCGTCGGGCCGACCGGCGTGGGTAAAACCGAATTGGCTAAAGCATTGACCGAATTTATGTTTAACGATGAAAACGCCCTTATCCGGCTGGATATGAGCGAATACATGGAAAAGCACAGCGTGGCAAAAATTATGGGCTCGCCTCCGGGGTACATCGGCTATGAAGAAGGCGGCCAGCTTACGGAAAAAGTGCGGCGCAAACCATACAGCGTGGTGCTTTTTGACGAAATAGAAAAAGCCCACCCGGAAGTATTCAACATACTGCTGCAAATTTTAGACGATGGCCGCCTCACCGACGCGAAAGGCCGCATGGTCAATTTTAAAAACACCATTGTCATAATGACTTCCAATCTTGGCAACGAGGTCATACGCGAATATTCCATCGGCTTTGCCGACCGCGGCGAAACGGAAAAAGAAGAAGAAGCGTATCATGTCCAGGAAATGAAAGAAAAAATCGACAAAATTTTACGCGAGCACTTCAAGTTGGAATTCTTGAACCGCATTGACGAAATTGTCATATTTAAAAGCTTAAGCAAGGCCATTCTCTTAAAAATTGTTGACCTTGAGTTATTTAAAGTGGCCAAGCGCCTTAAAAATCAGGATATAATTGTTAAAGTATCAGATAATATTAAAAAAATGCTGGCCGAAAAAGGCTATGACACGACTTTTGGCGCGCGCCCGCTAAAAAGAGTTATTCAGAATATGATTTTAGACGAGCTGGCCCTGCGAATCGTGGAAGGCGCCGTCAAGGCCGGAGACAAAGTATTAATTGAGGTGGGGGTTAAAGATAAGGTGTTGATGACAGTTAAATAACAAACCAACGCGGATTAAATACAAATAACAAAAAAGCGGACTTTTGAACTCCGCTTTTTTGTGTTATAATAGTAGTATGGAAAAAACAAAATCCCCCCTGCCCCCTTCATGCAAAGGGGGTGTTAAAATCTTTATAATTTTTATTCTGTCGTCTGTTATCGGTTGTCTGTTATTTGCCGTCCCGGCATCCGCCAACGGTTTTGACCCGAATAATATTATTAGCGACGAGGAGATATTGGATTACAGTTCTATGACGCTTGAGGCAATTAAGGAATTTCTAACGTCCAAAGGCAGTTTCCTGGCCGCTTATTCCTGTGCCGATCCGGACGGCAAAACAATGACCGCGCCAGAAATTATTTACGACCGCGCCATAACCAACAAAATCAGCCCCAAATTTCTGCTGGTGCTTTTGCAAAAAGAGCAAAGTTTAATTGAAGACGCGAGTCCCTCCCAAGGCCAGCTTGACTGGGCGGCCGGCTACGGCTGTCCGGACGGCGATTCTTGCAATACCCGCTGGCAGGGATTTTGGAAACAGGCCAACAGCGCCTCGCTCCAATTCCGCGATTATATGGACAATCCCCAGCTTTATACTTATAAAGCCGGCGGACTTTACACTTTCACTAATCCTTATTCCACGACAAAGCAAGAAATAACCGTGGTTACTCCGGCCAACCGCGCCACCGCCGCCCTCTACAACTACACCCCGCATGTCTACAACGGCAATTACAATTTTTACAAAATTTGGCAAAGATATTTTACGCGCAGTTACTTGGACGGCTCTCTCCTGCAAGCGCAAGGAGAAGCCGGTGTCTGGCTTATTCAAAGCGGCAAAAAACGGCCATTCTTAAGTAAGGGCGCCCTTACTTCGAGGTTTGACATTAAAAAGGTCATTATAGTGAACAAGTCTGATTTGGACAAATATGAAACCGGCGCGCCGATTAAGTTCGCCCAATATTCGCTGGTCCGCTCTCCGCGCGGCACCGTTTTTCTGCTTGTTGACGACAAAAAGCGTGGATTTGCCTCAAGCGAAGCATTCCGCAAGATGGGCTTTAATCCGGAAGAGGTGGCTGACGCCGCTTGGGATGATATAAATTCTTACGCCGACGGCGTTCCCTTAACCGCCACTTCCACCTATCCGACCGGCGCGCTCTTGCAGGACAAAAAAACCGGCGGTGTCTATTGGGTTAACGAGGGAACGAAAGCACCAATTTGGGACGCAATATTTTTAAAGACAAAGTTTAAGAATAAAAAAATTATACCTGTCGCCTCGTCAGAACTGGCAAATTACCCGGCTATTTCGCCGGTTATGTTTGAAGACGGCGAACTTTTGCAATCAACTTTTTACCCGGCGGTTTACATTATCGCCGACGGCAAAAGGCGGCCCATATCTTCGGCAAAAGTGTTTGAAGGTCTGGGTTATAAATGGGAAAATATAATTAAGGTTTCGCCAAAAGTGCTTAACTTGTACGAACAAGGAGAGCCAATTACGGAAATCGTCGTCGGCAACGGCAACAATAGCCAAACCGCCACCTCCACCCTTCAATAATTTTTATTTTTGATATTTTATTTTTGCTTTATGCCCATCGTCTTTTCCGCCATCGTTCCCCACTCCCCTCTTCTTATCCCTTCCATCGGGAAGGATAATGTAAAAGTTTTAAAAAATACTTTAAACTCTTTCCGCCGGTTGGAGGAGGATTTATACGCCAGCAAGGCGGATACAATTATTGTTATTTCTCCGCACGGCTTAATCCAGCCGAATTCTTTTACCATGAATTTAAGTCCTAATTTTTCCATCAAATTTGAAGAGTTTGGCGACTTCGCGACTAAAATAAGTTTGCCTGGGGATATGGGCATAGCTTATAAAATTCGGGAAAAATTGGAAACTAAGGCGCCGTTGCAGCTTGTCAGCGAGCCGAATTTAGACCACGGCGCGGGCATCCCGCTTTATTTGTTGACCGGCCATCTGCCTAAAATAAAGGTCATTCCGATTTATTATGCCGGTTTGGATTTGGAAGCGCATTTTAATTTCGGCCAACTTCTGCGGCAAGAACTTCTTTCCCACAAAAGCCGTATAGCCGTTATCGCTTCCGGTGATTTGTCGCACCGTTTATCCAGAAATGCGCCGGCTGGATATTCTTCCAAAGGAAAAAAATTTGATAAAAAAATCATTGAATGTTTGTCCGGATGCGAAACCGGCGACATATTAAGTTTGGACCGCGATTTTATTGCCGAGGCCGGAGAATGCGGCCTGAAGGCAATAGTTATGCTTCTGGGAATTTTAAACAATATAAAATGCCAACCCCAGACGCTTTCTTACGAGGCGCCGTTCGGAGTCGGCTATTTGGTGATGAATTTTAAATTATAATTACCCTCTTTGTATATAAAGGGGGTTAGGGGGATTTGTCCGTAATCAGCTTAAAAAAATATTTCCAACACTCCCCTGTTTTACATAACTCTTTCGTATCATTTAAACATCTTTCTATAAACGGCTTGGGATTTTCCTTGCAAACCTTAAAAACAGCGTTCCTTTTAAATTTAGGTACGCCCAATTCTTTGATTACGCGCAAAGCAAGCTCCTGCCACTCGTAAGCCGGCGGTTTTTTTGATTGTTTGGCTTTTAATATGTCGCTTATATTTTCCATACCCACAAATTCCTTAAAAGTAGTATACCGCATATTGCTTTTTTTATAAATAGAATATAAAATAAAGCATACATTTTTAGATGTAAAACTAACAAGCTAACGAAGCTAATAAGCTAAAAGCTAATTAAAATATGCTGAAGATATTAAAAATAATAATTCATCCCAACCCTATTTTGCGCAAAAAGGCCGGTGAGATTAAAAAGGAAAAAATAAGTTCCGGAGAAATGAAGGAGCTTTGTTTAAATATGGCCAAAACCATGCTGAAAAAAGAAGGCGTTGGATTGGCCGCGCCTCAAGTCGGGAAAAGCATTCGCCTTGTTGTAATCAATACAAAAGAGGGGCCGTTATCAATAATAAACCCTAAAATTACCAACAAATCGCTATTTAAGGAATGGGGCGAGGAAGGCTGCCTTTCAGTGCCGGATGTCTTTGGACAAGTAAAGAGGCATAAGAAAATCAGTTGCGAATATTTTGATTTAAGCGCTAAAAAAATAAAATTTAAAGCCGAAGGGCTTTTAGCGCGAGTAATCCAGCACGAGGTTGACCACCTTGATGGAATACTTTTTATTGATAAAGCGAGGGACATAAAAAATTCGAAATCCTAAACTCGAAATCCTAAACCGTTTTGGTTATTGGAATTTTGAAAATTGTAATTTGTTTCGAATTTCGTGCTTCGAATTTAGAATTTAAAATGGTTGTTACATCTGAGGACAAAAATAAAATTAGAATTATTTTCATAGGTACGCCGAAATTCGCCCTGCCCTCCCTTGAGGCCTTGATTAACGACGAACAATTTGATATTATTGCGGTTATAGCGCAACCGGATAAAAAAGTCGGGCGAAAACAAATTGTCACCTCTCCGGTTATAAAAGTTTTGGCGGAAAAAAATAATATTCCGGTTCTACAGCCGCAAAAAATTTCATCTTCGCCGTGGCGGGATGAAATTTTAAAATTGCGGCCGGACATAATTGTGGTGGCGGCTTATGCTCAAATTATCCCGCGAAGCATTTTGGATATTCCCGCATTCGGCTGTATAAACGTTCATGGTTCGTTGCTTCCGCGCTGGCGCGGCGCTTCTTGCATTCAGGCGGCCATAATGAATGGCGACAAAAAAACCGGCGTTACGATCATAAAGATGGATGCCGGGTTGGACACCGGTCCCATTTTAGCCCAAACCGCTGTTGACATTTTGCCAACTGATACCGCCGATTCGCTCTACGGCAAATTAGCTAAATTGGGAGCGGAAATGTTAATTCCGACATTGAAAGATTACATTGCGGGAAAAATAACGCCCCAACCGCAGGACAATTCGCTGCCCAGCTATGCTGGGATGCTTAAAAAAGAAGATGGCAAGATAGACTGGTTAAAAACGGCGGTTGAAATTGAAAGGTTTGTCCGCGCCATGAATCCCTGGCCAAACGCGTTCGCTTCGCTCAAAATAAAAAATAAAATATCAAAAATAAAAATTATTGGGGTTGAATACAAAATATTAAAAAGTAATAATCGAAGAATTGGCGAAGCCTTTTTACATAATAATAAACTGGCGGTGCAATGCGGCAAGGACGCGTTAATAATTAAAAAATTGCAACTGGAAGGAAAAAAAGAAACGCCCGTGGAAGAATTTTTGCGTGGACATTCATGGATTATTGGTAGTGTATTTGTGGGGTGAGGTTAATTTACGCCGAATTCGTCTAGTGGTTAGGACGGATGGTTCTCAGCCATCAAACACGGGTCCGATTCCCGTATTCGGTACAAGTTTTGCGCAAATAAAAAGCGGCGTTGTTGGCGCCGCTTGTCGGACCCGTCAAAAGAGCATAATCTGCTCTTCTTTTTTTGTTTTTTTCTTTTTTGGCCGTGTCGCCAAAAGAAAAATTTTCTTGAAAATTTGTTTTAAAATTAGCTAAATTTGACAAAAAGTCAAAAAAATTATTTCCGCTAATTTTAGTCAAAAAAATTTAATTGGCGACAGTCCCTTTTTAATCCAAGTTTGGTTTTTCTTTCTTTTTGTATAAGCGTTAAATCGCTTATTTGTTCAAATGTCGCTCTTTTCCCGTAATTTTTACGGACACGCGTCGCCATATGTTTAAGCGCTTTTTTCTGCACGGCAGCGGGGAATTCAACATCAAAGAATTTATTCAGAAAGAGAGGATCTTCCTCGCTTCTGACCAACGTGCCGTCGCCGTTATAAACCCTGAATTTTCCCCTGACTAAATATCCAACATAAGCCATGGCGCTCCTCCTTTCTATATTTACCCTCCTGTATTTAATTTACTCCTCCCTCTTTTTTCTATAAAGGGATTTTGATTTTTGGGTGATGGCTAAAATACTTAAAGCGGCGATGTAAGTAGAAGTTATTTCCGTTGGAAGTTTGTAGGGCTTGGACAAGATAAAAGCAGATATGATTAGAAAAAAAATTAAAACCGTCCAGGCGGCTATAAATAGTTCTCCCGGATGCCGCCCGTTATGATTCAGGCGGTTCCACCGTTCAAATTCCTTGTCGCTCACGTAAATTGCCAAAATGGCGATATAAATCGCGGCAAACGGCGCCAAATAATCAGCAAGAGCGTTATTTTCTATAAAATCGTAGAATATTAAAATATACAAAACGATTGACCAGAAGTTTAATAAATATCTCCAGAGATTAAATTTATTTTTTGAATTAAGCATTTGCATAATTTTATAATTTTACTAATTGGCTGGGGATCAGGATTCGAACCGAGATTAACGGTTCACCCCATTAAATATTTCGACCTCATATACATTACTCGGGGACAGGGATTCGAACCCCGATCAAAGGCTTCAAAGGCCTCTGTCCTGCCATTAGACGATCCCCGAGCAATAAATACGAGATATTTATAGACGACCTCCCATTAACTAAAAACCACCTTACGGCGGCTTTAGAATTATAATATGATAGATTGGCTAAAAAGTCAAAAAATCACCCTACACTCTTGAATATTTTCCTACCGCTATCAGGCTGGCCAACGTGCCGATAATTGCCGCTCCGAGGAATTGCAGGCCGAAAATGAAGAAAAAGCGGGTATTAAAATATGAAATCAAATTTACGTCATAGCCGATAAAAAACGCTTCCAAATAAGGCTGCAGGAGCGTCAGAAAGGAATAGAAGACGGCAATAATAATTAAAACTCCCGCCAGGGCGTAAATTGCGCCGGAAATAAGAAAAGGCAAACGCACAAACCAATTGGAAGCGCCAACCAGCTTCATAATCATAATTTCCCGGCGATGAGTATAAATAGCCACGCGAATACTGTTATAAACCACAAGCAGGGTTATGGCAATAAAAATTGAGCTTAAAAACACGCCGGCCTCGTTAACCTTGCTTGAAATGCTGTTGACCTTTGCCAGCATTAATTGGGGATCTTCAAAATTACGGGATTCAATAATATCGTCTTCAATTTTATTTAACGCGGCGACAAGCCCTTCGTAATTATCAGTATTTTTTGGCTTAATAATCAAAGCGGGGGTTAATGGATTTTTGCCCAATTCACGCAAGGCCTCCAGAATTTCCGGGTTATTTTTATGTTTGATTTTAAAACTTTCCAAAGCTTCCGCCTTGGAAATATAAGTCACTTCCCTTACGTCGGCCAAATTGTTTATTTTAGCTTTAAGCGCCATAATTCTTTCTTCCGAAGAATTTGCTTTCAAATACAGGCTTATGTCAACTTTCTCTTTTATTGATTGGATGGTCGCCTGGCTTATCAGGTTTACGGTTAAAAGCATGTTAACGGAGAAAAGCGCCAACACTAAAATAGTTATGGTTGCGATCGTAAGCCAGATATTGCGGATAATATCCTGAAAGCTGAATTTTATGGCGCGCGCAAATGAAAGTAAAAACATGTTATTCGCTTCGCGAACCCGCCATTCGGATGTGCCCCATTTGTAGTGGGGCTGC
>CAZZBC010000025.1:0-13772 GCA_964652175.1 uncultured Gammaproteobacteria bacterium | reverse complement strand
AATAATTCTCTACATTTATGGAGTCAAAAATAGAAAATATGACAAAAATTAACGACAAAGACAAAAAAGAAAATAAACCCGATGAGTGGCGCGAAAAAGAGGAAAAATTTAATAAAGAATCTTTGGAAATTATCGGTAAAGAAATTGTCAGGTATGCCCAAATGGGTAAGAACATAAAAACTGAAATTGTTGTTAATGATCTAATAACAAACCTTTATTTAAGAAAATACATAGAAAGCAACATGGAGGATAATAAAACTTTTTTAAAAGAGCTAAGAGAAAGGGTCGGGGAATCGCTTAATCAATCCCGCGAAACCTCCTACGAGATTATTGATGCACTGGAAAACTTTTTGGAAAAAGAAAAAATTAAAACCTTAGCCGGACAGGGAAATGATACGAGAAATTTTGGCTATGAAGAAAAATATAATACAATCAACGGACCGATAGAGGAAATAAAAAACAAAATTATGGACGATCCCATCTACCAAGAAGCATTTCAGAATGAAAAACTGAAATTATCGGCCCTGAAAGCGATTGACGAAATTTGCGAAATTTTTAAAAAGAAAAATCCGCATGGCGTCACTACCGACCAAAACCTCCAAGACCTTAAAAAAACCATTAAATTGTCCTTGCAAAACAAAATTGAAATAATTAAGCCGAATTACTTCAGAAATATAAAATAAATAAGCTTTATTATTTAAAACGCGCAGATAAATAAAAAAAATAGGAGACGGCTAACTCCTATTTTTATTTTGCGCCATCATTTTTTTCAAGATGGCGCTATGTACTTTTTTAATTATCTCTTTTTCTTTCTTTAGGACTGCCGAGGAGAGCGAGCACAGCACGTCAAGTTTGAAGAAGGATTTGAACAGCGCCGCGTTGCCGCTTTTTACTATCTGCCAACGCACGGCACGGTGAGAAAAATCACCGATTAATTCTTCGGCGATTTTTTCAACTTCCTTTTCGGAAATTACGGGCAATGCCATGCCCGCGAACGATTCAAAAATCACTTCCAGCGCCGCTCCGCTTATAACCCCGCCCCTCTCCAATTCCTTCAGAAAATTGTAAACAGCTTCGTTGTTTTCTCTATTTATGCTCTTGGCGTAAATCTTTATAATCTCTGCCATGCCACTCACCTCCCTTTTAAAAAGATCTATTTTGCCGACTGGTAAATTTTCAATTCAACTTAGCATATTATTTTTAAAAAAACAAGGGTTTGAGTTGTGGATAAATAATTAAATTAGGGGTAAGGTTAGCCAATTTGACAAAATAATAAATAATGATAAAATTAGAATGATGCGAAAAATAAATAAAATCAAAAATTATTTTATATACATCTTGGGCAAAATAAGGCCCGAGAAGACAAATAGTTTTAAAAATATCCCGTCTAACCAGACGGGATATTTTTTAGGCGATTAATAACGGTCTTTTAAAAAACCAACGGGAAAAGGAGGATGTATGTTGAAATTAGACGGGGTTATTGAAGCGCAGCAGTTTGATAAAGAAACGCTGGGGGAAATTTTCCGTATCGCCGACAGGATGAAAAAAAATCCGCCGGCGGATTTACTTAAGGGAAAAATATTAGCCACCCTTTTTTATGAGCCAAGTACGAGGACCAGATTCAGTTTTGAAGCAGCCATGTTTCGACTCGGTGGCGGAGTGATAAGTACGGAAAACGCCCGCGAATTTTCTTCCAAGGCAAAGGGAGAAAGCTTGGAGGACTCTGTTAGGGTGGTAAGCGGCTATGCTGATGTTATAGTGCTTAGGTACCATAAAGAAGGCGGGGCCAAAAGGGCGCAGACATTTTCAAGTGTGCCCATAATAAACGCCGGCGATGGCGCGGGCCAACATCCCACTCAGGCGCTATTAGACCTCTACACTATCAAAAAGTGTTTTAGAGAAATAAGAGGGCTTAACATCGCCCTGGTGGGTGATCTTCTTAACGGCAGAACCGTCAGATCGCTGTGTTATTTCCTTGCCAAACATTATTCGGATAACTCCATTTTTTTCGTCTCTCCGTCGCAGACGCGCATGAAAGACGATATCAAAGAATATCTCAATAAATACGGCGTAAAGTGGATTGAAACAGACGAATTAATTCCGCTTCTCCCCGATATTGATGTCATCTACCAAACACGCGTGCAAAAGGAGAGGTTTGAAGGAGGTCGCCTGCTTTATGAAGAAATAATAAAGGCGAGCGAAAAACTAATGATAACGAAAAAAACTCTTGAGGACATGAAAGAAAGGGCGATTATTATGCATCCCTTGCCGCGCCTGACAGAAATAAGCTATGCGGTAGATGAAGACCCAAGGGCAGTTTATTTTTCGCAAGCCGAAAATGGACTTTACGTCCGGATGGCGCTCCTTAAAATGACCATAAGGGGCTATTAGCAAACAAATGGGTTGACATTTCTGTCAACCCTTCTTTTATTTAAAAAATGCGCTTATTAATTTTTCCGCTTCTTTCCTTTTTTTAACCCAACGAATTTTTGCCCCCATTCCCTCCCACCGCCTAAACCAAGTAAGCTGGCGTTTGGCGAATCGGCGAATGGCGATAAATAATTTTTCCACCATTTCCTCGTAAGTCAACTTTTTTTGCAAATATAAAGAAACATATTTATATTCCAACCCAAAACTTTCCAATCTTTTCCAACTTAATCCTTCCTTGCGCAATCCCCTTACTTCGCCGACCATATTTTCCTTTTCCAGTCGTTCAATCAATCTTTTGTAAATTCTTTTCTCCAAAACATCCTTCGGCCAAGTTAATCCAATTATCAGCGCGTCATATTTCTTGATTGCTTTTCCGCGTCTTTCCGCGTTTTCTTTCGCGTCTTTCCGCGTTTTTAAAATCTCCACATAACGTATAAGTCTTCTTTTGTTCTTCCTGTCACTTTCATTAAGCCGGTTTGCCCATTTCGGATTAATTTTCTTTAACATGCCAAAAAGCTTGTCAGCGTTCATTTTTTCCAATTCCTTGCGCAATTTCTTATCCGCGCCACCGCCTCCAAGCCGATATCCGTCAACCACCGCCTGCAAATAAAGACCGGTGCCGCCGACTAAAATCGGCAATTTGCCCCGGCTTAAAATGCCGTCAATCGCCCGATAAGCTAATTTTTGGTATTTTGCTAAATTAAATTCAGTTCTAGGATTTACAACATCTATTAAATAATGAGAAATGTCAATAAACCTAGCTCTCTTTTGAATTTTGGATTTTGAATTTTGGATTTTATTTGGAATTTGGAATTTGGAATTTGGAATTTGAAGATGATAGTCTTTCAGGTCTTTCCCCGTCCCCACATCCATGCCCCTATACACCTGCCGCGAATCAGCCGAAACAATTTCGCCGTTGAATTTATAAGCAAGCCGAACAGCCAAACCGGTTTTCCCGCTCGCCGTCGGCCCTAAAATCACTATGATTTTATTTTTCTTTAACATACAATCTCGCCGGCTAACCCAAAATCTTTTACCTTTGCTATTTTAATCTTGATAAACTTTCCAACTAATTCTGCCGTCTGTCTTGCCTGCCCTGCTTTCGTCCCGAGCTCAGGCCGAGGGGAGTTTGCCTGCGGTGAGCCCGCCGAACTCGCCGAAGGGTCGTCTGTTATCTTAATATTTTTAAATGTTTCCGTCTTTCCAAAATAAACCCCGTTTTTCTCGCCCTCCACTAAAACCTCTACAACCTTTCCAACGTATTCTTTATTATTTTCCAAGGCTGTTTTTCTTAAAATTTTCATGAGCGCTTCCTCCCGTCTTTTCTTTTCCTTTTTTGGCACGTTGTCAGCCATTTTTGCCGCCATCGTTCCCGGCCGCGGGCTGTAGCGCGCGATATAGGCCATGTCAAACTTCGCCTCCTTGAAAAGCTTGGCCGTATTATTAAATTGCTTTTTTGTTTCTCCCGGAAACCCGACAATAATGTCGGTTGTTATGGAAACCGACGGCTGCCATTCCTTATGCGCCCCCTTTAATCCCGCCGTCGGCGGGAGGGGGTAGGGGGGATTTAACCTTTTTTTTATTTTCTTAATCAATTTAATATAATGCTCCCTCGTATATTTCCTATTCATCCTCCTAAGCACCTCGTCGTCTCCCGCCTGCGCCGGCAAGTGAATATGGCGGCACACTTTTCCCGTCCTGAGCGACTCGTCCTGAGTTTTGCCGAAGGAAGTCGAAGGAGTGCAACCTGCTATCGTTTCAATAAGCTCCTCGCTCATATCCTTTGGATGGCTTGTTGCAAACCTTATCCAAAAATCGCCGGCAATATCATTAACCGCTTTTAACAACTTGGAAAAGTTAATTTCTCTCGTCGTCCTGACCCCGCCCAAGCGAGGGAAGGATCCCGTCTTATTTTGTTCCACGGGATTCTTCGTCGCTTCGCTCCTCAGAATGACGGAACGATAACTATTCACGTTCTGCGCAATTAAAATTATTTCCTTGTATCCTTTTTTGATCAAATTTTTCACTTCTTCCAAAATTTCCTCGGCCGGCCTGTATTCTTCCCTGCCCCGGGCGTAAGGCACAACACAATAGGCACAAAAATTGTCGCATCCGTTGCCGATCGGCACAAACGCGCTGAATTTGGAACTATATTTAGGAATAACGGATAAATAATTTTTGCCAAAACGTTGATTTTTTTGAATTCTCTGTTTTGTATTTTGAAAATTATTTGAGATTTGGAATTTGAGATTTGGAATTTCATTAACCGGCAACCAAATGTCCACCCAATTTTCCAGCCGCCGGCGCACGTCTTTTCTTTCTGATAAACAGCCGGTAATAACAACTTTAACTTTGGGATTTTCTTTTTTTATTTTTGGCGCAAGGCCGTAAACGCGGTCCTCGGCAGATTGCCGGACGCCGCAGGTGGTAATAACGACCAGATCGGCAGACTTAACGTCATTACTCCACTTATAACCCAACTTCTCCAATAAAGCCGCGACCCTTTCGGAGTCGCTTTTATTCATCTGGCAACCGATGACGATTATATAATACATTTTATTTTTCATGGATTTAATAATACCAATAATAACATCAAAGATCAATTGTTTATTTAACGTCTCCTTTTAACCCTTGACTTTTAAAAAATAAGGTAATAAAATAAGCAAAACGCAAAAAACAATAAAAGGAGGTCTTAATGAGAACCTTTAAAACAATTATTGTACAAAAGTACGGAGGAACATCAGTTGCCACACCGGAGAAAATCAAAAAAGCGGCTGAGCATATTAAAGATTATTATGAAAAAGGGTATCGCTTGTTGGTGGTTGTATCGGCAAGAGGCGATAGGACTGACGAACTTATGAATTTAGCGCGCGGGGTGAGTACTGACCCCGACTCCAGAGAAATGGACAAACTACTTTCCCTTGGAGAAAAAGAATCTATCGCCCTTCTGGCTATGGCCCTTATTGCAATCGGCGTTCCGACAATAAGCATTGACGCCAAGGAGGCCGGTCTGGAAACAAGCGCTATTTTTGGCAAGGCAAAAATCAAAAAGCTTCAAAAACGGACCGAACTTCTCGAAGAAATAAAAGGAAGGGTGGTGGTAATGGCCGGTTTTCAGGGAGTGGCCGAGAGCACGGGCGATATTACAACCTTGGGCCGCGGAGGCTCTGACGCCACGGCCGTGGCCATGGCCATATTTATTGGAGCTAAAATATGCGAAATCTATACGGATGTTGACGGCGTTTACGCGGTTGACCCGCGTATTGTGCGCGACGCCAAGCGTTTTAAGACTATAAGTTACGACCAAATGATTCTGATGGCAGCCGCCGGCGCCGGAGTTATGATGGACAGAAGCGTAATCATGGCCCGCAATCATCGCATGCCCGTACGCGTGCTTTTAAGCCCCAGCATTAGAAAAGCAGGCATTGGAACGCTTATTACTGACGGCGGCGACACAAACGACTTAGAAGGACTAACTGACAAAGGCATCGCCATTAAAAAGAACGTGGCGGTCATTACAATCGAGGACATTCCCAATAAATCTGGCGAAGTAAAAAAATCTTTGCCGCCATTAAGTCTTTGAATGTTATTGAAGTAGCGCAGGGAATATCGGACGGCCAAAATGCTTCTATTTCCATTATTGCGAAAGAAAAAGAAGCGCAAATATCTTTTCCGGTGCTCAAAGATCAGCTCTCGGTCATGGCGAGAATTTATGGCGGCCTATCTCTCTTGACCGTTATTGATCCGACAATGAAAGAAAAAAGTGGCTACTTTTTAGAAATTACCGCTCTGTTGGCCGATAAGGGAATAAACATTGAAATGATAACATCTGCTCAAACAAGCTTGGCAATTGCCGTAAAAAGCGAATTGTTGGAAAAAACGGCAACCGCTTTGGCAAAAAAGTTAGAACTCTTAGACGGCTAATTCATGATACCAAAAAAGCTCGCCTTAAAAAGCGAGCTCTTTTTATTATTGTTAACTCCGCCACCTACCCCATCCTCCCCGCCTTCTCCCTTATCTCCCTGATAAAATCTTCCTTGCTTGTTTCTTTTGTTTCTTTTTTTCCTCTCTCACGCACCGCTAACTTATCTGATTCTATCTCTTTATCGCCTATAACTAACATGTATGGAATTTTTTCACCGACCGCCTTTCTTATTTTATTGCCCACGGTTTCGTCGCGGTCGTCAACTTCCGCCCGTATGCCGTGTTCTTTAAATTCATCGGCCAGCCGACGGCAATGATCAACGTGCGCTTCGCCCACGGAAATAATTTTAACTTGGACCGGCGAGAGCCAAAGCGGAAACGCGCCTGCTGTTTGTTCGGTTAAAAACGCGAAAAAGCGGTCAAAAGAACCCATGATGGCGCGATGGATTATAACGGCGTGCTCTTTTCCCCCTTTTTCGTTGACAAAAAACAAATTAAAACGGCCGGGCGAATAAAAATCAATCTGGGCGGTGGCGATGGTGTCCTCCTTGCCGGAAACATTTCTCACCTGCACGTCTATTTTGGGCCCGTAAAAAGTCGCCTCGCCGATTCCTTCAACGTATCTGACGCCGAATTCATCCATCGCCTCGCGCGCCGATTTAGCCGCCTCCTCCCACATTTCCTTGTTTTCTATATCCCCGAATTTTTCCTTGTTGGCAAAATCGGGAAGCGAGAGGCGAAACCAAAAATCCTTGATGCCGAAATCCTTGTATACTTCTTTGCAAAGTTTTAAAACGCCCACCAGCTCGCTTTTAAGCTGTTTTCGCTGGCAATAAATATGGGAGTCGTTTTGCGTAAAGCATCTGGCGCGTATAAGCCCGGTCAAAACGCCCGATCGTTCGTAACGGTGGATAAGGCCGAATTCCGCCAACCGCAGGGGCAAGTCACGGTAACTCAAAAGTTTGTGATTGTAAATCATGTGATGGTGCGGGCAATTCATGGGTTTTAAATAATATTCCTCCCCTTCTATGTCAACGGGGGCGTACATGTCTTCCTTGTAATGGGCGAGGTGCCCGGAAATTTCGTAAAGTTTTTTATGGGTAAGCGCGGGAGTATAAACCAGCTTGTAGCCGGCCTTGAACTCCTTTTCATACATATAATCCTCCAACTTCTTTCTTATAAAAGCGCCCTTGGGCAGCCACAAAGGCAAACCTCTTCCCACTTCTTCGGAAATCATGAACAATTCCAGCTCGCTTCCGAGTTTCCTGTGGTCTCTTTTTTCAGCTTCTTCCGCCATTTTCAAATAATCATCCAATTCTTTTTTTGTTTTAAAAACAACGCCGTAAACGCGTTGAATCATTTTATTTTTTTCGCTACCCTTCCAATAAGAGCCGGCCACCTTGGTCAATTTAAAAGTTTCCGGGTTTATTTCGCCTGTTTTTTCCATATGCGGCCCCCGGCACATATTTATAAAACCGCCCTGTTCATAAAAACTTATTTCTTTTTCGCCCTTTTTTTTCAAATCCTCGGCCAACTCAAGGGTATATTTATATTCCTTGCCGCGCAAAAATTTTATTCCCTCGTCAATTTTCATCATTTTCCTTTTTATTTTCAAATTCTCTTTGATAATTTTTTTCATTTCTTTCTCTATGGTCGGCAAATCCTCTTCCGTTACGCGATGTTTGGCGTCAAAATCATGATAAAAACCCTCTTCAATGGCCGGCCCCACTCCCGGAATAGCGCCGTAAAGCCGCTCCAAAGCCTGCATTAAAATATGCGATGTTGAATGTCGCATATTTTCAAGTTTTTGTTCTTGATAAATTTTTTTACTTAGCATGGCACTTTATACTTTTACCCCGGTAAATAAAGCTACTATTTACCAGGGTGAATCTCTATCTCAATCCTGTCCACGAGATTCGGCACTTTGTTGATAAAGGAAGGTGAAAATTTAATGTCAAAACCGGCTATTTCGGGAAGTCCCGACAAATAATCGTTTAGTTGCTCGCGCGTCAGTCCCACCAAGATGTTCTTGTCAATAACGCTTGAATCGGCTTTCAGCGCCATCTTACCTTCAAAAACGGCGTTAACCGTTGCTGTCCCCTGTTCTAAATTATAATTACTTAAACTGTAAGCGATGTTCTCTTCATTAAACTCGGCCAATTCCTTGTCGTCCGGAACGGCCGCGGCAATTTTGGCGCGAGCCATTTTTTTTATCGCTTCATCGTTAAAAGCCACGACCGCCGCCGTTGTTTTCATGGTAACGCTAAACTTCTCTTTCTCTTCCCCCACCTTGCCGTCAATGTCGGTTTCCGCTGAATTTTCATCTATGCCATAAAGCAACTTCTTGCCGCCGCCTTGATACACCGCCTCAATATCGTCTTTCGCTCGCGCCAATAAGACTTGTTTTAAATCCGCCACGGCGGCGTCAATGTCCGCCTGAGTGATGTTTCTTTTTACCTTTTGCTGGTATTTTATCGGCTCCCGATTTTCCGCGTAAATTTTATCCTGAAGCCCAGCCCAAAGCCCCGGTATGGTAAACTTGGTGGGACCGATAGCCATATCCGGCCCCGGCTTATCGGCGTAAATCTCCACTTCCGCCGTACCGCCGGCCGGAACATTAACCGTATCCTTGATTCTAAATAATTTATTGTCCGCAGACAGCAAACGGGTGGTGGCCACCAAGGGCTGATTCTTGTTGTAATTATTGACAATTACCGCTTTGCCAACCGCTTCTTCCCCGAGAATTTCACTGCCGCTTGCCGTATAACTCCTGGTTTCGCTAACCTCAATTTTTTTAACTACGCCGGCCACGGCCCCCTCGCCGGCGGCCGCGCCGTTGTCTTGATCATAAATATCAATAATTAAATTACTGCTTACTCTTTCTTGGTTGGGAATCAAAACGATGGAAACTTTCACGAAAGAAAAGTAGAAAATAATCGCCAACAGCGCCACGGTTAAAAAAATAAAGCTAAAAGCGATTTTCCGATAAAGCCCGACGGAGCGGGGGGTTGGCAACGATTTCTGTTCTTTCTTTGTCCCTGTTGCAATAAAAGTTGGGGCGGCTGAAATTGGTTTTTGTTCTTGTATCGCTTTCTTTGCAACGGTTTCTTTTTTCGCGACAGGCGGCATAAAAGGAGGGTTGAAAGACGCCGCCGGCGCCGGAATCGATTTAGCGACAGCGGATAAAGCCGGCAAAACGGGCTTTTTCTCGGCCGCCGCTTCCTTTGGCGGTTCTTTTTTAATAAACGGCTGAATAATATTAACCTTTACCGGCTTTATTTTTGACGCGGGCTTCGCTGTTTTTTTCGCTTTAACGGCCGCCGCGGAATCATTGCCGACTTTTTTCACCGCTTTAGCCGGAATGATTGTTTTATTTTTTTCTTTGGGCTTTATAGCCCCTCCTGCTTTTGCCATAAAGTATAATGCGAATCTACGAAATATGCCCGTCTCGCTCGCCTCGCATTCGCTCCGACGAAGCGGGTCTAACGGCGTAAGCCGAGGCGGACGAATGTCGTAAATATTTGTAAATTCAAATAGAATTTATAAAATTTGAATTATATTATTTTTAAAAATATAACAATATTATAACATCTCAATATTTATTTGTCTAATATAATGAATCCGCCAAATAAATTATTGAGTGGCTCGCGAAGAATACCCGTTTTATCCGCCCGCCAAGCGGTCTCTATGGTTTTTTCCGCGCCATTTTGCGTTATTTTGAAATATACCTTGCTTCTTCCTTTGTGTTTTAAAAGAATTTGGCGTAGCCCATCAAGCATGTCCGCGCTATGCCCCTCTTTAAGCGTAAACTTAATATTGTCTTCTTCATTATTTTTCGAAGAAAGCGGCGGATAGTACGGCTCATAATTTCGTTTCGCCCATCCGTTGCCGTTTCTGACCGCTTCTCTCGTTGTCTTAAAAACATTGATTGACTCTTCCATTTTTTCCAAATCCAAGGCCGCCGCCTTGTTAACCAAAAGTTTTATTTCCCGGTCTTTGTCGGATATTTTTCCCTGGCAAAGCACAGCTTTCCCCTCTCGCCAGATATCAGCGGTTTCCTTCAAGAGAGAAGGAAAAACCAACAGTTCAATGCTCGCCCCTCCGTCCTCTATTTTGACGAAAAGCATTGATTCGTTCGTGCGGGTAATTATTTTTTTTATGGTCGCAATAACGCCTGCCGCGGTCGCCTGCTCGTCGCGCGGCCATGTTGGCAGATCGACAAGCGGCGTAATCAACTTTTCCAAGCGCTTTTTATAATCGCCGAAAGGATGTTCCGTAATATACACGCCGAGCAATTCTTTTTCCCATGCCAACTGCTCCTGCCTGCCCGCCGGCTTGGCCGGAGCCAGTTTTATTTTGTGGCTCATGTTTAAAATAGGGGCATCGGCGAACAAGCTGGACTGGCGGCTGGATTTTGACTTGCCTATTTCTTTGCTGAAATTAAGAAAATTTTCCATGTTGCCGAGTAACTGCCCTCGTTCGCCAAATTTGTCCAAAGCCCCGCTCTTAACCAAGCTTTCCAAAGATTTTTTGTTCATATCCTTGTCCGTAATCCTTTCAAGCAAATCTGTTATGTCCTCAAAAGGCCCATTCTCTTTCCTGTCGTTAATAATTACTTCCGCGATATGCTCGCCCACGTTCTTGATCGCCTTAAGTCCAAAACGAATGGTATTTACCTTTTCTTTTTCGCCGACCGCCTTGTTTTCTTCCGTGCCGCTGGTCACGACGGTAAAGGAGCCGAAAGACTGGTTAATGTCCGGCCGGTTCACTTCAATGCCCATGTGCCGGCACTCTTCAATCAGAATCGCGATGCGGTCAATGTCGTTTTGCTCGGCGGTAAGAAGCGCGGCCATGAATTCGGTCGGCCAATGCGCTTTGAGGTAAGCGGTCTGGTAGCCGATAAGGGCGTAGCAGGCGGCATGCGAACGGTTAAAGCCATAGCCGGCGAACGGCTCAATAAAGGAAAAAATTTTCCCCGCCAATTGCGAAGCGATGCCGTTTTTGACGCAACCGTCCACGAATTTTTCCTTCTGCTCGGCGAGCAGCTTAGATATTTTCTTGCCCACGGCCTTGCGAAGCACGTCGGCTTCGGCCATGGAAAAACCGGCCAAATCGCGAGCCATTTGCATGACTTGCTCCTGATAAAGGGCTACGCCGTAAGTCTTTTTTAAAATCGGTTCAAGTTTGGGATGCAAATACTGCGGTTTTTTGCGGCCGTGCTTGCCGGAAATGTAGTCGGGAATCCACTCCATAGGCCCGGGCCGGTAAAGCGCCACCATGGCGATAATATCCTCAAACTCGGTGGGCTTTAATTCTTTAAGATAGCGTTTCATGCCACTTGATTTAAATTGGAAAACTCCGGTGGTCTCTCCGTCCTGAAAAAGCTTGAAAGTTTTTTTATCATCAAGCGGAATATTGTCAATGTCAATCGCCAAACCACGGGTATTTTTGATTATTTTTACGGCGCCTTCAATGATGGTTAAATTTTTCAGGCCCAAAAAATCCATTTTAAGAAGCCCTAAATCCTCAACTGGATGAAGCGAATATTGGGAAACAATGGTGCGGTCCGAAGATGAAGCGTATTGCAGGGGGACGTGGTCGGTAAGGGGATCTTTGGTGATAAGGACGCCGCAAGCGTGGGTGGAGGCGTGCCGCGCCACGCCTTCCAGTCCGCGGGCGTAATCAAAAATTTTTTTCGCGGCCTCTTCGGTCTTGTAAATTTCCTTCACTTCCGCCACGTCGCGAATCGCCTGGTCTATCTTGGAAAACATGGGAATCATTTTCGCCAACCGATCGCAATAATCGTAAGGATAGTTCATGACGCGGCCGACATCGCGAACCGCCGCGCGCGCCGCCATGGTCCCGAAAGTAATGATTTGCGCCACATGGTCGGAGCCGTATTTTTCTTCCACGTAGCGGATAACCTCGCCGCGCCTGATATCGGAAAAATCCATATCAATATCAGGCATGGAAATTCTGTCCGGATTCAAAAACCGCTCAAAAAGCAAATCGTATTTTATCGGGTCCAGGTTGGTAATGCCGGCCAAAAAACAGACCAGCGAACCGGCGGCCGACCCGCGCCCCGGACCGACCACTATGCCGTTGGTCTTCGCCCAATTGACGAAATCCGCCACTATCAAAAAGTAAGACGGCCAGCCCATTTTTTTTATAACTTCCAGTTCATAATCCATCCTCTCTTTTAGACGTCCAACGTCTTCTTTATTAGACGTTTTATTAGACGTTGGACGTCTAAAATCAACTCCATATTTCTTCTCCAACCCCTCCTCGCATAACTTTCTCAAATATTCATCGCCTGTCATTCCGGCCGGCACTTCAAAATGCGGTAATTGTATTTTTCCAAGTTCCAATTCCAGATCGCACGCCTCGGCGATTTTAACCGTGTTCTCCAGGGCCTCCGGAACATCTCTAAACGCCTCGCTCATCTCGCGGGAAGTTTTATAATAAAAATCGCGGCCGTGCATTTCCATGCGGTCGCGGTCTTCTTTTTTGTGCTTTGTCTGCAAACAAAGCAGAATATCCTGAATATCGTAATCTTCCGGCTTTAAATAATGGCTGTCATTGGTGGCAACTAACGGCACTCCCAGCTCGCGCGAAAACTCTATCATCTTCTTATTCGCTTCCGCCTGGCCTTCCACGTCCGGGTGGTCTTGTATTTCCAAATAAAAATTTCCTTGCCCGAAAAGTTCGTTATATTCGGTGATGCGCTTTCTGGCCTTGTCAATTTTGCCTGCCAAAATAAGGGAAGGAATTTCGCCGCTTACGCAAGCGGTGGAGGCTATAAGGCCCTTGCCGTGTTTTTGCAAAACCTCCCAGTCAATCCGCGGCTTGTAATAAAATCCTTCCAGGTGGGCGATGGTGGTGAGTTTGATTAAATTTTTATATCCTTCCAAATTTTTGGCTAAAAGCAAAAGATGGTAATGTTTTTCGTCGGATTTCGTGTTTTTGTCAAGTCTTGACTCCGGCGCCAAATACGCTTCCACTCCGATTATGGGTTTTATGCCGGCTTTTTTGCACTTTTGGTAAAATTCAACCGCGCCGTACATCACGCCGTGGTCGGTAATGGCCACCGCCGACGCCCCGTCCTGCTTGGCCGTCTCAATAAGGTCGTCAATTTTACTCAAGCCGTCCAGCAGAGAATAATGTGTATGATTATGTAAGTGGACAAATTTCATACTCTCATCTTACACATCCAAACGCTTTTTGACAACCATTATAATTCGCATGTGCCCCATTTGTAGCGGGGCTTCCCGAAGGGAATAACAAAAAAGAGAGGTTCGCGAGATTCACTTGGTGTGAATTCACTTACCTCTCATGGCTCTTGAGTTTTTTTAATTTAACGAGGATTATAATGGTCTTGGAATCTTGGACAGGCATATAAGGTACCGATATAATGGAAA
>CAZZBC010000024.1:0-13839 GCA_964652175.1 uncultured Gammaproteobacteria bacterium | reverse complement strand
GCTTCCGCCGATTTCGCGCTTTCGTTGCTGTAGCTGTCAAGAGCGGTTACGGCGAAATAATACTTGGTGCCGTTGGTCAGGCCGGTTATCGTCGTTTCCGTAACATTGCCGACATTGGTTGAATTTCCGTAACTTCCGGAAGTGGCTCCGTAATAAACCTTGTAGCTGGATGTGTCCGAAGAATTGGCTGTCCATTTCAAAGCAACTTGGCCGTCGCCGGCAGTGGCGCTAAGGCCGGAAGGAACGGCAGAAGCGGTTTGGTCCGTCGGAGTAACGCTTACCTCATTGGAATAAGTGCTTTCCGCGCCCGTGGAATAATAAACGGTAAGGGCAAAATAATAAATTTGGTTATTGGTAAGGTCCGTAAGGTTGTAATAAGTCTTATTTTCCACGTCCGTGTAATCGCTGTAGCTTCCGCTAGAGGTGCCATAATAAAGCTTATAGCCGGAAGCGCCGGAAACCGCGCTCCAAGAAGCGTAAACTCGGCCGCCGGTCTTTTGGTCTTCAACCGTTAAAGTTGTCACTGACGACGCTTCCTCGCGGAAAAAATAAAAATCCTTAAAAACATTTTGCGCGGTTGACGATCCCCTGATAATGGTGTCATCACTTAGAATCGCCGGCAAATCATCAGCCGTTCCCACAGCGCCGGAGTCACGGCAATAATAAAGTTTCTGGTTGGTGTTAAAACAACTTCCCGAATCGGTAACGCCGCAGTTCGTGGCGCTGTCTTGCCATGGCGCCCAAGTTCCGTCGCTTTCCTTTGGCGGCCAAGGGTTCTCGCAGACAAAAACGTAAACGTCGGCCGTGCCGCTGTAAGTGAAGCTGTTGCCAGCGGTGGTGCTGGAAGCCGTGGCGGTTAAAGTGGCGCTGTCGTCGGTAACGCCGGATTGCGCCGTAGCTATTATTTTACCCGCGCCAAGATTATTCACGGTGCTAGTACCGACCGCGCCGGACTTGGATGTCGCCCATTTCCAGTCCCAAGAATAGCCGGAAACGGAAGTTAAAGTTTGGCCTTCTTCGCTGACGGCCTTGGCCTTGAAAACTTTGTCGCGGTCATCCGCCGTGTCAAAACTGGCGTCAGAGGGACTATCGTCGCTTTCGCTGGAATCATTGTCAGTGGTGCTGAATAAATAAGAATCGGGTTCCACTTCCACATGGTCAATAACGCAGATGCCATTATTTTCCGCTTGTTCGCTCATGGTTGTAAATGACCAGATTTCCCCTTTGTAAGTAACGCCATTAAAAGTCGCGCTGTCTTTGGCGTTCATGCTGATACTGTAATAACTTACCACTCCCTCGCTTACATTATCGCCGGTGTTGCTGTCTCCTTTTATTATAACATAATATTTCCTCTCGCCGTCCAGCGCCGCCGAAGGGCTGAAAGTTAACGTGGTTTTTTCATCAGCCGCATTATAGCCGCTTACTGTTCCGGTGACAGCGCAAAAATTGCCGGTTAAAGCTTCGGCCTCGCCACCGAAAAACAGCTCGTCAACAAAAGGTATCTTGGCTATCAGCCTGATAATCTTGTTTATTATTTTGGCGGCCAACGTTTTTTCGCGGCTGGCGAACGTCAAATACTCCGTTCCTTCCGGACACTCGCCCGCGCCGTAATCGCCGATCACAATAACATTGCCACTGAAGCTTCCCGCGTCCATCAGCCGGTCAAAAGTGGCGCTGATTTGGGCGTTGCGGCAGACATTGGTGGCTTCGTTGGCCGGGTCGGTTGATTCCACTTTCGGCCGGGCGCGGCAACAAGTGTCAAAGCCGCAGCCGGCGCCGGCTGTGTCATCGCATTGAGTGTCTTGAGAACAGCCGCAAAACAGCCCCCGATCGCTGCCGGTGCAGGGATCTTGATCAACGGCGCATTCCAGGCCGCTAGTGTTAGTCGCGTCCGGCTCGCAGCAACAGCGGCAGTCGGCGCTGTCTTTATCCAAGCAGCTGTAATTGGCCGTGCAGCTTCCCGTTCCTTCCGAACAAGCTTCCATATCTTCTATGATGCATTGCTCGCCTGGCCCGCCGCCGCTTTGGCAAGTGCAGGTGGTTGCGTCGCAGGAGTAGCCGGTCTTGCACATATTATTGTCAGGGTCGCAGGTTGAATTGGAAGCGTCGGAGTCACAGGGATCGCCTTCATCGCCCGCTTTTTTGCAAGTACAGCTTTCCTTATTGCAATATAAATCCGTGCCACATTGGCTGTTGTAAGGGTCGCAGGTTGAATTGGAAGCGTCGGAGTCGCAAGACTCGCCTTCTTGGCTACGGTCACGGCAAACGCCCGAGGGATAATCTTCGTCTTCCAGGTCGCAATAACGGTTGGCCGCGCTACTTTTGCAGTTGCAGGCGTTATCGGAAGCGGCTTGGTCAACCTCTCCGCCAACCGTAACTTTGCAGCCGGTGCAGACGCCGTATTTATTGCCGTCGTCGTCAGCGCCGGGACCGCAGGTGCCGGCGCATTCAAGGCCGGTGCAGCAGTCCTCGCTGTCGTGGCCGATGCGGCAGCAGCATTCGCAGATGCCGTTTGACCTAATGCATTTATCATCAGAACAAGTGGAGTCGCCGGAACAAATAGCGGAACCGATAACACACTTCCCTTCCTCGCAACTAAAGCCGGTAGAACATAAACTGCAACCGGAAGGCGAGGTTGACGTTCCGATGGTGCACCAACCATTGGTGTCCAAAAAAGAGCCGGACGGGCAAGAAGCGCCGTCCATGTCTATCTGCCAAACACCCTTGCCGCCCACCTCGTTGCATTCGGCCGTGTAACCGGCAACAGACTTGGTAATATCGCAAGTCTTGCCGCTTAATTCGCATTTATTCAGGTCTGCGTCATAAACGCAGCCGCTGGAACAGGAATAATAAGTGTCGTTGCAATAATCGTTGCCGCAAGACTTGCCTGTTTCCGAACCGGTTCTTGTCTGACACTGCCCCGGCGAATTGGGGCACATGCTGGCGGCCGCGCAAGCCGCGGCGGTTGTATAACCGCCGCAAGTAAGCGGTGATTTGTCGCTTGGCGAAGTGGAAAATGTCCAGCCATAAGTACAAATTTCGGCCGCTCCTTCATCGCACATCCCTTCGTTTTGGCAAATGCCCGCCCAATAAGTGCCGGAAGCGCAGCACTCCTCTCCGCTTTCGCATTCGCTTGAATCCGAACAGCTGCCAACCGTAAAAGGAAGGCTGTTGCTCACGTTGCCGCCATTGTCAACGATTTTAAACGATCCTGTCTCGGCTCCGCTCGGCACGGCTGTTTCAACTTCTCCGTCCGCCCAACCGCTGATCGCGCCGTTTGCCTCGTTGTAAAAAACTGCCTTGCCTGCGCCCTGCGTATCGCCGAAATTTTCGCCATAAGCTGAAACTTTCTGGCCAACCGGACCATTATGCGGCGCGAGTGCGCAAAGCCCGGGGCCGGGATCGCCGCTCGTTATGCTGAAATCGGCCGGGTCGCTCGTACGGCTTTCTTTGTTGGTCACGACAACCTTATAGCTTTCGGCGTCAGCCTGCGGAACTTTAACCGTTATATAAGTATCATGCCACCATTTGCCGGAACATTCTTCCGGAAAATCAATGTCGGCATTGATTAAGTTGCTTGAATCGGCCGGCAGATAAAATTGCACCGAGCTTCTGCCTGATTCATAAGTTTTGAAATTGCCGCCGTAAATCGTGATATACTGCCCGACCGGACCTTGTTCTGGATCAATATAATCAATATAAGGATTTTTTGAAGAATCGTCGTTCACGGTAAAGCGCAAGCTGTTGGAATTTAATCCTCCCGCGCTGACAAAAACCGCGTTGCGGCTGGCAATAATATTGGGCGCGGTTGCGTCAACCGAAGCATTTGTCCAGTTGGCGATATTTTCAGCGCTGGTGCTGGCGGTTTCCTTGCCGAACAACACTTTTTGGTCCGAACCGTTAAAAGCGTTGCCTTGCAGATTGAAAGAATCGCCGTAATAACCATTGTCGGGATTGGCCAAGCAAAGGCCAGGGCGGTTCGTATCGTTCACGTCAAAATCGTTGATGCTTGCTCCGCGGTCATTGTCGGTCGTGTCATAAAGATTGTTGGAATCAATAACTTTAATCGGCCCGTCAATGGCTCCTGCCGGCACTACGGCGATTATCTGGTCGTCCTGCCAATAATTCGTACAATTGGAATTTACCGCGTCGGGAAAAGTGGCGGCCTTGTCGTCTGTTTCCGTATTTATATCGCCCATGAAAATAACCTGGCCGGTGGAGGTGCCGAAATATCTGCCGCCAATGGTGATAAAATTTCCGGGCGCGCCATTGGGAGTTGAAGAGGCGTCAAGCGGACTAATCCATGATATTAAAGGAGTTTTTATGCAAACGCAATCGCCGGACGAACAAACCAAGTTGCTCGCGCACTCTAACTCCTGGCAGCCGTCCGCGGCCGCATCAGCGTCGCAACTTTCCCCTTCGCCGGGAGCGGCGCTTTCTTCGCAAAGGCAACTGCTGCCGCATTTCAGGCCGTCGCCGCATTGCCCGGCCGAACAGCTGGTGTCTAAAATATCCGTCAAGCACGGCTCGCCGGCGTTGGGCAGTCCGCCGCCGCCTCCGCCGCCGCCTCCCCCGCCGGAAGTGACGGTTCCGCCGCCTCCCCCGCCGGAATCGGCGCCGGTCGCTTCCAATAATTTTGACAAAATAAAACTGGCGATGGCAAAAGCGGAAAGGCAGATAATTAAGCCGATGATCGCGCCGATTAAAATTTTCTTGGCTTTGCCTATATTTTCTTCATTGCCCTCGGCCGTCATCCAAATCCAGCCGGCGTAAATTATCAGCCCGACGGCGACAATGCCCAAAAAGCCAAAAGCGATTCTAATGATTCTCGCGGCGACAACGCGGGGATCCGCTTCTCCCAGCCCGGCGCCGGCCGCCTGCTCCAATCCGACGTCCGCGTCGGCGGCCAGCGCAAAATGAGCTACCATTATAATAGTTGCCGCTAAAAAAATAAAAAAAATTATTCTTTTAAATCTATTCACGTTAATTCAAAATTTAAAAATTAAAATGCAAAATGACAAATCAAAAATCAAAAATTTTATATTTTACATTGTCATTTTTATTTTTGATATTTTATTTTTTATTTTTACTGGCATTCCCCTCCCTCCGTTGCCACGCCGTCGCAGCAAGACGGATTGCCGGTTACGCCCAGCCCCGAACAGGGGCTGTAGCAATTTTGGTAAATGTCGCGGATGCCGGCGGTAAAGCGGGGATAATAATCGGCATTCTCGCTAAAATCGTCGTGTTTTATATAAACCGTGGTCTGTTTGTCCGTGTCATTATTGGACTTGCTAATCCAATAATTCAATTCGCCGCCGGAACCGCTAAGCGTTACGCTGTCGGTTGTCAGGCTGGAACTCATGAGGAATTTGTTGAAAACGGCTTCCGGCACGGCCGACAAATCAACGCTTGATTCTTCAATATCCGGGGAAATATCGTCAATTTCAGAGCCGGTCAAGTCAATGGTATTGTTGGTGTTAAACGACCATTCGTAATCGTCGCCCTCACTGTCATGCGAAAGATTGTCGGCGTTATACGACGCAAGCCCGCTCTGCGATTCCGGTCCCGCCGCAACGCCGTCGCCGTTGCCGTCCAAAGAATTGTCAGCCATATCCACTATGCCGTCGTAAGGAAAATTCGAGCTGGGTTCGCCGGCCACGGCCAATGTGGCGGCCTTAACCAAAGGAGAAAGTTTCTTGTCGGCCGGCAAGCAATAAACCGTGTCTCCGCAAGAATTGGTTCCGCAAGCGTCCTCGGTTAAAAATTCCACGGTTTGATACTGGTTGGAAATGTAAAAATTTCCCACCGTTGACGTGGCATCGGTTTCGTTGGTGATGACGATGTTGTCAAAGCCGCCGGCAACGGCGCCGCTGGCCGAAATGGGGTCAACCGCTTCGTTAAAATTAATCTGAATCACCACGTTGCGCGGCTCGGTGGCGGACGGCAAAGGAATAATGCTTTCTATTTGTGGCGGAGTAAGGTCAATAAAAGTGCCTACTTCAAACGCCCAGCTGTAGGCGGTATCGCCGGCTATTGAACCGAAAGCCGCGTCGCCGTTGGCTTTTTTGATGTTTTTTGACAAAGCCACCGTGTGCCAAATTTTTTCCGAAGGGCTTCCCAAATATTCCTCGGGTTTAAAAACAAAAGTTTTATTATCATCCGTTTTGTAGGCTTTAACCGCGGTAATTAAGGGGCCGCTGGAACCGTCGTTGGTTTTATAAATCATTATGGTGGAGGAGCTGATTTGGTCGCAGGAATCGCTTACGCAGTCGCCCAAAACGCCGCTGCCATTGGCATCGTCAATTATGGTGCTGGTGTCCATCGCTTCTTTGAAGGTAATGACTATTTTAGTATTGCGAGCAACATCTTTTTGATTTCGCCCCGGATAATGCGATTCAATAATTCCCGCGCCCAAGGCGGCAATACCGCCGCCTCCGCCGCCTCCTCCTCCGCCGCCTCCTCCATTGGTTGCCGACTCTAATAATTTATTAATGATAAAGCTGACGATGGCAAAAGCGGATAAAATTATAATAAGGCCGATAGCGGCGTTTTTCAAAATGCTTTTGGCTTTGGTGATTTTTTCTTCATTGCCTTCGCTGGACATCCAGAGCCAGCCCGCGTACATAATAATGCCCACGGCGATTATGCCTAAAAATCCCAACGTTATTCTGACAATTTTCGCGGCAACAAGCCGTGGGTCTTCGGAACCCAGTCCGATCTCCTCCGCGTATCCCAAGCCGGTATCCACGTCGGCGGCCAAAGCGCCCGCGCTAAGCGCAGCCGAAACAAAACAGGCGGCGATTGAAAAAATCGCCAAAAAAACAATTGCAATCACCGGACCTTTTATTATTTTTATCTTTAATTTTTGATTTTTCATTTAGCTTTGACTAATCCACAATTTTGTAATATTATTATACCATAAAATAAAAGAAAATGACCATAGAACAAATAATCCATAAAGTGAAGGAAAACAATCCGAACGCCAACACCGGCCTTTTGGAATTGGCTTTTGATTTCGCGCGAGAAGCGCATAAAGGGCAAAAAAGGAAGTCAGGCGAACCCTACCTCCAGCATTCCCTGCATACCGCTTTTACTTTGGCCCAAATGAAAGCCGATCTAGAAACCGTGATCGCCGGCCTTTTGCATGATGTCCCCGAAGACACGGAACACCCATTGGAAGAAATAGAAAAAAACTTTGGCAAAGAAATCGCCACGTTGGTGGAGGGCATAACCAAATTAAGCAAAATAAAATACCGCGGCGTGGAAAGATACGCCGAAAGCCTGCGCAAAATGTTTTTGGCCATGACCAGCGATTTAAGGATTATCATAATTAAATTCGCCGACCGATTTCACAATTTAAGAACGCTTGATATTCTGCCGCCGGAAAAACAAAGGCGCATTGCCCAAGAAACGCTGGAAATTTATGTTCCCATCGCCGGGCTCATGGGCGTCGGCCGCCTTAAATGGCAAATGGAAGATCTTTGCTTTAAATATCTCTACCCGGAAGAATACAAAAAGTTGGAATACAAGTACGAGGTGGAAAAAAAATTAGAGCGCCATAAATTCATTGAAAAAGTTAAACATATCTTAAGCAAAGAACTTAAAAGGGCGGGAATTGAGGCTGAAATAACCGGCCGCTTCAAGCACCTTTACAGCATTTATAAAAAAATGCAGTTGAAAGACAGGAAATTTGACGAGATTTACGATGTCTTCGCCCTGCGCATTATTGTGCCGACGGTTGCCGACTGTTACAAGGTTTTGGGCATTATCCATACCGTTTGGAAGCCGAAAATGAACCGCTTTAAGGATTACATCGCCGTGCCCAAACCTAACGGCTACCGGAGCCTCCATACCACTGTTTTCGGCCCCGAAGGAAAAGCCACGGAATTCCAAATCAGGACAAAGGAAATGCACGAAGAAGCGCTTTATGGTATAGCGGCCCATTGGTATTACAAACAAAAAGAAAAGGACGAAAAAGGGCCTAAGCAGCCTCGTTGGATAAAGGAGATTCTCGATCTTCAACGCCAAACTACGGACGCCGCCGAATTTATTAAACAGGCCAAATTTGACGTTTTCCGCGACCGTATCTTCGTCTTCACTCCCAAAGGGGACGTTTACGACTTGCCCGACGGCTCCACCCCGATTGATTTTGCTTACGCGGTTCATACCGACATCGGCAACCATTGCTCGGCGGCAAGAATTAACGATAAAATATCAACGCTGGATGCCAAATTAAAAAACGGCGATTTGGTGGAAATTGTCATTGACAAAAAAAGAAAAGGGCCGAGCCGCGACTGGCTGAAATTCGTCAAAACGCACAAAGCTCGCGCTAAAATTCGGCAAGCCGCCCCCTCCGCCCTGGAAAGCCTTAAAAAATTTATCCCGGGAATATAGAAAAATTTCTAATTAACCTAATTTCTAATAAATGTCCAATGCTTAAATTTTAAATTGGAAATTGGGATTTGTGATTTCATTAGAAATTAGGATTTAGAAATTAGAAATTAAATAAAGACGTCCTTAATAAAAGCGTCTTTATTTAGTATAAAGTTTTGACTCTATTATTTCTCCAACACCTTCTTCACTATTTCTCCCACTTTTCCTCCATCAGCTTTGCCTTTGAGTCTCGCCATCGCGGAACCCATCACCTTGCCGAAATCGGAAGGCTTGACCTCACCTAAGGCCGCTATAATTTCTTTCACTTCCTTTTCTATTTCCTTGTCGCTTAACTGCTCGGGTAAATATTTTTTCAAAACAACAATTTCTTTCTTTTCCTTATTCGCCAAATCAACACGCTTGCCTTTCTCGTACTCCACGATTGAATCTTTGCGTTTCTTAATTTCGCTCGCCGCAATCTCCGCGATTTGTTCATCAGTCAATTTTACATCCTCTCCTTTACGCAACATTATTTCCTTATTCTTTATGGCTGTCATGAACATCCTTAAAACGGACAAGGTAAGTTCGTCCTTCGCCTTCATCGCCTCTTTTAAATCGTTGTTGATTCGCTCTTTTAACATAAACAATATACCAAAAGTGAGCAAATTATTGGCAATTTTCGCACGAGGACTGTTTGAGTGAACGAAGTGAGCGAGTTCCGCAGAAGAAAATTGCCGATATTTGCGAACGACTACCACCTCCGTCTCGGCTCTTCTTTATATTTGCCTATTTTTTTCAAATACTCTCTTTTGGCGTGAAGCTGCCTACCCACCAAAGCCCGCTGTTTCTGCTTTCTTTTTGTTATTTTAGGCGTGACATATTGCCTTTGGCGAACTTCCCGCAACTTGCCGCTGGTAAGAAGCCGCCGGTTGAATCTCCTTAAAAAACTTTCAAAACTTTCGCCTTTTTTTCTTTTTAAATCTACCACGCTACACCTTCCTTTCTAGATAACATAATTCAAATATACAAATGATATTCAAATCTACAAATCTTACAAATTTGGATGTGCGCATTCGTAGCGCGCTATTCGGATACTATTCGGGGCATTCGGATACATTCGTAGATTTGGATTATATCTTATTTATTGCCATTGTTTAATCTTTTCTCAATTTCTGTCCGCACCTTCTTGTAATCAACCACCTCCTGAATCCCCGACTCCATGTCTCTTATTAAAATTGTGCCATCAAGCATCTCTTTTTGGCCTAAAATTAAACTGAATTTAGCGCCCATCCGATTGGCTTCTTCCAGTTGCGCTTTTAAGCTGTCGCGAGTAAATGACTGTCGAACATTAAGGCCGGCGCGGCGCAATTCTTCAAAAAGAGCGAAGGTTTTTCTTCTGGCCTGCTCGCCTAATTGGGCCACAAAAACAATCTTGTCAACATCCTCTTTGAGGGGTATATTTTTCTCCTTAATTTTCATAATGGCTCGTTCAATCCCCAAGCCGAAACCGCAGGCTGGCGTCGGCCTCCCGCCCATTAACTCCACCAAATCGTCGTAGCGGCCGCCGCCGCCCAAAGAAGACTGCCGGCCCTCCGCGGAATCCGCCGGCCAAATCTCAAAAACCGTTCCGTTGTAATAATCCAGCCCCCTTACCAGAAAAGGATTTAGGTTATACGGCACATCCAACTCGTCCAAGTACTCCAAAACCTTAATAAAATGATTGCGGCAAGCGTCGCACAGAGAATCAACAATTTGCGGAGCGTCGGCCTTGATCTCGGCGCATTTTTCTTCCTTGCAGTCCAGCAGGCGCAAAGGATTTTTTATCAGCCTTTTTTTGCAATCAAAACAAAGTTTGGCGCGCCTGCCCCTTTCTTTATAAAAGGCCGCCAACTTGCCCAAATACTCTTTTCGGCATTCTTTGCAGCCAATACTGTTAATCTGGATTTGCGTTTCAATTTGCAACTCCTTGAAAAAATTATAAGCGATTAAAATTAATTGGGCGTCAGCCACCGGGCTGGCTTCCCCGAACATTTCCAGGTCAAACTGGCTGTGCTGCCTGAATCTCCCGGACTGCGGTTTGTCATGGCGAAAAACCGGCCCCAAGGCGAACATTTTAACCGGCTGGGGCAAGTTAAACATGCCGTGTTCAATGTAGGCGCGCGTCAAACCCGGCGTAAGCTCGGGCCGCAAAGCCACCCTTTCCCCGCCCTTATCAACAAAAGAATACATTTCCTTGATGATTATATCGCTGGTTCCTCCGCTGGCTCTTTCATATAAGGATAAGGGCTCCAAAACCGGCGTATCAATTCTCTTAAAACCGTAAACTCGGGCTAAGTCGGCGGCTTTGGCAATAACCAAATCCCAATAACGATACTCGTCAAATAAAACATCTTTCATTCCCCGCAATTTGGAAAAACTTCTGTGTTTTCGGGATGGAACAAATTCTTTTTCTTTTTTGCTTTTGATAAAAGTATATTTTTTAGCTGTACGCGGCATGATAAAAAAATAAAATATAAAAATTTTTGATTTTTAAAATTGGTACGCTGGCGCTTCAAACAGCCCCGCTCTGTTAAACGGCCAGCCCCTAAATAAGACGCGGCCGGTAATAAAGCTTCTGTTGACCGGACCAAAACTGCGCGAATCCTTGGAAGAATTGCGATTGTCGCCCAAAACGAAAAATTCATTACTGTCCAAACTGACAACTTCCTCGTTTAATCCATAAGTTTTCGTTCCCTCTCCCAAGTAGGGCTCGCCCAAGGCAAAGCCGGCGGAATTTTCCTTATTATAAACATACACCTCACCGTTTTTAATTTGAACTTTTTCGCCCGGCAAGCCAACCACCCTTTTAATAAAATATTCCTGCGGGTTGCGGGGATAACGAAAAACTATCACTTCCCCCCTTTTCGGCTCATGCAGGCGGTAACTTATCTCGTCAATAATCAAATATTCATGGTCGTAAAAACTCGGCTCCATGGAAGCGCCCTTGACATAAAAAGGCTGAATTAAAAAATATCTGATGGGTATGATAATGGCCAAAGAAACAATTATAATTTTAACCAATTCCCAAGTAAAAATAAAAAAATTTTTAAACATAGTAACATTATAACAACAAAAAAAATAAAAATCAACCCCGTTAGAAATACAGCTGACATATTTGCGATTTACCCCGCACCCAGAATGCCTTGACCGTAAGGTCAGGGATGAATGGCATATCAACACGAAGTGAAAACGCCAAATACCCGAGCGTGAGCTCGGGGTGCGGGGTTTACTCAATAAACAGCAGACTAGCAAATAAAGAATGATTACATTGAATAGTACACCCCTATACCCTTACGGGTGTGGCAGTATCTGCTACGCGCTTCGCGCGAAAACATACCGTTCATCCATGAGCTAACGCTCATGGCATTCTGGGTGTGGGGGTAAATTTCTAACGGGATCAACCCCGCTTCCTTTTTTCTGTGCAAAGCGTCTGTATACAAATATACGCGGTCGCGTATGTTTGTATACTTTTGTTAAAAACCAAACATAATTTGCTTAAACGCCAAAGAGCGGTTATAATAAATTTGTAATTCAATGCCCCTTTCCGTTAAATTAATATGGATCAATTAGAAATAAAAACACAAAACAGCAATAATAATACTCGGACAAAAATTGTTAAGGCAATAATATATTTGGCCGTATTCATTCTGACCGCCCTGATTATTTTCACCACCCAGATAATAATTTCCGGCCACAGCTCCACTTCTTGGATGGATAAAATCCCCATTTTAAGCCAAATCAAGCATTTGGTGGAAAGCGCGGATAACAGTCTTAAAGGCGAGGAAAGGGACAGAATCAACATCCTTCTTTTGGGCATGGGCGGCAAAAATCACGAAGGGGCTTACTTGACCGACACGGTTATTTTGGCGAGCATCCAGCCTTCAATAAAAAAAACGGCCCTGATTTCCATTCCCCGCGACTTAACGATTCCGATGGAAGGAATGGGGTGGCGAAAAATAAACAATGTCAACGCTTACGCCGAAGTGAAAGAGCCGGGCAGCGGAGGACTAGCCGCCAGCCAAGCGCTCGGCGATGTCTTAAATATTCCGGTTGATTATTACCTAAGGGTTGACTTTGAAGGTTTTATCAATATTATCAATGAGTTGGGCGGAGTAAAAATATACGTGGAAAATGTTTTGGACGATTACTCTTACCCCGTCTTGGGCAAGGAAGAAATTTATCCGTATGAAGCGAGATTTGAGCATCTCCATATTGACAGCGGCTGGCAAGAAATGGACGGCGAACTGGCCTTAAAGTATGCTCGCTCCCGCCACGGCGCGGGAGGCGAAGGGTCGGATTTCGCCCGCGCACGGCGCCAGCAAAAAATTCTGGAAGCGGTCAAGGATAAAGTTCTTTCCTTGAACGTCTTATTTAAACCGCGAATGATTGGAAATATTATTGACAATCTTAAAGAGCATGTAAGTACTAATTTTAAAGTGTGGGAATTGGTCAAATTGTGGGGCATGGCCAAAGAGATAAAAAGTGAAAATATTATAACTAGAGTGCTTGACGACGGCCCTAACGGCCTTTTAACCGGTCTGATAGCGGAGGACGGCGCCTATATTTTAACTCCGCGGAGCGGCGACTTTGCGGAAATTCAATATCTTGTCCAAAATATTTTTTCCGAGGCTTCGCAAGCGGAAAAAGTTGATCTGGGAGAGGAAAATCCGCTGGTGGAAGTGCGAAACGGCACTTGGATCAACGGCCTGGCCAGCCGTGTCGCCCTGGATTTGGAAAAATACGGTTTCCGGATAGCCCGTGTCGGCAATTCTAGCCGGCAAAATTTCCAAAAATCGGTAATTTACGACCTTACTTACGGCGAAAAAATAAAGTCTCTCACGGCATTGCGAAATAAAACAAACGCGAACGTCTCTTACGGCTTGCCGGAATGGCTAACTGATGATTTAGCCAAGGAATTGGCTGAAGAAAAAAGCGTCCACCAACCGGATTTTATTCTGGTGCTCGGCCAAGACGCGGATGTTATGTCGTCGGGAGCAGTAAATAGAGAGGAATAAACACAAAATAAAAGATAAAATATAAAAAAACAAAAAACACAAACGTAAAAATACAAAAATATTTTTAAATTTTTATATGAATTTTTTATATTTTATTTTTGATTTTTTATTTTTATGGGACTGTCGCCAATTAAGTCGCCGTCAGGCGACAAAAAAGCTGCCGAGAGGCCGCAAGTTATGCACAGTTTACAATAGAAAAAAGGTTGATTTTATGCTAAAATTAGAATATAAATAACTAATTATTAATTCTAATTTTATGGTAAAAAAAGAGAACAAAACAATTAAAATGATTACGACTAATGAAGAAGAAATTTTAGAAAAATTAGTCCCCGCCGATCATCCGTTCCGGAAACTCAATGAGATGGTTACAAAATTCATTTTGGTGTAAAATAAGGGTATAAGCAATTAACTT
>CAZZBC010000023.1:0-14200 GCA_964652175.1 uncultured Gammaproteobacteria bacterium | reverse complement strand
TTGGGATTTCGCCCCGCCGTTTGATTTTACCGCCCAATTCCTTGCGAGCCGCGCCAGCAGGCGCGGCGAGCAAACCTCTGCTTCCCCCCACAAAAAATCACGAAGTCCAATTTGGTGCGCCCACAAGGATTCGAACCTTGGACCTTCTCCTTAAAAGGGAGCTGCTCTACCAACTGAGCTATGGGCGCAATTTTAAAAATCAAAAATAAAACTGCTCAAGGCAGAATATTTTAACTATTTTAACAATAACAAAAACTAAAAAATATAGCAAGGGCAAATTAAATCCCTCTTGCCTCCCCGCGGTCTTCCACCTCCGCTTTACTCCACAACAAACGACGTTTAAGGCCGGACCAAAAATTAAGCAGTTCTTCGCTTCGCAAAAGATAACATGTTAAAATATAGACCACGATGCCAATTGCGCCGGCAATCGCGCCCTGCGTTAAAACGCCCCAAAATTTATCCATATCAACAAACGGCGCCACTGAATTTTTCATGCCTTGCGCGGCGATGCCGCAAGCTATGGCCGCTAATGAAAATTTTAAAGAGGATATTAAAATTTTCATTTCATCCATCTCTCCTATTTTAAACCTTAAAACCAACCAAAGAATAATAAAGTTAATTATATTGGCAATGGAAAAAGCGAGCGCCAAACCGGCCACTCCCATTTTGGACGCAAGCCAGAGAGACAAGAAAACATTGGCCGCCACGGTAAAAAGACCTATGTAAAACGGCCGGCGGGAATCATGCCGCGCGTAAAACACGCGCGTAAGCAAGGGGATTAGGGCTTGCGCGAAAAGAGAAATGGAAAAAAAACCTAATGTGTCCAAAGTAAGAACGGTATCCTCCCAATCAAATTGTCCGGTTCCCAAAACAACGCGAATAATCTGAGCGCGAAGTATTAAAAGCAAAACCATGGATGGCACTATAAAAAATAAAATCTGGCGAACGATTAAAGAAAGGCTTGCCGCCACTTTTTCTTTTTTAAAAGCATAGGCCGACAAGGTCGGAAATGCCGCCACAGCGAAAGATATGCCGAAAATTCCTACGGGAAACGACTGCAGATTATTGGCAAAATTAAAAACAGCCAGCGATCCGCTTGACAAAGTGGAAGCGATAATTGTTATAACCACCAAATTTATCTGCGCGATCGCCAAGCTGAAAGTCCGCGGCACCATCATTCTCCCGATCCGACGCACGGCCGCGTTGCGCCAATTAAATATAAAACTATATTTGAAATCAAGATTTAAAACTGACGGCAATTGAATAAGCATGTGCGCGGCCGCCCCAATTACCACGCCCCACGCCAAACCGTAAACCCCCCATATTGGCGCAAAATACAAAACGCCAACAATAATGCCGATATTATAGACAATCGGCGTTAATGAATAAACAAAAAATCTTTTAAGTGATTGCAGTATTCCGCCGAACACGCCGGAAATGCCTAAAAATATCGGAGACAAAAACATTACGCGTGCCAAACTCACAGTTAACGCCATTTTTTCGGCATCAAATCCGGGCGTTATTAATTTCATTAAAAAGGGGGCAAAAATTATTCCCAGCCCAGACAAAACAACTTGCGCGAATCCCAGAATATTCAACACGCGGCTTTCTAACTCCCACGCTTCGTTTTTTTCATGCTTAATTAATGACGTAAACACTGGAATAAATCCGGCCGACAATGCGCCCAAAATAAGCAAATTAAAAATCAAGTCCGGCACGCGAAAAGCGGCGTAATAAATATCTAAAGTGTCGCCCGCTCCGAATTCGCCGGCCAAAATGCGATCCCGAAAAACGCCCAGGAAACGGCTGGCCAAAGAAGAGGCGGCTATCAATGTCGCCGCCGCCGTAATACTTAAAATTTGACCATTTAATAAACGCTTTATCATAAAACTCTACGAACTTACGAATCTTTTACGAAAATACTAATTCGTACTTTTGTACTGTTTCGTAATTTCGTAGCCATTTCACATTTTTAATATTTTTCTAACCTCGCGCTCTATTCCCAACTCCTCATTCGCTTTAATCGCCAAAACCAGAACATTGCCTAAAAATTTTAATTTTCGCGTCACCTCGTTGCGCGTCGCCGGGTTGCCCGCGCCGATCGCGCCGGAAAAAACTATGGCGTCCACGCGCCCTTCCAACGCGGCCCAATAAGCGCCGATGTATTTTACTAATCTGTAAATAGCCGCGTCAAAAGCGAGCTTGGCGTCCTTCATTCCTAGCGACGCCTTCCTTAATACTTCTTGATAATCACTCTCGCCGGACAATCCTTTTACGCCGGATTCATGATTCAATAAATTATAAACGTCGTCGCATTTTTCATCGCCAAGATAGTAAGGTGCTTTTTTTAAAAGCTCAATAACAACCCCGGCGTCCAGGTCTCCCGGCCGCGTCATCATAATAAGCCCCTCCATGGGCGTATAACCCATGGAGGTGTCAATGGGTTTGCCGTTTTTTACGGCTGTAATCGACCAGCCGCCGCCCAAATGGCAAGTTATTAAATTGATTTTGTTCGTTTTGATCCCCAGTTCGCGCGCCGCTTCTTCCGCCATGAATTTATGCGAAATGCCGTGAAAACCATATCTCCTGATTTTGTATTTCTCGCTTATTCCCCGCGGCAAAGCGTATGTTCGCGAAACTTCCGGCAAATCAAAGTAAAAAGCCGTGTCAAAAACGACTATTTGCGGCGTGGCGGGCAAAAAATTTCTCATAGCGCGAATACCGGCCAAATTGTGGGGATTGTGAAGCGGGGCAAGATGATTAAGTTCTTGGAGTTCGGCGAATATTTTATCATTAACCACGGTTGGTTTAAAAAATTTATCTCCGCCATGCACAACGCGATGGCCGACTGCTTTGATGTCCATTAAACCGCCGGCTTCCTTCAAAATATTCCTGATATTTTTTTCTAAATTGGAAACGTCGCTGAAATTCCCGCTATTAATTTCTTTCTCGCTCGCGTCAAACAGTTTATATTTAAGCGAAGTTGAACCGGCGTTGATAATCAAAATGTTGGGCATAACACCCTTGTCATCCCGGCCTCCGAGCCGGGATCCATAGGCGAGCCGAAAAAGGGTGGATATAAAACGGACGTTTAATAACTGACTTCTAATAACTGACTTCTCCCCATTTTCCCCTGGATGCTGAATCAAGTTCAGCATGACAAAATAATAAGTTGTTAATTAGTTAATTATTAGTTTCCCAAAATGATTCTCCTCGTCTATTTGGGCCGCGTTGGCCTCGTCGGTGTCTATATGCATGGACAAGCGGAAAGAAGGGTCTACGCGCACCACCACGTTCTCAAAAATAAGATCACGGATGCCATTAATGTCAACTTTAACAATATCGCCGTTTTTGACGCCGAGCTTGGCGGCAGTTTTGGGATCCATATGAACATGCCTTAGGGCGACAATCACGCCTTCTTTTAAGTTCACTTCGTCTTTCGGGCCTATCACTTTCAATCCCGGCGTGCCCGCTAATTTCCCGGATTCTCTTACGGGAACATCTATGCCCAATTTTCGCGCGTCGGTTTCGGATATTTCAACTTGCGTCCGCGGCCGGCACGGCCCCGCAAACCGGACATTCTCAATTTCGCCGCGCGGACCGACCAATTTAACCATTTCTTCGTAAGCATATTGGCCTCTTTGCGAAAGCGCCTTAAAAATATTAAATTTACAGCCCTTGCCAAATAAAATATCAGCATCATTTTGTGATAAATGTATATGGCGAGCGGAAATTTCGATGGGAATCCTCATGCTAGAATTTAGAATTTAGAATTTAGGCCTATATCCTATATTCTAAATCCTGTTTTTATAAGTCCGTTCTGCGCGCCGACTTCCGACACGACCGAGGCGGCGTTTTTCGCTCCCAACCGCATGGCTTTTTGAATATCGCCTTTATATAACTCAAGGCCGGCAACAAAAGACGAGCCGAAAGCGTCGCCCACGCCGGTGGTATCGGCTTTTTTCTTTTCTTTGATTATCGGCTGAAAATAAACTTTTTTTCCGTCGTAAGCGTGCGCGCCTTGACGGCCATTGGTTATAACGGTTATCTTCGGCCCGTAAAAATGAATTATTTTAAGCAAATTATCCGCCTTGTTTAAAAAAGATCGCGGCTGTTTGCGGTATTTTTTGTCCGACATCGCCAATTCAATCGCTTCATCTTTATTGACTATAAAAACTTCTGTCTTTCTTAAATATCGGCTCAACCTTTTAATACCGCCGGCTAATTGCGCGTTTCCCGGGTTCCAGGCAACCATTGTGCCCCCTTTAACAAAGGCTTGTCTCGCTTTCGGCTCGTCGAGGCGGAGGGATAAGGGGGATTTTACCCCAAATATCTTTTTTAAATTTTTTTCCCACCTACCAGACAAAGACGTAACATACGCCCATTTTGCCTTCCTTAAACTTTGTAATTCGTAATTAGCAATTCGTAATTGCCTTTCCGCTCCCCGGCTGAAAAAAATAATTCTATCGCGGCTTTTACCGACTAAAATAAAGGAAAAAGACGTTTCACCGCCTCTTACCTTCTGCACTAATGAAGCGTCAACTTTATGTTTTTTAAAATTCTCCAAAATTCTCTTGCCCCTCTCATCATCGCCTATCGCCCCGATATTGGCGACATTAAAGCCAAGGCGCGCCAAACATACGGCCGCGTTGGCCGCGCCCCCGCCGAAATTATAATAAACCCTGTCAATTTCAATTTTCGCCCCATATTCAAAGGCCATCAATTCCTGGCGCAGAATATCTTTTTTATTGGAAAGCAGTACGCCGTCATTGGTTAAAAAAGTAATATCCTCCGCCGCCCCGCCGATAATTATAAAATCGTATTTCATAATTATATTATATCACATTTCTACGCAAATAAAAAAGCGGGGCTTTATTTTGCCCCCGCCTACTTCCTGTTATTTTCCCTCATTAGGAAAGAAAATCCATGTTCCTTTAAAAAGGCCCTCATCCTTCTTTTCTCATAAAAAACAAGTTCAAACTCTCCCTTGGGGTCAGGAGTAAAAACAAATTTTTCCCCAAGGACTGCCGGCACTTTAAAGATACCGTTTTCATGCCTTACATCTATGGTGGTCTTTACATCGGTCTTAAACGTTTTTATTCCCCTCACTTCGCACCTCCTTTCTTTTTATTCTTCAAATACTAGATTGCTTCTAAATCTACCTTTTTCTTTAATAATCTTATTGAAAAAAAACATCCCATCTTCCTGTAACTGCTTCTCTCGCTTTTCAGCCTCCTTCTTGGCCTGTTCATCAGTTAAAATTTCTTTGAATTTTCCTAATTTCTCTTTTTCATTCTCTCCCAATAAATCAAAAAGAGAACATTTTAAACTTTCATTTGCCATGCTCCCTCCTTTATTTCTTTAATTTCAAGAACACCCCACCTTAGCAAAAAATCATAACCCTGTCAACCTCCGCCTTCTATTTGAGCTGCCAAATTTGCTTGTTCAACTCGTTTCTTTGTTCCTTGCTGATTAAATAAATATTGTCGCTATTGCCTTTTTTGGCGTAATAAAGACCGTCTTCATTTTCAGTTCCTATCATCAACGTATTATCCACGCCTTCGCCGGTCGCCTGCGCTATGATTAAATGTTTTTCCAATCCCGTGCCGGTGAAATTTTGCTCCGGAATTTTCACGGCTGACAAATCGGACATGACGTCCAATATTTCATCAATCTTTTTGCTGTCCACTTTAAATTTATAAGGAGTTTTGCCGGTCCAACTTTCGCCATCCTTTTCCATGACAAATTCCCTGCCGGGGTATTGGAATCTGACTTTGGCAATTTTATCCTTTTCAGAAGAAAAAATTATTTTGTCCCGCCAGTCATTTTGGTTAAACGTATCGTATAAATTAACCATCACGGCGTAAGTGTTGTTTGTGTTTGGTTGCGAAATATAAGCGCTCATGTAATCGCTTCCGGCCTTGCCGATAACAAAATCAGCCATCACGCTCCCCTGCTCGTATAATTTTATGCTGATTCCACTTTCATCCGTCCGGAATTCTTTTTTCTTATCCTGATTGGCGCTCACCAGCTCCATTTCGCTTTTTTTTGCCTCCTCTAATTTTTTAATCAAGTTTTCCGCCAAATTTTTGTTGACATAAAAGTCCTTTGTGGCGCCGACTTTCCATCTCTCATCCTGTTTTTCCAACGTCGTTGCCTTACCGTTAGCGTTAATTTCCATTTTATCAACTTTATCAACTTCCGCCTTGGCCAAAAAATTTTTCGGTTTGCCCAAATTCGCCTGCCATTTTTTAAGCGGCCCTTGGTAAGCATAGGCGATGGCGATTAAAATTATCAACGCTCCTCCTAAAATTAAAGTTTTTTTGTTCATAAAATAAGATGCTCGTTTATAATTTTTTTTAATTCCTCTTTTTCTTTAATGCCCTCAAAACGAAAAATTTCGTTGCCGCCGTCATTGATAAATATGGTTGTCGGCACATCCTTTATATTAAATTTTTTATGCGTTTCAGCGTCATCATCGGCGTCAAAATTCTCAATCGCCAAGCCGTCAAGCTCGTCTTGAATTTCCTGCCAAATCGGCTCCATAAACAAACAATTCATACACCAAATCGCCCCGAATTTTAATATCCTCATCCCGTTAGAAGCAGATCGCGATTAAATAATATCGACCTGCATAAATTATGTTTATAATTTTATCTTACGTTTTTATGTTACGTTTTATCCCAAAAACGATCGCGGCTTCTAACGGGATCATACTCTTCTCCTTATAAAATATCTCGCCATCCCGAAAATCACCACTACTAAAGTCATACCAAAAATATTTCCATATCTTACGGCCGCTTTCGCGCTTTCTGACAATTCTTTTATCGGACGTTCCGTTACGCCTTTGGAGCGGATATTAATTAAATCTTCATCCAAGCTTAAGCTGTCAACTAAGTTCTGAAAAAATAAAAGATTGCCCGGATTTTGGCGGATAAAATTGTCGCGCAAAAAATCGCTGTCTCCAACCATGATTAAACGCCCTTGGCCAATATTGCCTTGATTGTAAGCGCTCGCGAATTTGCCGAAAATGGAAACAGCCAAATTGTACTGTTCCTCTCCGCCTTTCTCCCGCGGCCCCTCTGGATTTAAATTAAAATTGCTTGTTTCGCGCCAAGCGCGTTTCGTGGTTTTAGCTAAATATGACACTCTGCCGTCTTTATCCATCTTATCGGTTAAAATATCCAGGCTTGACGCCCAGGGCAAAACCAAGCTTTCCAGTTTGGCCACGGCCACATTATCCTTGTCAAAACCGCTTTTTAAAACCTTGGGCCAAAAGGGATAATTGGTGGAAAAAGTTATAAAACCCTGGGAAAATGAGGCTATGCCGGAAGAAACGTCAAGCACAAGATCGTGGTTTATCTGCACGCCGTAGTTTTCCAACAACTTGTCAAGTCCGATGTCGTTGCTTTCCGCGCGCAAGCCTTCTCCCACCTTCACGCCATCCGCCAGAATCAAAAGCGATCCGCCGCTGGTTAAAAACGCGTCAATAGCTTTCAATTCGTCTTCGCTGAATTTTTCTTTCGGTCCGGCGATAATTAAAGTGTCAATATCTTCCGGCACGCTCTTTTCGGCGGTCAAATCAACTTCGCGCGTTTCATATAATTTGCCCAGCTCCTTATAAGCAACGCTGATTTCCTTATCCGGGTTCGCGGCGCCATTGCCGGTTGCGAAACCGACAACCGCCGTTATTTTGCCGGTCGCTTTTTTAATGGCTAAAGTGACGTCATATTCCAAGTTGGCGGTATTCTCTATAACCGGAATGGCTTCTTTTTTGTCTTCGTAGCCGACAACCATGCTCAAATAGCCGTTCACCACCTGATATTTGTCTTTTTCCAAGACGTTAAATTGCAACTCGGGAACGCCGAGCATGTATAATTCGCGTTTTGTTTCGCTGTCGTCTTTCGGGTCAATAAATTCAACTTTTATCTTGTTATTTGAATAATTGACATATTCATCCAAAATATCGCCCACCTCCTGCCTTAAATTAATGTATTGGCTGGGCAAATTTTCACTAAAATAAACTTTAATATTCACCACGTCATCTAATTCGCCAACCGTTCTTTTGCTTGTTTCAGAAATTGAGTAATCCTTATTTTGCGTCAAATCAAGGCGATAAAATATTTGGTAGGAAAAAAAGTTTAGCACAACCAAAATGCCAATAATAATGATTATGGTCAAAGCTGAATTTGAACTTTTTAAAAACTTGTTCATAATTCTTAATCGCAATTCTTAATTCTGGGCTATCTCCACCCTTTCCTCTCTATCACTCTTACGTTCAGCCATAGAAATAAAAATATGAACGACAAATAATAAATAATATCCTTCGTGTCAATCACGCCTTTGGCGATATTATAAAAATGTTCGCCCAGCCCCAAAAACTTTATAATCGGAACGAGCGCTTGCGGCGCTTGGGCTAAAATAAAGTCGGCGCCAATTATAAAAACGAAAAAGGATGCCGCCAGCCCTAAAATAAAGGCGATGATCTGATTCTTGGTTAAGCTGGAAATAAATAAACCAAGCGCCAAATAGGCGCCGGCCAAAAGCAGGGCGCCCAAATAACCGCCGATAATCGGGCCAAAATCAACGTCGCCCAAAAAAGCGATAGTAATCGGAAGCGTTAAAGTAAAAAACAAAGCCGCCAATGTAAAAATAAGCGCGCTTAAAAATTTGGCCAGCACCGCCTGCCAGTCAGTAATGGGCAAAGTCAGTAAAAACTCTATTGTTCCGCTCTTTTTTTCTTCCGCCCAAAGCCGCATAGTTAGAGCCGGAGCCAAAAATAAAAACATCCAAGGCAAAAGAGCGAAAAACGGCCGCAAACTGGCTTGTCCGGCAATAAAAAATGAATTGAAAAACAGCCAATTTCCGGCCACCAAAAACACGCCGATAAAAATATAGGCGATGGGGGAATTGAAATAGGACATATACTCTTTTTTAAAAAGAGTATATATTACTTTGACGTATTGTGTTTTGTTCATCTTTAAAAATTTTTAATTTCCAATTTTTAATTTTATAAATAATATTATAATATCCAAATTTTAAAATATTAAAAATTAGAATATTATTTAAAAATTATAAAAATTTAAAAATTATAAAATTGAAAATTGAAAAATTACTTTGTTAGCTCTCTAAACACATCTTCCAGGCTGGCCGACTTTTTATTAAATTCAAGTATGTTCCATCCCGCGTTCATTACGGTGAGTGACAAATACTCGCGCAAGTCAACGCCGGCTTTCGGCTCCAATTCATAACCGTAAATGTCATCAGCTTCTTTGTCCTTAATTTCCGCCTTTGCCACATTTTCCATTTCGCCTAATTTTTTCAATACTTCATCCTTGTTGCCTTTTATTTTTACATAAATTAATTCTTTTCCGCCGGCTCGCGACATCAGTTCGGAGGGAGTTCCCTCGCCGACTATCCTGCCCTTGTTAATTATTATCACGCGGTCGCAAACGGCGCTCGCCTCGCTTAAAATATGCGTGGAAAAAATAACGGTTTTTTCGCGCCCTATTTTCTTTATTAATTCGCGGATTTCAATGATCTGATTCGGGTCAAGGCCGGTAGTCGGCTCATCCAAAATCAAAACTTCCGGATTATGGATTATGGCTTGCGCCAAACCGACGCGCTGGCGATAACCTTTGGAAAGCTCGTCAATTGTTTTGCGCATCACTCCCCGCAAACCGCACGCCTCGCTTGCTTCATTTATCCTTTTCTGTATTTCCTCTTTTTTTAACCCGCGAATTTGCGCTACAAATTTTAGATACTCATAAACTTTCATGTCCTCATAAAGCGGCACGGTTTCCGGCAAGTAGCCGATTTTTTTTCTTGTTTCCAAAGAATCCTTGATCGTATCCAATCCGCTTACTTCCGCGCTCCCTTCCGTTGGCAGCCAAAAAGAAGTGATAATTTTCATGGTCGTTGTCTTGCCTGCTCCATTAGGACCCAGAAAGCCCAAAATCTCCCCTTTCTTGACGGAAAAAGATATATTATCCAAAGCAACATTCATCCCGAATTTTTTTGTAAAATTTTTTACTTCAATCATAAGTTATTCGCTTCGCCCGCTTCGACTCGAATCGAGGCGAGCGAACCCGCAACTACAAATGCGGGACATGCGAATAATAATATTGAAATTCTTCCTTAACGTTAAATTAATATTTAAGCATTTACTATTCGCAATATTCGCATTGTATTTACTTAAACTCGTCCAACTGTACCGTCCTGATTATAATTTTGTCTCCTCGTTGGATTTTTAATCCTATTTTATCTCCCGGCTTGTAACGCTGCACCACGGAAAGCAGGGTATTTTTCTCTTCCAACTTTACGCCGTTTATTTCAAAAATTATGTCGCCGGCCGCCAACCCTCCTTTTTGGGCCGGCGAGTCGGACAAAACGGCCGCCTCGCCGTTTTCCCCGGCCGCGATCCAGGCTCCGCCTGTTCTTTTTAATCCCTTTTCCTCGGCTATTTCCGGCGTCAGCATTATATAGCGCACGCCCAAGCGCGGACGCACTATTCTTCCTGTCTGGCGCACCGTCCTAATCACCGGCTTGGCATCATTAATAAGAATGGCAAAACCAATAGACGAACCGGCTTCGTCAATCGCCACATTAACGCCGACAACTTTCCCTTCTAAATTAATTAACGGCCCGCCGGAATTGCCCAGATTGATTTCGGCGTCTGTTTGAATAACGTTGTCCAAGGCTTCAGCATTTCCCGACTGGTCGGAAGCCGCAATGCTTCGGCCCAGCCCCGAAACAATTCCCTTGGTGGCGCTGTTTTGGTAACGGCCAAGGGTATTGCCGATAGCTATGACGGTTGTTCCAATTTCCAGTTTGTCGCTGTCGCCCAGCTCAACATAGGACAAATTTTTGTCAAAAATTTTTAAAACCGCCAGGTCGTTTATCGGATCCTTGCCGATAAGTTGGGCGTAATACTGTTTGCCTGAATTTAGGATTACTTTATATTCCGCCGTTTCCTCCTTGGCGACGTTAACCACGTGTTTGTTGGTCAAAATTAAGCCATCAGATGAAATTAAAAATCCGGTCCCCGACCCCTTCTGAACTTTTTCCTTTTTTATTTCCTGCGTTCCTTCGCCTAAATTTATTAAAACGCTTTCGTTTTGGTCGTAAATCATAATACTTACCACCGCCGGCATCACTTTATTGATTGCCCGTATTGTCGCTTCCTGTTCATCCAATTGCAAATCCACGGCCGTAGTCGGTCGCGTATTTTTTATTAAGGTAGCACCGATAAACGTACCGCCAACACCGGCGCTAAAAATAATAATTGTTATTATAATAATTCGCAGTATTCGCATACATTCGCAGATTCGCATTATGTTTTATATTCCAAAAAAACTTCTCGCATTAGCCGTCGTAATCTCCATTACTCTTTCTACCGTCAAATTTTTTATCTCTGCCATCCTTTCCGCCACATATTTCACGAAAATGGGTTCGTTTCTTTTTCCCCTGAACGGTTCCGGCGTCATATACGGGCAATCGGTCTCAATCATAAATTTATCAGAAGGAAGCTTTCTGATCAAGTCGTCCCATTGTTTGGAAAAAGTTATGAGGCCGGTAAAAGAAATGATAAGTCCGAGCGAAAAATATTCCCAGGCCAAGTTTTCATCGCCGGAAAAACAATGCATCACGCCCCACGGTCGATCGCGCGGAATCAAATCTTTATTGTCTTTTTTAAATTTTTTAAGCGTCGCCAGCATATCATCGTGCGCCTGCCGGCAATGGATGATAGCCGGTAAATCCGCCCGGCGCGCCAACTCCAAGAGGCGAACAAAGACTTCTTTTTGCTTGACCTTGATCGCCCCCGCGTCAGCGTCAAAGCTGATGTGATAATAATCCAGCCCTATTTCTCCGATAGCGACCGTCTTTTCAAAGCTTGCCATCTTTTCATAAACGTCATAACTGAACTCCTCGGCAGGGATGAATTTGCCATTTTCATTTTTAATGTCGGTAAGGTGGATCGGGTGCAACCCGACCGCCGCGTAAACTCCTTTTTCATATTTATTAGCCAAATCCAAAGCGCGTCTGGAAGTTTTGTAATCCGAGCCAACGTTAATCATTAATGTTTCTTCCTCCAAGGAACGCTTAATCACCTCGTCGGCGTCTTCCCGAAAAGCGTTGAAGTTTAAATGCGCATGCGTATCTATGAGCATAAACTAAAACTGTCATTCCCGTCTCGCCGACGGCGGGAGGAATCCAGTATTATTTCCTTAAAATTTTTATATTATTGACGTCCCTCAAATCCACCACCATCGATGGCCTGCCCTTAAGCGTTCCCGCGTCAACCACCAAATTCGACAAATCCATTTTTGCCCCCTTTGTATAAAGGGGGGTGGGGGGGATTTTCTTTTCAATATTCTTCACGCTCGTCAAACTTTTCTCCCCGCTTACATTCACGCTCGTGGACACAATCGGAACACCGACTTTCTTTATAATTTTAATCAAAAAATCGTTTTTAGGCAACCGCACCGCCAAGCCATCCCCTCCTCCGGTCAATTTTTTCGATAACGCCCCCTTTGTAAAAGGGGGGTAGGGGGAATTTTTTCTACTCTTTAAAACAACCGTTACCCTCCTTCCTCTAACCCCCCTTTGCATAAAGGGGGCAAGGGGGATTTTATTTAGCCATACCCCTCTCAACACCTTCTCCTGCCACTTGCTCACATAACAATACTTTTTTACCATCTTTATGCTATCCACCAGCACCAACAACGGCTTTCTTTTTTCTCTTTTTTTTATTTTAATAATTTTACTTATTACTTCCGCATCGTCCGCCCGGCATCCGAGTCCGTAAATCGTGTCCGTCGGATAAACAACAACTTTGCCGCGATTAAAAAAATCAACAATCGCGTTGATTTCTTCTTTTGAAATTTTTTTCAAATCAATTTTCAACTTTTCCATTTTATACTTATCCTACAGTATTCTGGAATACTGTAGGATTATCATTTATCTTTCCCTCGTTTAAATTTCTGAATTATTTTTTTGTAGCCGCCAAAGCCATTGTTCAGCCAATTATCCACGCCGCTTATCGTGGAAAGTCCGATTTTTAATTTTTCTCGTATTTCTTCATAGGTCAATCCGGCTAAAAGCATTTTTGCTGTTTGGATGCGACGCGAAATCATAACCACCTCGCTCAAGGTCAGAAGGTCTTTAAAAAAACTTTTCACTTCTCCCCTGCCGTTTAACAGCGATACCATCGTATAAAATTCACCGAGATATTTTTTCTTTTGATCTTCGGATAATTGATTGTATTTAACTTTCCCCGACATATTATTATTTTTCTACTACAGTATACTGGAATACTGTAGTATTGTAAACAAAATTACTTTCTTTTTAATATCTTAACAACTCCCTTATCCGCGTCCACTTCCACCAAATCTCCATCCTTTAAAACCTTCGTGGCAATTTTGGTTCCAACAATGCACGGTATTCTAAATTCTCTGGAAAAAATTGCAGCATGAACAGTTATTCCCCCTTCATCCGTCACAATAGCCGCAGCCTTAATTAATGCTGGTTCAAAATAAGAAACAGTCATTGGGCTGACAATTATATCGCCCTTTTTAACTTTAGCCATATCCTTTTTTGAATATAAAAGTTTAACCTTCCCTACCCTTCTCCCCTTAAACGCCACTTGTCCTTTTATTATATTCTGGAGCAAAACTTTTTCTTCTTTTGGTAAATACAATCCTAACTTTTTAAGATTTTTATTCGCTTCTGATAAACTTTTTGACGCGATAACTTTATCGCTGAAAACAACGCAGCCTTTACTGCGCTTATTTATTGAAACAACATCCTTTTTTAAATACCTCTTTCCTTTTAAAAAATTAATCAATTCTTTGGGCGTACATAATTCAAAGGAATATTCTTTTGATATATTTTTTTTCAAATATAAAAAAATATTATCATAAAATTTTAACGCGTAAACATATTCTTTATCCTTGTCGTATCTTGCCCTAATTATTTTTTGCAATCGTTTCTTATTGGTCTGAGATAGCTTTTTATCATCTAGCCATATTGGAAGCCAATAAGCAAATAAAACGGGAGCCCATATTGCTTGGTAAGAATTTTCAAAATTCTCTATTATTTTTATTACCTTTTCTTTTTTTATTTTTCCATTATTTATTTTAGTTGATTGAGATGGTTACAAAACTCATCTAGCTAATTTTTTAAGATAGTATTTAGCAAA
>CAZZBC010000022.1:0-14859 GCA_964652175.1 uncultured Gammaproteobacteria bacterium | reverse complement strand
GCCGGGGCGGGACGGCGGAGAAGACGTGTTCAATCAGCGTGACGAACAGCGCGCCAACGGTTAAGGTCAGTTGCGCAACTACCGCCAGAATAAACAATTCTTACAGTTGTACTGTTAGCGCCACCGATCCGGAGGGCAATTCTTTCACTTTCAGTTACGACGGTTTGCCGACAGGTTTGTCAAGCAATTCCTCTAGTGGCGTTATTTCGGGCATTCCTACGGTGAATGGAAGTTATACTATCAGCATTAAGGCCACTGACGGGTACGGCGCTGTTAGCGAAACAAAAAGTTTTATCTTGAAAGTTAATACTTATTGCGGCGACGGGACTGTGCACTCAACCAATGACGAAGGAGAAAGCGAAGAGTGCGATGACGGTAATAGTACGGCCGGAGACGCTTGCGAAAATTGCGAGTGGACGTGCCAATCGTTGGCTTCGAGTAATATTAATTTGAGCGACGGAAGCGGGGATAGCGTTGTCTACGATGATGACAGCGATACAAGCAGTGCCCAAGACACAAGCGGCGGAACTTACTTAAAATTAGGAAGGGTTATGTCAACGCCTTATATTTGGATAGCCAATTCCAACTATGATAAAGTTTCCAAAATCAGGACTTACAACGGCTACAAAAGAATATGCGAAAGGAGCGGCAGCTTAATAGATTGTTATTGGGATAAAAGCGTTTGGGAAACAAGAGGAAAGTTGATAGGCGTTTACAGCGTCGGAGACAATCCTTCCCGCACCGCGGTGAACGCGGAAACCGGCGATGTTTGGATAGCCAACAGAGACTCGGGGAATATTACTAAGCTGGATATTAATGGCAGTTTTTTAAAAACATGTTCAACCGGAAACGGGCCAAGAGGGTTGGCTATCCAAAAGGACGGCGATGTCTGGGTGGCAAATTATAGCGACGGAAATGTTGTTAAAATTTCCGGCGACGACTCTTCATGCTCTGTTTTAAAGACAATAAGCACCAGCGGAGGACCTTATGGTTTGGCCATTGATAGTGAAGATAATGTCTGGGTAGCCAACGCCGGCGCGGGCCAAATTCAAAAAATTGACTCTTCTACGTTTGCGATAACTTCGTATTCAACCAGCCCCATTTATGGCATTACTGTTGATCCCTATAATAATGTTTGGGGAGGAAATCCCGGAGGCTGGGCGGCTAATGATTCCAGCGGCGGTGTTTGGAAGCTGGCAAAAGGCGCTTCAACCGCGACATCCTTTAAGTTGGGGCATATGATTACCGGCGTTTCAACGGATTTAGACGGCAGTATCTGGGGGTCGTCTTACTCGGATAACTTGGCGGTTAAAATTAATCAAAGCGGCAGCTTACTTTTTACTAAAGATTCGGGAGGAACCACCCCGCACGGCATTTGCGGAGATTCGGCCGGGCAAGTGTGGACAGTTAATCTTTATTCCGACAACACAAGAGTTTTTGATTCTAACGGCAGCACGCTTGGGACTTACAGCGTTAGTAACGTCGGTTCATCGATTTATCCTTATACTTACAGCGATATGACCGGCTTAAACAGGGCCATGCTTTTAAGATCCGGATTTTGGACAAGCAAAACCATTAACAGCGATTATTCCGACCAGCATTGGGGTACGGTCAGTTGGCAAAAAAGCGTTCCCGGCAGCAAACAGACTATAGCGATGTATGTTAGGGCCGACAATGACGAAAACAGCCTTTCAAGCAAGGATTGGAATACTGTTGACTCCTGGAATTCCCTTGAACTTAAGGATCGGAGCGGAAAGTACTTGCAAATTAAAGTGAAATTAACTTCCTCCGAACTTGGCGTCACCCCTGTTTTATGGCAGGAAAAAACGAATTTAACTTGCGATTAATATGACAAAAAAGAAAATAATAATTACTGTAATTATTATTATAACCATCATCGTTGGCGCGATTGCTTTTTTTTATTTTAAAAACAAAAAAACAGTAAAGCCAAGCGGAATTGGCCAAGAAACCGAAGTGGCGCAAAAGGAAGAGAAAAAATTAGATCCCAGCTATGAATATTATCAGAAAATGAGCAAGGCAATAAAAGGAAAGGACGTGAAGTTGTGCGACGTGTTTATTGAGCCCATGCGTTCAAAGTGCGTTTACAATATCGCCAATGCGGCCAATGATAGCGAGTATTGCTGGGAAGCCAGGGATGAAGGCATAAAGGAAGAATGCGAGGAATTGTTTGTTTATAAAAAGACCGTCGCGGGAGACGATATTAATAGATGTTTAAACTTAACCGTTGAAAATTTTAAAGCCCAATGCCTAAATGAATTTTTTTGGCAATGGGATGACAGCGGCAAATGTTCTGTTTTGACGGCAGACGTCAAACAAGAATGCGAGGATGTTATTAATAAAAAAATAGCCTTTCAAAAAGGCGATGAAGAGATTTGCGACAAAATCGGGAATGAGAATTTGAAATTGGATTGCTTAGTGGCTATAACGGGCAAGAAGGAAAGAGAAAAAGACTCTGACAATGATGGTTTAATGGATAGCCAAGAGAGATCTTATGGTGCCGATCCTTTTAAAATTGACACTGACAATGACGGTTTGGGCGACGGGGAAGAAGTGGATAAATATCATACCGATCCAGTCAGCCCTGACACCGATGGCGATGGATATAAAGATGGAGAGGAAGTGAAAAAGGGTTATAATCCAAAAGGCGAAGGATTACTGTAGCCAATATCCGATCAAACTTACCAAGAATCCGATTAAGGAGCCGGCGACAACCTGCGCCGGCGTATGGCCGATGCGTTCCAGAAGGTGAGGATATTTTTTCACATCCTCGGGAAGCATATTTTTATTTTCCAAGTCCTTAACTAAAGCGTTTAAGATTTTTCCATGCTGGCCCAAGTAACGGCGCATGCCCACGGCGTCCCTAAGGACAATAATGGTTAAAATGGCGCTTATGGCAAAAAGAGTCGAACTTAGCCCTTCTTCCAGGCCAACAATAGCAGCAAGAGAAACAATCAGGGCGGCGTGTCCCGATGGCATGCCCGAGTAAGCGAGGATATTTTTAAAATTAAATTTTTGTCCGTTGGCGCTAATGAAGAATTTAATTGTTTGAGCGATGACGCCCGCCAAAATAGGCAGGAATAAAATGTCGTAAGGCATAAATTATAGAATTTAGAAGTAAGAATTTAGAATTTAGGAATTAGAGTCCCTAATAATAAGTATAGCAAAATGTCCTTGATAAATAAACTGATAAAAGAAGGTGTCCTAAAAACGCCGGAATTGATAAAAGCGTTTAAGAAAATAAAACGCGAGGATTTTGTTTTGCCGGAAGACAAAGACAAAGCGGAAATTAACGCCCCTCTTCCCATCGGCCACGGCCAGACCATATCCCAGCCGTTGACCGTGGCTTTTATGTTGGAGCTTTTACAGCCGAAAGAAAAGGAGAAGATATTGGACGTGGGAAACGGTTCGGGGTGGACTACGGCGCTGTTAGCCGAAGCGATCGGGGAGGAGGGGAAGGTGTACGGAGTGGAAAGGATAGCGGAGTTAAAAGAATTTGCCGACGGCAATATCGGCAAGTATGATTTTTTTAAAAAAGGCGTCGCGCAAACCTTTTGCGGCGACGGATATGAGGGTTTGCCTGAATCGGCTCCTTTTGATAAAATTTTAGTGTCGGCGGCGGCTCCCGTAATGCCGGCTAAATTGCTAAAACAGCTTAAGGCCGGCGGGCGATTAGTAATTCCTCTTGGCGGGCAACACGAAACGCAGGATATCGTGGCGGTTGACAAAAGAGGAGAGGGCGATTTTAAGGAAAAAAGATACCCGGGATTTGCTTTCGTGCCGTTGGTAAAAAATAGAATTTAGAATACAGTATCCAGAATTTAGGACATTATGTTTAGAATTTTTGCAAAATTATTTATTTTATTGATCGCCTTTTTTTTAATTGGCAGCGGTTTTTATTGGCGGGGAATAAACTCGGCGGCGAGCAAAGCGGGCGTTGACATAAAATTTTTCGTTTCCAAGGGAGAAACCGTCAAAGAAATCGCGGCGAATTTGAAGAAAAAGGGCCTTATAAACTCCAAATTTTATTTTGAAATTTATGCCTGGCAAAAGAAATACGAAACAAAATTGCAGGCCGGCGAATATGTTTTGAATCCGGCGATGACAATCAAGGAAGTGGCGAAAACCCTGGCGAACGGCGAAGCGCTGAGCCGAGAAACAATCGTTAAAATAATAGAAGGCTGGAACGCGCGCGAGATAGCTTCTTATTTTGAAAAATCCGGCCAATTCAGTTCCGGAGAATTTTTAAAAGCGGCCGGTTATGCGAAAGGAAATAGCGACATAGATAAAAATTTTTTGGATAAATACGATTTTTTGTCCGATAAGCCGGCAACGGTCGGCCTGGAAGGTTATTTATTCCCGGATACTTACCGGATTTTCAATAACGCGACGACGGGGGATGTTATAGGCAAGATGCTCGGCAATTTTGACCAGAAACTGAACAGCCAGATGCGCGTCGACATAGCGAAGCAAGGGAAAATTATTTATGACATTGTCATCATGGCTTCGCTTCTGGAAAAGGAAGTCAAAACCGAGGAAGATATGAAAATGGTTTCCGGCATATTCTGGGAGCGGATAAAAAACGGCCAGGCCCTTGAATCTTGCGCCACGCTCGCTTACATTTTGGGCGTGAATAAGCCGCAATATAGCGCCGAGGACACAAAAATAAATTCTCCCTACAACACTTATCAAAATAGAGGATTGCCGCCCGGACCGATTTCTAATCCGGGCTTGAAGGCCATAAGAGCGGCGATTTACCCGACTTCCACGGATTACAATTATTTTTTATCCGATCCGGAAACCGGCAAAACTATTTTCAGTAAAACTTACAGCGAGCATGTAAGCAATAAGGCGAAGTACTTGTCCCGTTAGAAATTTTAATGTTTAACATGGTAATTTTTTATTTTTGCGACTTACTGTTTATTAAGTAAAATCTTAAACACACAATAATATTTCTAACGGGATTTAAAATAAGGGGGTTGACCCCGCCCCTCGCGAGGAGCGTGCTTGACAGATTTTTTAAGTGTGATATTATAAAAATAATAATTAAATATTTGCCGCAGACAGTGGGCGCAAAAGTAAGACCCACCGAGGCTAAAGAGGCTTAATTAAGCCGAGTTTGGCAGTCTGTGGCAATCCACAGCTTTTTTATTTTTAACAATTTATATTTATGCCCAAAACAAAAGAGCAAAAGAAGCAGATCTTAAAAGATTTGGCCGAAAAAATCAGCAGGGCCAAGTCAATTATTTTTACCAAATTTAACAAGTTAAGCGTGAAGGAAAGCGAAGAGTTAAGGAGGGAATTAAGGAGCGAGGATGGCGAATATTATGTGGCCAAGAAAACCTTAATGGATTTGGCTCTTAAGGATTTAAAAATGGAAGGCTTGGACGCTAAAAAGTTTGAAGGCCAGATAGCGACCGTCTTTGGTTTCGGCGACGAAATGGCGCCGATTAAAATAATAGATAAATTTGGGAAAGAGCGTGAAGAGAAAATAGGATTTGTCGGCGGCATACTGGAAAAAAAACTGCTTACCGCCGAAGAGATGGCGGAATTGGCCAAACTGCCGGGCAAAAAAGAATTATATGCGAAAATTGTCGGTTCAATCAACGCTCCAATTTCCGGTTTTGTCAACGCCTTAGCCGGCAATTTGCGGAATTTGGTTTACGTATTGAAGGCGATTGAGAATAAGAAATAATTAATAATATTAAATAATTTTTAATTTTTAAATAATAACTTAATATCCAAATTTTTAAAAATTACAAAATTAAAAATTTTATAAATTTATGACAGAAGAAATCACCGCAAATGCGGGACAAGAAAAGAAAGAGGAAACTTCCGCGGAAGTTCCGGTAAAATTCAAATCCCTTGTGGAGGAGATTGAAAAAATGTCCGTTTTGGACTTGGCCGAATTGGTAAAAATTTTGGAAAAAAAATTCGGCGTTTCCGCCGCCGCTCCGGCCATGATGATGGCCGCCGCTCCGGCCGCCGCTCCGGCCGAAGAGAAAGACAGCTTTAATGTTGAGCTTACTGATGGCGGCGCCAATAAAATCGGCGTCATTAAAGCGGTGCGCGAATTAACCAGTTTGGGCTTAAAAGACGCCAAAGATTTAGTTGACGGCGCCCCCAAAATGGTTAAGGAAGGAGTTAAGAAAGCGGAGGCCGAGGAAATGAAGAAAAAGCTTGAGGAAGCAGGAGCCAAGGTAACCCTTAAATAGCTTTTAGCTTAAAAACAAAAAACGCCTCGCAATTCTGCGGGGCGTTTTTGCGTCTATTCCTAAATTCTATTTTTCAAGATGTGTCGCCTCAACTTTATAAACAGAAGCGCCGTTTAAGAGATAGATTGTTTTTTTAACTTCATCAACCGTGAAATCTTTTAAGTCGGCCAGTTTTTCAAATTCATATTGCGTCAGAAATTTTCCGGTCTTATCATAAACAATCAGCCGTTTTTTGACCGGCTCCAAGATGTAAATATAATCAGATTCCGCCTGCGCGTTAATTTTTAGGGGGCTGCTTAATGACGGTTCCACCGAGTTTAAAGTGAAATTTTCCTTTTCTCCCCTTAGATACTTTAAGGCCTGTCCGTCTTTTTTCAAAACATAAATAGAACCGTCAATATCCAGGCTAACCGCGTCGGCAAAATCGCTTTTCTCCTCGAGCCAGGATATGGGCGGCGGAAAAGCGTCTCCCGCCTTGGCGTAAACGTATATTTGGCCGTTTTTAGCGTCTAATAAATACAATTTGTTATTAAAAACGGCTGTTGAGACAATTCGCGCGCCAGCCGCGATATCAATGGACGGATTTTTTACTTTTCCGGTTTTGGTTTCAAGCTGAATTATATTATTGCCGTTTAAGTAGTAAATATTGTCATTTTTATCTTTGGCCGGATATTTTAAGGCGTCAATTTTTGCCTCAACGCTTGAGATTGAAGTTATTAAATTATTTGATATATCCAAGCTGTAAATCAATTTTTTTCCCGCATCGCCGGCGTATATTTTGTTTCCCGCCAAGATTATGCTGGAAGGGCCGGCGGCTGTTTCCAGATTGGCAAAATTGGCCAGTTCGGCGGGGTTGGCAATTTTTATCGCATGCTTTATTTTTTCCAGCTGTTCATTATATTTATTAAACAGAACAGTATACTCTTTGGTTTGAGAATCATTTTTTCGAGGCAGTTGCGCCAATAATTCCCTTATTTCGCTTAACAACTTTTTGGCCCTATCCTCATTATTGTAAAGCAGGCTTGCTTCCACCTGATTTTCTTTTTGTTTTATTAATTCTGTTAAATTTAGGAAGGCGCTGTTTTCTTTGGCGTCCTTATTTTTTAGGGTCAGCATCGCGAGATTTCCCAAAAACAACAGAGAAAAAACGACTATTATTATTAATAATATTTTATTTTTTTTGCTTAGATTTTTAAACCAAAATGGAATATTTTTTATTTTTCGGACGGCGTTAAGGCAAGCATCTTTTATTTTAGCCGTAACTTCGTCTCGCGCCGACTTGTCAGTTACCGCCAAAATCAACTTACGGACATTTTTTAATGCGTAGAAAATAAAATTAACAAGATATGAAGCGATATTTCCGACGGTTCGGTAGGTTCCGGCAAGCGATATAAAGGCAGTTTTTTTCTTAAAAAATATTTTATCCTTAAGCGGCGCCATTAAAGAATCTTTTTTGCCGCCGCTGAATTTGCCGATAATAGCGCTGAAAAAAGAAATCCCCCTCTTAAGATTCAGCCCTCCGCCGGAACTTAATAATTTTTCTGTTTTTTCCTCCACTGACTTTAGGTTTGATATGGAACCCAGAGAGGAAGATTTAATCTCTTTTCTTGATTCAATTTCGCCGGCGCCGGCCGTATTTTTAATAATTATACCCAGAAAAGAAACATAGGAATTAATTGAAGAAAGCAAGTTTTTAACTTGTTCGACAGCGCTGGCCGGCGGCAAAGCGGTAAAAATTTCCACCATCTGTTTGGATGATAAGTATTCCGGCAGGGCTTCGTTGGCAAAGAGAAAATATCCGCCCGCCGGAACTGAACCGCTGATCACATTGGAAAATAATTTATTAAGAATTGTTTTATCGTTCGCCCGCGCTTCTTTTTCCGGTTCTTTCATCCTGCCGGAAGCGGAGCGTTCAATAATGTCAACAATCTTATATTCCAATTGATTCGAAGCGGGCAATTTTTTTTTGTCCGGTCGAACAGGGCGGTGAGGGCTTTTGTAGATAAGAAAGGCCTTGTTTTTCCCCATGTCGGCGAAATGGAGGCTGTTTTCGTAAATAACTCCCGCCGTAACGTTAATTAAGCGCGGCTCAATTTTTATTTTTTCGGCGCGCCAAAATTCCGCCAAGCTTTTGTTGGTTTTTGCCAATGCCGATTCAAAAATATGTTCAATTTTTACGGTTTTGACCCTTTCCCGCAATATCATTTTTTCGCTTTGGTAATAATTGCGGTTCAAGTTTTCAGTCAGGAAATTGATGATTTTTAAACTGTCGGTTCCTTTTGATTCAATTTCAATCAAGATAAACAGTTTGCCGGCCAAAGCCTCTTTGTCGGCGTCCGGCTGGGCGACAAAAATTTCGCCGGCAGTATTGGCTCTTTGGCCGGGCGTTAATATTAATTGGGCTATTTTGTACATAGAAAATGAAATAAAGGGGAGTTTTGACTATTTATTAAGTTTATTATACAATATAAATAGATAAAAGTGGATAACTCATATATTATGTTGGGCAAACTTTTTGGCTCAAACGCCAGAGTAAAAATATTAAAGGCGTTTCTTTTCCATCCCGAAAAGAAGTATTATATCAGGCAACTGGCGCGGAATTTAAAATTACAGGTGAATTCCGTCCGACGCGAATTGGAAAATTTGGAAAAGTTCGGTTTGCTTATTCCAAGCGAGCGCGCGGGCGAGGACGGACAGGGGGATTCGCATAATCATGGCGCCGAAGAGAATGAAAGCGACCACGGCAACCAGGAAAAAAAGTATTACCAAGTTAACACCGATTTCACTTTGTTCGGAGAAATTAAGGACTTAATTGTTAAAGCCCAAATTTTGCACAAAGATGATTTTATAAATAAATTAAAAAGGGCGGGGAAAATAAAACTTTTGATTTTAACCGGCGTCTTTGTGAATAACCAGAATTCTCCGGTTGACATTTTAATTGTTGGCCGCATTGATCGGCCAAAACTTTTAAGGCTGATCCGCGAATTGCAAAAAGAATTGGGGCGGGAAATAAACTTTACCGTTATGGATCAGCGCGAATTCAGGTATAGGCGGGAAATGACAGACGTGTTTTTGTATAATGTGTTGGAAGGTAAAAAAATCGTGGCGGTTGACGAGATGGGAGTAAGTTAGCAAATTTATGCGTTTAGAAAAAGTAGAAAAAAAACGGCTGAAAAAGATGATCTTAAAAATAGTTGGCAAGTATCTTGACTTGAGCGATTATAAAATTTTTTTCTTCGGCTCGCGCGTGGCCGGCGGCGGCTCTCCGACATCTGATATAGACATAGGCATTGAGGGGAAAAGAGCCGTTCCCGGCGCCGTTATGGCTGAAATAAGGGACGACATTGAGGACTTAAATATTCTTTACAAAATTGATTTTGTAGATTTTAAGCTCGTTTCGCCGCAATTTAAAAAGATTGCTTTAAAAAAAATTGAAAAAATAAATTAAATATGGGAAAGTTAGACGCAAAATTTGAACAATTTAAGCAAGCGATGGAAAAATTAAGGAGCGTTTTGGAAAAAGAAAAAAATGAATATATGAGGGATTCGGCCATCAAACGTTTTGAAATTTGTTTTGATTTGTCGTGGAAATTGATTAAGGCCTTTTTGGAGGAGAAAAAGGGCGTTATTTGCGCGTCGCCCAAGACATGCTTCCGGGAGGCGTACAACAATGACCTGCTGAATTACGATGAATTTTGGCTAGAGATAACCGATTTGCGGAATGAGTTGTCGCATATTTATCGCGAGACGGCCGCCGATAACGCCTACGCCAAAATGCCGAAGATACTGGAATATTTAGAAGCGTTGGAAGAAGGGATTGAAAAAGAAATGAGCGATAAGAGCGAGGGTTAACGCGGATTTTATGAATAATAATAAACAAATTATACGATGCGGCTGGCATAAAGAAAAAATATGAATCTAAAACAGATTTTAAACAGCAAAAAATTAAGCGACAAGGAAAAAGTTAAACTCATGAAAGAGGCGTATGACGAGTTTTTGCGCGAGATAAGAAAGATTGAAAAAGAGCGGGACGAAAAAATCATGGCGATTATTAAAAGGATAGAAGCGAGGCAGCTGGAGAAAGTAAGGAGAAGTTTAAAATAATTTTAATAATATGGGAGAAGGAAATCCAAATAGACCAAGACAACATCGGAGACCGGCAGGCGGAAGAAAAAGTCAAGGAGAAAAAGCTGTCATTAACGGCTTGCATGAAGGGATGCAAGAATATAAAAAAAGAACTGAAAAACCAACAATAGAAAAAAAGCCAGAGAAGGTTGTCGATGAATTTATTGGCAAGGCAAAAGGAGCTGTTGAGAATGTTAATGACGCCGGCAAAAAAATGGTGGATGTTGTTAAAACAAAAGAAGGCACGCTAACGGACGTGACAGAAGTAGAGGGGGTAGTGAAAGATGCCGATCTAAAAATAGAAGGGGCAAAAAAGAAGTTAATGGGTCAGAGAAAAGAAGAAATTAGCGAGAAGGATTTTTTTAAAGGATTGGAAAGTGTAAAATCAAAAGAAGAATTGTTAGAATATTTAAATAGCTTTAATTTGGTGCGCACCAGCGGCAGGGAAGGGAGTATTAATCTTCCCGTCTATTCCAAAAAAGTGGAAAAAGTTTTTAGGGGAGAAATTGATATAAAAGAAATTTATACTCCGGCTTTAAGAAAGAAAATAGAAGAATTGGTGGAGAAAGAAAGAGAAGCGTCGAGAGGTAAGGCGGCCGAAGAGCACAGACAGAAAATATTTAATGAAATTTCAGAATCCATTGATAAGTTATTTGAACAAAGAAAAACGGCGGGCGCGCCGAGTTTATTTGATCAAACCAAAAATGTCAATTTAGATGGGTATCTACAAAACAATTCCTCTTTTGGCAAGGATTTAAATGAGCTTGATCTTTCAAAAGAACAGCAAAAAGAAATAAGAATGAAGTGCGCGGAGTATGAAAGGGATTTAATGCGGAAGAAATTTGAAAAAACGTCCAAACCGCAAGAAGCTGAAAAAACGTTTATAAAATCAAATGAAGAACAAAAAAAGGTAGGGGGGGACGGAAAAGAGACGGCGGACAAGAAAATCACCGAAGAAAAAAAAGAAGGAATCATGACATATGAAGAGTCGCGGCGATTACATGAGGAAAGAATGGATAAACTAATAAAAGCAAAGGAATCCGATCTAGAGGAGTTTACAAGGAAAGAAAGGGAAAAAGAAAAAGCAGAGGCGGAACGTTTAAAAGCGGAAGAAACAGTTGAGGAAATAAATAAATCTTTCGAACAGATTAAATTTATCGCAAAATTAAAGGATCATTATGAAGAGTTTTTTTCCGCTTTTAAAGACGAGGAATTGGATGTCATAAACGAGCGTTTGCGCGATATGTCGGCATTCTTTATTAAATTAAAAGATGCGTTGGACAAAGATGACAGGAAAGAAGCGGCGGAAATGGCGAGGGATAATTTTGCGGAGTTGTATTTTAAATTAATTGACGATGGCGCGGCGGACAAAGCCGCTGATTTGAAAGACAGATATTTTGAAATTTTGCAAGACCATTTTAATAAATTGGCGGAGTTGAAAAAAGAAAAAGAAGAGGGTGAAAAAGTGGAAGCGCGGCAGGAATTGGAGGAAGAAAGGCAAGAGGCCAGAGAAGAAGCAAGGGAAATAATTAATAGTTACAGAACCCCACGCGATAGAGATAAAATTATAGATTTATACAGACAATATCCGATTGAGCATTTAGAAGCAGAGATAGCCGAGTTAAAATCCATAACTGAAGATGGAACGTTTTATCTGGATATGAATTTTTTGTATGGGGAATTTAAAAGAGTCGGTTTATCGGAAGAAGCGGAAGAATTTAAAAAAGAGGCCGGTGATGCTGCCATCAAATATGCGAGAGCGTTTTTGGAGGAAGCGGAAAAAGTTATGGAAGAAAAGAAAGTGGGGGTAAACAAAGAAGAGGCGAAACAGGTGGAAGGGGTGGCGCCGATTATTGAAGAAGCCGTGGCGGAAACGGCAGGAACCATCAAAGAGAAGGTTAAAGTGCTTCAAGAAGAATTGAAAAAAATGCCGGAGGAGAAAAGGAAAAAAATCGGGCTGGGTTTGGGCAATATGGGGTTTTTTATTGAAGAAGGAAAGAATAAATTTTTTGCCAAGATATTCAAAGGCGCTTCCGGCTTGGTTGACAAAAAAGGAACGATGGGAAGATTTTTGTCTTCGTTGGGAGAAAATTTTGAGAAAGACGCGGAATTGGCAAGGGGAAAAATTGAAGAAATAGCCGGTTTAAAAGCGGAAAAGAAAAAGACCGGCTGGTGGCGGCATAAATTGGCCAATCCGGGATATATAGCTGGCAACACTTTAAAATACGGCAGGACTGTGGCGGACATTGCCGGCCCTACCATTGCTTCGCCGCTTCGCTACGTGATGATGGGGGGCATGTTTTTCGCCCGCGGCGCGGGAGCGGCTAAAGAAGCGCGGCTTAAAAACGAAAAGGTTATTGAAAAAACAAGAATAGAAGACATTGACAAAGCGGCCGAGGAAGCGTGGAGAATTTATGAAGAGGCGAAAAAGGGAAAAGAAGAGGTGTCGCGGGAAGATTTGGAAAAAGCTTATAAGAATAATATACCGCAGGATATTTTGAACCGCCTTAAAAATAATCCCGTTCCCGGGACGGCAAGCTCGCTTCTGCAAAAGGCGTTAAAAATTGACATAGGAGAGTTGGTAGGAAGAATTGATAAAAAGATTAAAGATATAGAAGCGGATAAAAAACTGACTGAAGAAGAAAAAGCGAGGAAAAAAGAAGAGATAATTAACAAATATTCAAAACACCTGCAAAATTTGGACAAGGTCGTTTCCCAGTATGGCGCGGTTGACGCCTTGGCTATGGGCGCCAGATACGCCGAAACCGCGGCCAAGGCGGTGGTGGCGGGTATGATGGTAGAAACTTTGGCGCAGTCAATCCAGAAATTATGGGAGAGCGGCCTGCCGTCAGCTTTATCCAAAAAAATAAAAGAAGTTGTTCATGGCTTTGAAAAACAGCCCGCTCCTATTTCCAATATTGTTAGCGCAAAGGCTGAAATGGCAAATGCTCCAATAGCCAATGTTCCGGCGGGGATAACCAACGCCGCCATGTCTAACGCGCCCGCGGGGGTGTCTAATATTACCGCTCACGAAGCTATACTCGGTGCTCCGGCTAAGGCGGGAGTAGCGGCATTAGAGGAATTGGAAGTTAAAAAAGGCGCTTCGTCGCTTGGCCTGGCCAAAGAAATTTATATTAAGCACGCCCAAGAATTGGGGTATAAGCAAGAAATGGGAGATGTGAAACAATGGGCCGAGACCGCTTCCACCCGCCATGTCGTGGGTCAGTATATACAAGAACATTCCGATGAATTCAAAGATTTAATTAAAGACAAGGGCGCGCCGCCGCAGAATCCGGCCGAACTGGACAAGTGGATTTCCAAAGTGCCGAAAGGAACGTTTGAAGAAATTTTACATAAAAAAGTTCCGAATTTGGTTTATCAGGGCGACATAATGCAAGTGGACGCGAAAGGAGACATCACCGCCCTTGATCCGGAAACTAAACAGGTGAGAATAGGCCATATTGAGGAAATGATTAAACAACCAGCCGGCGTAAAAGAATTATCTTCTGGGTTTGATTATGAAAAATATGCCAAAGGCCAGATGCTTTATGAAACATTGGGACAGGAAATAAAAATAGATTTTAAAAATGACTACGGTTTGGGAATGAGAGGCGTTGACATCAATAGCGATGGCAAAGCGGATTTGATCGGAATCGCCGACAGGCATGGAAAAATTATCGGCGCTTTTGAAATTAAATCGGACAACGATGTAAATCAGCTGAAAGAATTGATTTTGAAAACCGCGTCGGATTTTCAAACAGCCCAGGGAGGAAAAATGGAAATAACGATTGAGAACGCGGAAGCGGCGGGGATAAAGTTATTTGACAAGGAAGGCTTATCGCCATCAGACATAGACAAAGTTAAATTTTGGACAGGCCACAAAAATATTCTTTACAGAGCGGATGTAGCAAAAGAATTTTTTGAGTTGAGCGAGAGGACTAATATAAAATACGACACGGCGGAATTTCAGAACGCTTTCAGAAAAATGCCGCCGGATTTGGGAGGAACGCAGAAAGAAGGCTATATGAGAATTTTTGGCGCCGATGAAATTGACGAGGGGGTTAAAAAATTGTTCGGAGAAAATGTCGGCAAAGTAGCCGTTAGAAATGACGGGGTGTTGGTCGTACGCAATGCTTACGGTCATGAAAAATTTAACATATTGTTTAGGAGCGGAAAATTGGGATTTGAGGGGCCGGGAGGATGGAATCATGGCACCATTCATCAGGGCGGAATATTGAGCATTGGCGGGATTGAGCAGCCGGCCGGAGAATTTACTTCCAAGAATATAGCGGATTTAAAAACACACATTGAAGCTTTTGAAAAAGGCATGTTGGACAACGAAAATCCATCGTACACCCGGTCGCCAAAAGAATAAGATATTTAGGCAAAAAATAAAAACAAGACCAAGAGTGAGCGGGCCCTGTTTTTAAAATCGGGGACGCGTTTGCTAAATTCTAATCCAAAGCTTAATTATTTTGGCGGTGAAACACCTCGTTAGGGG
>CAZZBC010000021.1:0-15071 GCA_964652175.1 uncultured Gammaproteobacteria bacterium | reverse complement strand
GCTATCGAGCTATCGAGCTATCGAGCTATCGAGCTAATTTCAAGTCAACAACAAACTAAAACTAAAAGTGCTGCCTTTGCCCAATTCGGAACTTACCCAAATTTTTCCCTGCATCCTTTCCACGATTTCCTTGCAGATAAAAAGCCCAAGGCCCGTTCCTTCAACCGACGCGGTTTTCCTTGTTTTAATGCGGTAGAATTTGGCGAATAATTTATTAATATTTTCCGGAGCTATGCCTATGCCGTTATCTTTAACATGGGTTATTAAGTAGTCGCTTTTTATCCCGGCGCCCATAGCGTTGTAGGCACCGGGGTGAATCTCATGGCTGATTTCTATAACGCCTCCGGCCGGCGTGTATTTAATGGCGTTGCTTACGAGATTAACCAAGACCTCTTTTAACTTGTAGGCGTCGGCTTTAACTTTTTTATCGGCAAACTTATTGTTATGTTTTATTTTTATTCTTTTTTCTTTGGCAACGGAAGCGAGTTCTTCGATGGCGATATTGGCGCTTTCTTTCATGGAAAGGGGAGTGAGGGCAATTTTTAAAGTTCCGGACTCGTCTCTGGCGACTTCCAAAAGGTCGGCCACCAGCTGGACCAGCCGTTGGTTGGCGCCGTTTACTATTTTTAGGTTCTCGGCGATTTTTGCCGGCACCTTGCCGAACGAGCCGTCCGTTATCATGGAAAGATAGCCCTTGATGGCGGTGACCGGCGTGCGCAATTCGTGCGCGGCTATAAAAACGAACTCATCTCGCAGTTTCCTGTTTTCATTCAGCGCCTTAATCATTTCATTAAATTTGGCGCCTAATGTTTCAAATTCATCGCCTGTTTTCAAATCAAGGCGGTAGCCCAAATTTCCCTTGGATATTTCCGCGGCGCCGCGATTAAGCGCTTCAATCGGCTTAACCACCTGCCGCGTCATTATCAAAGCCAAAGCAATAACCAAAATAAAGCTAAAAATAGCGATTATAATTGATTGTTTTATTATGCTGTCAATTACGCCAAAAGCATCGTTTTTCGGCCATTCGCTGGCTATAAACCAATTCACTTTTCCCATTGGCCGGCCCGCGAAAACGACTTCATCGCGAAGCGAATTGACGTAACGGTCGTTTTTTTCAAGGCCGTCGTGAAAATTTCCTTTTACCAAGTCGTTTACCAGATTAATGTTTTTCAAATTGTCGCCGTTTCGGGCAAAGGGTTTGCCGGCGGCTATTAAATAGCCGGCGTCATCAACGGCGTAGATAAAACCGGTCTCGCCAAGCTTTATTTTTTCCACGATTGATTTGAGCGATTTAAGGTCTACAATAGCCGAGATGGCGCCGATTATTTCTTTGTCCTTGTTTTCCACCGGCGCGGCCAACCGCATCACTGGTCCGTTTTCAGTATAGACAACAGGTCCAAAATAATTTTTTCCGCCCGCAGTCGCTTTAAATTCGGGATTCGCGGAAATATTTTGTAGGGGCGCAAAATCTTGCGCCCTTACAGTTCCGCCGCGCTTGACTAATTCGGCGCCGTTTTTATTTATGAAACTGATTTCGCTAACGTCGCCGGCGGCTGTTCGGACGCTTTCAACAAGGTGGTTTAAATTACTTTCGTCCACTTCCGCCAGATTGGAAACAGGAGCGCTGACGACGAGATGGAAGGTTTCTATTTTTTGGTCCAAAAAATTTTTAATTTTTTCTCCGGCAGTTTCAATGGCCAGCGCTTGCAACTCGGCGATATTTTGTTTTCTTGTTTTCACGGTGACATTAACGCTGTTTACGGCGACAAGCAAAAGGGGAAGGACGGAAATAACAAGAAAGACTTTGAATATTTTCTCGCTGAACTTTTTGTTTTTGATTATCTGCATAAGTTAATTCTAACATAAAAAAACCCTCCTTCCAAAGGAGAGTCATTTGTCGGGCCTGTCGCCAATTAAAATTTTTGGCTAAAATTAGCACTGCACTTTTTGCCGTTTTTTTAGCAAGAATTGCTAATTTTAGAATAAAAGCTAAAATTTAGCATTGAGTTTGGCGACACGGCCTTGTCATTCCGGCCTCCGAGCCGGAATCCAGGGTTAGTCCCCCTTCCATTTATCCACATACTTTCCGATGCCGAAGGCATTGAATTTGTTTTTGAGTTTGGTTTTGGCGCGCAAATAAGTTATAATTGAAACAAAATCAATAAGATAGCGGTTTTTTACCACCTTATATTTAATGGCATTGGCCTGAATGGCGCGCCGAATAGTTTTTGTCTGCACGCCGCCAAGTTTGGCCGCTTCTGACACCGATAGCCATATCGGGTTAGCAGGGGGGGTATATTGTTTTTTTATAGCCTCAATCATAAATGCGCCTACTTCTGTCTACAAATTTGTGGACTTTAAGTTATCCGCCCAAGGGCGGAGCGGCATTATCACATAGTACTGCAGGACCGCACACACGAATGACTTCTGTCCACAAGAATGTGGACTTAAATATATATTCTCATATATTTAGGGAATAGGCAATATGTCCCGACGTTCCGCAAAGCGGAAGTCGGGATTCCGACTCACACGTCCGAGACCTATTGCCTATTCTGATTTGCTTTTTAAGGACAGTTGTGTTATTTTTTGTATTGTATAATTGGATTTGTGCATAAATTAAATCGCAAATTATTACTCTTTTGCCGGACGGAATCCCGCAAAAAGTTTTTAAAATAGCTAAAAAGGGCTTTATATTAGCCTATTTTTATATTTAAAATTTATTCGCGCCTTTAATTTAAGAAAGCGGTTTTTAAGGGGTGTAACATTATTTTAATTTTTACGTATAAATAAATGGAAATAAAACTCCTTCCTTCTCCCATAAAAAAGGGGAAAATTGGAGAAAAAATATTGTTTTCAAGGTTGAAAAACAGAGATAAAGAGGCTTTTATTAGGGCCTATGATTTATATTTAGATTATATTTACAGGTTTGCTTATTTTAAAATCGGCAACGAAGAAGAAGCGCAAGACTTGACTTCCGCTGTTTTTTTAAAAGCGTGGAATCATATTCAAAATAACAGCCTGACTGATTATAAAACCTTAAAATCTTTATTTTACAAAATAGCCCGTAATCTGATTATTGATTATTACCGCGAAAAGGCTGTTCAAAATAACGCCGCCATAGGCGAAACAGAAGGGGTGGAGGACGTTATTGATGAAAAACAGGACGTGGCAAGAACAATAGAATTAACTTTTGAACTGGCGAAAGTGGAGAAAAAACTTTCCGAACTGAAAGATGAATACAGGGAGATAATTGTTTTGCGTTTCGTGGAAGGTTTTTCTGTCGGCGAGATAGCGGAGATTTTGGACAAAACGAATGGCAACGTGCGCGTATTGGTGTATCGCGCGCTGAAAGCGTTGAGGGAGTTGATGAATGTTGAGTAATAAAGCCCCCCTTGCATTAAGGGGGATTAAGGGGGTTTAAAAACGTGAAGAAAATATAAATCCCCCAACCCCCTTTATACAAAGGGGGCAAAAAAATACAAATGACCGAGAAGGAATTGCTCAAAAAATTAAATAATTTAAGAATTATAAAACCCGCTGCGGAATGGAAAAAAGAGAGCAGGGATATTTTGTTGCGCCAGATTGCGCAAGGCGAACCGATCGTTCCGCTTAGCCGCTTTGGTTTGGCGGTTGAATTTTTAAAGAATACATTTCCCTTTGAGACGATGAGAAAATTGCCTCAACCGGTGTGGGCTATTGTTTTGATTTTGTTTTTCGCTTTGGGCGGAGGCGTGATTGGCTTGAAAGCGGCTCGTGACACAAAACCCGGCGATTCATTATATATCGCGAAAATCATCAGTGAAAAAACCCGCCTTTCATTCACCTTTGACGACAAAAAAGAAGCGAAGCTGGCTTTAGAGTTTGCCGGCAACCGCGCCAAGGAAATTACGCAGGTATTGGTCGCGGATGAAAACGGGGGAAAGGAAAAGAAAGTTGAGAAGCTCTCCGACAACTTTAAAAAAGAAATAAATACGGCCAAGAAGAAATTGGGAAAAATGATGGTAAAAAACATTAACTCCGCCGGCCAGGAAAAAACGGAAGAGACGAAAGTGTTCGGAGCCAACTTGGGAAAAGAGGATAGGGGGATGCAATTGTCTCCGCAGGAAAATAATGAAACAGCGGTTGGTGGCGGAGAGAAACAGGAAGAAATTGCCACCTCCACTGCTTCTGAAATTGCCGGCGAGAAAAATGCGGAAGGCGCGCTTATTGAGGCGGAAAAATTGTTTGATGAAAAAAATTACGACGCCACCTTGAATAAACTGGAAGAAGCGGGTAAGGCGATTGATAAAGAAGTTGCTGGCGAAGGGGCGAATAGTGATAGTCCTTCGACAAACTCAGGACAGGGCGGTAACGCGACAACTACGGGGGAATAGGGAATAGCTTATTAGCTTTTAGCTTGTTAGGGAATAATTAGTGTGAGTTTGCCAATTTATTATTGCCCCCTTGATAAAGGGGGATAAGGGGGATTAAATTTTGAACTGGCAAATCCACATTAGTGGAGGGCAGACCCATAAAGGTCGATCCCGCAGTATTGCGGGAAGGTTCTGTAAAAATTAATTTAATTTGTTTTTGGAATATGTAAAGTTTGCTTTTTGTCCCGCCCGACGGCGGGATTCCGAACAAACCAGCAAGCTAGCGCGATGAAATGTTCCGCCGTACAGCGGAACCAAAATTCTTAAATTTTAATTTCATCGGGCAACCCCCACACCTATATTCGCAACAGCGGAAAGTGTGGGCAGGATAGATTCCCCCATGATTTATCCTTCATGCCTTAGCGTTTGCGCACATAGGTGTGGGGGAGCGGGATTCCGGCTGATTTGTCCGGTAAAGCAGACAATTTAAATTTCCAAAGACAAGAAAGGATAAATTTTTCTATGGAAAAATTACGCAAAATCCTTGCCATAAGCACCATTTTTGTTACCGTGCTTTCCATGAGCGTCGTGGTTGCCCCCTCTGCGGGCGCCACAGCCTCCGCCGGTAGCTTGATTAAAATGAGCGGACTTTCGTCCGTTTATTACTTGGCCGCTGACGGCAAGAGATATGTTTTCCCCAACGAGACAACCTATTTTTCCTGGTACAGTGACTTTTCTTCCGTGGTAACCATTCCGCAGAGCGAACTGGAATCTTACCCATTGGGCAAGAATGTCACGATGAGATCAGGCGTTAAATTAGTTAAAATTACCACTGATCCCAAGGTGTACGCGGTTGAGCCGAACGGAAGCCTGAAATGGGTTTCCAGCGAAACGACCGCTTCCACTCTTTACGGATCAAATTGGGCGAAGAGAGTAGTTGACGTTCCTGACGCCTTTTTCACCAACTATACTATCGCTTCCGGCGAAGTGAGCGCGACCGCTTATCCGACCGGCAGTTTGGTAAAATGGAGTGATTCGGCCGATGTTTATTATGTCAATTCCGACGGCACCGCTTCCAAAATTGCCAGCGAAGCCGCTTTTACGGCTAACCGCTTCAATTGGAACGATGTCATTTCCGCCACTATCGCTAAACCGACAGTCGGTTCTGACATTACCGGCGCGGTCGCCACTTTGACCGACACTTCCGCCGGCGCGGGCGGATCCGCGGGAGCTGGAACCGGTTTGACCGTCGCGTTAGCTAGCGACACCCCGGCTTCAGCCAGCATTATCGCCGATTCAACCGGCAATGAATATCCGCAGGCCTTGATTCCTTTTACCAAGGTTAATTTCACGGCCTCGGCTGACGGCGACGTGAAAGTCACCACCGTTAAGTTTAACAGAGTCGGCATCGCCGCTGACAGCGATTTGGGCAATCTCTATCTTTACGATGGAAATACCAAATTGACTGAATACACTTCCTTCTCATCCAAGGTTGTGACTTTCAGCGCCACCAGCGGATTGTTCACGGTTTCCAAAGGAACCACCAAAGCCATCACCTTGAAAGGCGATTTGGCGCGCGGTTCCACTTCCGTGTCTTCCGGCAAGACCATCGGCTTTGAAGTTGTCGCCGCTTCTTCCGTCGTTACCGACGGAGCGAGCGTGAGCGGTTCCTTCCCGATGACCGGCAACTCAATGAGCACCGCCGCGGTTACCGACTTGGGACATTTGTATTTATCAAGTTATGCCAATACGCATCCTTCCACCGTCAAAGCCGATGAAGCCAACAAGACCCTTTGGACTTTGAACGCCACCGCTGATTCGCAGAACATGCAAATCAGCTACTTGAAGTTCACTATGGTCGGCACCATCGCCACGACTGATATCAAAAATATCAAGTTGGAATTGGCCGGCGTCCAGATTGCCACCGGCGTTTTGGCCGCTGACAATACCTTGACTTTTGACTTGTCGGCCAGCCCCATTGTCATTAATTCCGGCGTTACCAAGCAATTGGCTTTGCGCGGAGACATGGCGGGCGGCTCCGGCAGAGTGTTTAAGTTCACCATCCAGAGATCGGCCGATGTTGTCTTGTATGACACCAGCTATGGCGTCTACGTGACCCCGAACATCACTAACACCACCACCGCTTTCGGCGTTATTGAGCCGACTACCGGAAACGGAACTTCTGTTTCCGCCGGCACTTTGACCTTGGGCGTGGCCACCGATTCTCCGACCGGCAACATTGCCGACGGAGGCACCGGCCTTACCTTGTCAAAGTTCAGCTTCTACGCCGCGGGCGAAGCCGTCAAGGTTGACAATTTAACCGTAAAGTGCGCCACCACCACCGGCAGCACCTTCGTCTTGAAGAACGTTAAATTGTTATTGGACGGCTCGCAGGTCGGCACGACTGACACCAGCTTGACTTGCGATAACGGCACTGACAGCACGAATTACACTTTCGGCAACACCTTTGTCATTCCGGCCGCCTCTACCCGTTATTTGACGATTGTGGCCGACACCACTGACAGCACTGTTGACGCCGGTGATACCGTTCATGCCGACTTGGTCACCCCTGGCGCCGCTAACGCGACCGGGCAGACCACGCTTACATCCATAACCTCGACCGCCCAGACCGGCAGAACTTTGACTGTTGCCGCTGGTACGGCTTCTGCGGTAAAAAATACCGCTTTTGCCAACAGGTCGTCTGCCAGTCCTTCCGGCACGGTTAGCGCGACCAACGTTCAGATCGCGTCCTTTATCATCACCGCCGGAGCCGGCGAAGCCATTGACGTCACACAGATCGTCTTGGCTGACGATTCCACCACGGAGATGGGCGACAACTTCCAGAACTTGAAGATAATGAATGGAACGACTCAAATCGGTTCAACCGTCTCCTCCCTGAACACCACCGCCGGAAATTACACCTTTACTCCGAGCTCGGCCATCCGAATTAGCGCCGGCCAGCAGTATATCGTTGACGTCTACGCTGACATCAAATCCAGCGTGGCTGACAGCGCCACTGCCTTGGCTCCGGTCATTAAATTCGGCAGCTTGACCGCTACCGGAGTAAATACCGGCACTTCCGCCAGTTACGATCCGACCGATATCGCCTTACAGACGGCTTATATTTCCGCCCAAGGAAATTTGACCATTACTCTTGATACGGATTCGCCCTTAGCCCAGCAGTTGGTAATGGGCGCTACCGACCAGACTTTGGCCAAATTCAAATTGGCGGCTGACGCGGCTGAAGACATTAATATCACCAAGCTTGTCTTGAATAACTTGATGACCACTGCCGGCACCGGCACCATCAAGAACATCAAGCTGTATGACGGCACAACCCAGGTCGGCCAGGCGGTAACCCCGACCACCGATTACGCCACCACGACTTACGGCGCCTTCAGCGGCATTTCCCTGACCATCACCAGGAACAGCAATAAGATTATTACGGTCAAGGGCGATGTCACTTCCTCTGACGCGGGCGGCACCTCCGGTTCCACCCATGAGTTGAGCGTTTATCCGACTTATGACGGAACCAACGAGCCTGTAACCGCCACCGGAGCTTCTTCCGGCCAGAGCATTACCAGCGGTTATTTGGACATCGGAGGAACCACTGACGTCCAGGTAAGAGGCAACCAGATGACCGTCTACAAGACCAAAGTCACCGTTGCCTTTGCCGCGGATACCCCAAGCGGAGCATCAGTCGGAGGAGACGATATGACTGTAGCCAAGATCAATATCACCAATTCCGCCAATACCGGTAATTATTCAGCCAACATTGCGGCTTTGAACTTCGCTATCAGTCAGACTGATATTTCCAACACCGCCGACAGAGAATTGAAGATCTACAAAGACTCCATTTCTTCCGGCAACTTGTTGGTAACCACCAACTGGGTTGCCGCCGGCAATCAGAACTTTGGCGATACCGCCATTACTGACGCGGGCATGACCGATGTTGAGATTTCGGCTGGCGCCACCAAGCTGTTCATCATCACGATGGACACGCAGAACGCTGGCACCAACGACAAGCTCTCCGTCAACATGGCCGCCGGCGACATCATTTGGGACGACAATACGGACACTACCGGCACAGACGACATTGCGACCGTAGACAGCCTGCCGCTCACTCCGAAGACTCTGACCTACTAATACTGTGATGTAGAGACGCAAAATTTTGCGTCTTTACCGAACGATTGACATAGAAAACCCCGCCCCAGTTTAAGAAACTGGGGCGGGGTTGATTTTGGCTGAAAATTGACTTTATCCTTTTAAAATGTTAAGATAACATCATGAAAAAGACAAAAAATTTAGATAAAAAAATAGCGGAGTTAAAAGAAAAAATATTGCCGATTTTAAAAAAGAACGGGGTGGTTAAGGCCTCTGTTTTCGGCTCGTTCGCGCGTGGCGAGGAAAAAAAGGATAGCGATATTGATATGTTAGTGGAGTTTGAGAAACCAAAGGGTTTGTTTTTTTTCGTTGGTTTAAAAAGAACGCTTGAAAAATCAGTGGGCAAGAAAGTTGACTTACTAACCTATAACTCAATACATCCGTTGCTGAAAGATTATATTTATAAAGATGAAATAAAAATATATGATCAAAGACGCAAAAATTTTTCTTAAGCATATTTTGGAAAGCATAGAATTTATTGAAGATTATACAAAGGGTTTAAGCGAAGCGGATTTTTACAATTTGATGGAAAAAATAGACGCGGTGGTAAAAAGATTGGAAATTATCGGCGAAGCGGCGAATAATTTACCGCTTGATTTTAGAGCGTTAAATTCTCATCTTCCGTGGCAAGACATGATAGATATGAGAAACTTATTGATACACGAATATTTCGGCGTAAACAAAGAAATAGTTTGGAAGACGATAAAAGAGGATTTGCCGCCGTTGAAAGAAGAAATTGAACGGTTGTTGAAATAGTTTTTTAACTGCCTATTTTTGACAACAGGCAGTTTTAATATGTTTAAAAATAACAAACTATTTAACGGGATAAAAATTGGCCTTTATGCGGCTTTTTTATTGCCCCTCGTTTTCACCAGCCGGACGATGTATCCTTGGCATTTCGGCAAAACAATTTTGTTTATGGCATTGGTGGAGATTTTGGTTGCTTTGGCGGTTGTTTATTATTCCCGCCGTTTTCGTCATTCTGAAGCCGAAGACCGAAGAATCCCGTCGCAATCCGCAACGTCCATGGGATCCTTCACTTCATTCAGGATGACGGTTTTAGATTGGCTTCTCATAATTTTTTTCGCCGTCCAAATAATTTCCGCCGCCTTCGGCGTTGATTTCACCCGCAGTTTTTGGGGCGACCAGCAAAGGGCGCAGGGCGTATTCGTCTGGCTCCACTTCGCGGCGTTTTATTTTTTATTAAGGTATTTTTTAACACCCCCTTTGTATAAAGGGGGTAAGGGGGATTTACCCCCTCTCCTTGCTAAGGAGAGGGCAGGGGTGAGGTCAGGCGTTTTAATGAACTGGTGTAACCTCTCCGTTTGGATTTTTATTATCGCCGTCATTTCATCTCTTTTGGCATGGCTCGGTCCTAAAATTTCTTTTTTTAACAATATAATTGGCAAAGGAGCGCAATTGAGCGGCATGATAGGCAATCCGATTTTTTTCGCGAGTTATTTGATAATTCCGGTATTCTTGGGCTTTGCCCTGTTTTTCCTTTTTACCCCCCTTGTTAAAGGGGACGGGGGGCAACAGGGGGGATTGCATTTACCCCCTTTGTATAAAGGGGGGCAGGGGGGATTTTTTATTCGTTGTCTTTTTTTCACCGCCGCGATTTTTCTTTTCACAACCTTGCTTTTTTCCGGCGTGCGCGGCGCTTTTTTGGGACTAATCGCGGGAATTTCATTTATTTGGATATTGTATTTAATCTTCGGCGCCAACAATTTTACCCCCTTTAACAAAGGGGGCAGGGGGGATTTACTCCCTCTCCTTAATAAGGAGAGGGTAGGGGTGAGGTCGGCGAGGAGTAAAAATTGGCGAATAAAATTTTTCTTATTGGCGGCTATGATTCTTGGCTTTTTGTCGCTCGGAGCTTTATTTATTTATAATAGAAAAAGTGATTACTTAAAAAATAATTTTCCCATGGTCGCGCGCGTATTGAGCGTATCGCCGGAAGAGGGGACGGCACAGACGCGTTTAATGGCCTGGCAAATCGCCTTGAAAGCGTGGCGCGACAAGCCGGTTTTGGGCTGGGGGCCGGAAAATTATCAGGACGCTTTTGACAAGCATTACAATCCAGAATTTTTAAAATATTCTTTTGCTGAAACGGTTTGGGACAAGCCGCACAGTTATCCGCTGGAAATACTTGCCACTACCGGTGCTGTTGGGTTCATTTCTTATCTCGGGTTTTTGGTTGTTCTATTTTTTTACTTGGTAAAAATAATAAAAAACGCGGAAGACGAAAAGACGCGGTTTGGCTTTATAATTTTGACCGGTGGCGCGGTTGCTTACATTATTCAAAACAGTTTTGCTTTTGAAACATCAAATTCTTTGCAGATGTGGGTGTTTTTGCTGGCATTGGTCGGAGAGGCGCATCGTCATTCTGAGGCCGAAGGCCGAAGAATCCCGTTGTTGTCCGCAATATCGCGGGATCCTTCGTCCGCTTCGCCGGCTGGCGGAGCGGAACTCAGGATGACGAAGGTGAAAGAGATTATAAAAAATTTTTTCTTTATTTTAATTCTCCTCCTCATCCCCTGCGGCCTTTATAAAAATTACACTTTCTATAAGGCCTCGGTTTTGATGGGCGGCGCGCGAGACGCGGCGGAAATCGGCTCGGCGTACTTATGGCAGAAAAACGCGGTCGAGACCTTAAATTATAAAATTCCTTTCTTGTGGGAGCAGGCGGTTTTTCTAACCAAAGACTTGGCCAATATTGACAAGGCGGGCAAACTGGATAAAAAAACTTTGGATTCGGTTTCGCCGCGGCTTATTGAAATATTTGAAAATGAAATAAAAAAAGGACATGGTCCGTATTTGTTTCGTTTCTGGCTTGGTCAGCTTTACGGTTTTATGGGGGAGTATGTTGACAAAAAATATTACGGCGAAGCCGATAAAATATTGGAAGAAGCGCGCGAGTTTAGTCCCGACCGTCAGCACATTCCCTTGCTTATGGCGAAAAATTATCTCTTGCGAAATAAAACTGACGAAGGGATAAAAATTTTAGAGAACTTGGCGGATAAAAATCCGGAATTCCCCGAGCCGCATTGGTTTTTAGGAGTGGCTTTGATGCAAAAAGGGGAGGAAGCGAGGGGGATGGAAGAATTGGAAAAAGGCAAGGACTTTGGCGTTAATTTTAAAAGCAATGTATTATATTTAATAGACCTTTACGCCAAAAGAAAAGAATATGATAAAATAATTCTGCTGTATAAGGGATTGATAACGCAAGAACCCGGCAACGCTTCCTACCATGCTTCGCTTGCCGCCACTTACGCGGCGATGGGCGACAAGGAGAACTTAATAACAAGCCTGAATAAGGCCGTTGAACTTAATCCGGATTTGGCGGAAGAAGCTAAAAAGTTTTTAAAAAGTAATGGAATTGAATAATATTTAAGTATTTGGATATTAAAAATTGTTTAAAAATTAAAAATTACAAAATTAAAAATTATATAAATATGTCTAACAAAAAAATAACCATTTCAATTATTATTGCCGCCGTTTTACTGATTATCGGCGTTATCGGCTGGTATTTTTACGCGAAACAAAATACCCAAAATCAATTGGAAAAACTGAAAGTTAATTATCCGGAATTGACAGCTCAAATTGACGACGTCATAAAATGGGAAGAAAAACTAAAAGAAGATGAAACAAGAGTGGAAAGCTATACAACATTGGGGCTTGTTTGGAAAAGCTTGGCCGACAAGGCTTGCGACCTGAAAATTGAAAATTGCTTAGATTATTACGGTGAAGCGTTAAAAGTTTATGAAAAGGGCGTTGAGGCGACGATGAGAAAAAACACTTTATTTCTGACTAACGCCGGCAATATGGTGCGTTATCTCAAAAATTATGCGAAGACTGAAGATTATTACCGCGAGGCGATTTCCGTCGCTCCGGGCGACGCAAGCCTTTATCTTTCGCTTGTTGAATTGTACGAGTACGACATGAAAAAATCCAAGGAAGAAATTACGGCCGTTTTTGACGAAGGCATAAAAAGACTTGTTAATCCCGCTATTTTGGAAAAAAACAAAGAGTCGTATTTGGAGAGAAGTAAATAAATTTTTAATTTCCAATTTTATAATTTTTAAATAATATCTTAATGTTTTAAATATTTTAATATTAAAAATTGTTTAAAAATTAAAAATTACAAAATTAAAAATTAACTAAAACATGTCTCCCAAAACATACATAACAATACTCAAATTAGGAATTTATCTTTCTTTTCTCTCCGTTTTTTTGGTTTTTAAAAATTTGCTTTTCCCTTATATTTCTTCCAAGCAGATTTATTTTAATATTTTAATTGAGATATTATTTGTTTTTTGGCTGGCGTTTATCGTGAAATATCCCGCCTATCGTCCGCGCAAATCCTGGATTTCAATCGGACTTGTCGGATTTTTCGTCGCCTTGCTTGTTTCTTCTTTTACCGGCGTGGATTTTAATTTGAGTTTTTGGGGGGACGTGGAACGGATGCTCGGAGTTTTCCAGCTTTTGCATTTTTTTATTTTTTATCTCATTATTATCACCGCCTTCAGGGAGCCGAAAGATTGGCTTTTATTGTTTGGCGTTTCCGCAGCTTCGGGACTGACCGTTTCTTTGCATAGCCTTTTTGAGACGAGCTACGCCACTATCGGCAACGTCGCCTACATCGGCGCTTATTTGATTTTTAACATTTACTTTTGCCTTTTCTTGTTTTGCCGGTTTAAGAATCCTTTGCTTAAAATTTTACTTTTGGTGGCGGCGGCGATAATGGCCGTTGACTTATGGCAAATAAGGGTTGCCGGCGCGTACGTTGGATTAGGCGCCAGTTTTATTATTTTGTTATTTTTGTTAGGCGTTTTAAGCAAAGGCAAAAAGATAAAATTTATCACCCTTTCCGTCGTTTTCTCCACTGTTATTTTAGCGGCTCTCTTTTTTTTATACAAAGACAGCCGGTTTGTGGAAAATAACGGCTTTCTCCGCGTGGCGGCTGATGAGCTTTCTTTAGGCAAGAATACTTTTCAGACGCGGCTTCTTTCCTGGAAGGCGGCGGCCAAAGACTTTCCCAAACATCCATTATTTGGAACCGGTTACGGCAATTTTTCCGTTACTTTTGACAAGTATTTTGAACCTATTTTTTACAGCTACACCGCGTCCGAAACCTACTTTGACCGCGCGCATAATAATTTGGTGGATATCGCTTCCACCGCCGGCACATTCGGGCTTTTCGCTTATTTGTCAATTTTTGCCGCGGTTTTTTATTATTTGATCAAGGGCTATCGGCGGAGAGAAATCGAGCAGAAAGATTTTATTTTACTTGTTTCTTTAATTATTGCGTATTTCATTCAAAATTTGGCGGTTTTTGACGCCATGGTAAGTTATCTTGTTTTAATGATAACGCTTGGGTATGTTTATTTCTTATCCGCCCCCTTGCCTGCCCCGCTGTGGCGCGGGATAAAGGGGGTTGGGGAGACTGGGGATAAGAAGAATTTTGCTGAGGAGCGAATAAATAACAATAAAGAAAAGGCCGTTTTTTTAATCGCCGGACTTTTAATGTTCGCGATAATTTATCAATATAACATTAAGCCGCTTAAAATGCTTGTCGCTACTATTGACGGACAAATGGCTTTTGCGCAAGGAGATATCGCCGGAACGGTTGAAAAATACAAAAAGGCGTTAAGTTATGATACCGTTCTTGACCGCGACAGCCGCGCGACCGCCATCCAGCTTTTTACCGCCAACTCGTCTCTGTCCAAGGGCGTGGAACAAGCCAAGGCGGAAGAAATTATGAATTATGTCATTGCCTTGACGGGAGAAAACGTTAAATACAATCCGGCTGACAGCTTAATGCAAATGCAATTGGCGCAGGCCCTGAACGTCGCTTCCAGCCTGCAAACAGAAAAAGGGGATAAATTTTTTGGCTATTCAGAGCGCGCGTTGGAAGCCGTGGATAAATCAATCGCGGGCAGTCCGGGACGAGTTCCAATCTATTTCATCAAAGCGCAGATTTATTTGACACGCGGAGAAAAAGAAAAAGCGATTGAGACGCTTCATTATGCGATTTCTCTTAATGAAAAATATCCGGACGGCTTTTGTCAACTGGCAAAAGTTCATCTGTTTTACAAAAATGAAAATGAGGCGTTTAGAGCCATGGACTCCTGCCTTGATTTAGGCGGAGTCAACACGCTTTCGCCCGTCGCATTAGTCAAGCAGTTAGTTAATTATTACACGGAGAAAAATGACTTGGCTAAAGTGATAAAGCTTTACGAGCGATTAACCGTCTTGGAGGGGAGCGATGCCAACATTTGGGCTAATTTGGCCAATTTGTATTTCAGGGCGGGCGAGAAAGAAAAGGCCCACGAAGCGGCCCTTAAAACAGCCGAACTCAATCCGGCCATGAAGGACGCGGCCGAGAAATTTATCCGGCATCTTTCAGAATAATTTGTCGCTTTGTTCGTGAAATAGTTTTGTAACCATCTCAATTAATCTCGCCGTAAAGGCGTTGGATTTATAGAGAATTTAAAATAGCTAAATTCTAATCCAAAGCTTAATTATTTTGGCGGTGAAACACCTCGTTAGGGG
>CAZZBC010000020.1:0-15250 GCA_964652175.1 uncultured Gammaproteobacteria bacterium | reverse complement strand
ACTGTACAAAATAAAAAATTCCGCGGTACCGCAGAATTTTTTTAAAATCCCCCTCACCCCCTTTGTTAAAGGGGGTGAGGGGGATTTTATTTCTTCAGCGCGTCTTTTAAGGTTTTGCCGGTTTTAAATTTCGCGACCTTTACTTCCGGAATTTGGATGCGCTCGGTAGGGTGTTGGGGATTGACGCCGCCGCGAGCGTGGCGGGTCTTGGCCATGAATGTTCCGAAGCCGGTGATGGTTACTTCGTTGCCGGCCTTTAGTTCGCCAATGATAATTTTTACCATTGACTCCACCATGTCCTCGGCTTGTTTTTTGCTGACGCCGGTCTCGGCGGCGATTTTTTCAATTAGAGCGGCTTTGTTCATATGTTATTCGCTTCGCTATGTTATCTCCCTGTCGGGAGAGCGGCACTATCCCGCCGACGGCGGGACCGCACATGCGAATTATTTAAATTAGTTATTTGAATGTGTCGCATTCGTAGTGCGACTGCCGAAGGCATAACAGCGGCACATGCGAATTTATTACAAATTACTAATCTAATACAAATTTACGAATAAATCCCCCTTTGTTCCCTTTTATTAAAGGGGGTAAATTTGTAAATTTGTAGTCAGATTTGTAGATTTGTGGGAGTTATTTTATTTCAACATATTTAATAATCCTTTTTATTTCTGTGGCTTTGGCTGTTTTCGAATTTATGGTTACAAGAACCCCGTTTAAAACCGCCAGTCCTTTTTCCGGAATGACATGGGGGTATTTTATTTGCGTCAAAAACATTTTAATTATCTCTTCTTTTTCCACTCCTATGCATTCATCCGCCGCTCCGACCATGCCCGCGTCGCTTATATAAGCCATGCCTTTTTCGGTAATTTTTTCGTCGGCGGTCATGACGTGCGTGTGCGTGCCGAGAACCGCGCTTACTTTGCCGTCGGCGTAATGTCCGAAAGCGGCCTTTTCCGAGGTCGCCTCGGCGTGCATATCAATAATTATAGCAGATAGTTTTTCGTTCGCCAAGTCAAATTGGGCTAAAATTTCATTTAATTTTCTGAAGGGGCAATCATAATTTTTATCCATAAAAACGCGGCCGACTAAGTTAATAAGCAATATCCTGTGCCCTCTTGCGGATATTAAGGCGTAGCCATGGCCGGATATTTGGGGCGGAAAGTTGGCCGGCCTGATGATTGGCAGGGCATGTTCCAGACATTCATTAAGTTGTTTTTCTTTATCAAAAGCATGGTCGCCCGAAGTAAACCAGTCAACACCGGCTTCCATTAACTCTTTCAGGGAAGCGACATTAACGCCCGTGCCATGAGCCGCGTTTTCCGCGTTGGCCACGACTAAATCCGGCTTTAGTTGCCGTTTTAATTGCGGAAGCAATTTTTTAATCGCTTCTCGGCCGATTTTGCCGTTGATATCGCCCAAGAATAAAATTTTAAGCATTTTTCGCGTAACGCGTAACGCATATCGCATAACGTAAAATTGTGCGAATAAGCGATACGCGTTGTGAGTTATGCGTTATGCGAGCTACCTTGCGTATTCCATCACCCTTAATTCGCGGATAACGTTTACTTTTATTTCGCCCGGATATTTAAGTTCAGCTTCAATTTTTTTAGCTACGTCGCGCGCCAGATTGTGCGCCGCCAAGTCGTCTATCTTTTCCGGCATAACAAACACCCTGATTTCCCGGCCGGCTTGTATGGCATAGGATTTTTCCACGCCCTCAAACGAGGTCGCGATTTTTTCCAGTTCTTCCAGCCGTTGGATGTATCTTTCGTAAGTGTCATGGCGCGCTCCTGGCCGGGCCGAGGAAATGGCGTCGGCTACCTTGACGATAACCGAAATAAGACCGCGCGGCTGGTCGTCGTGGTGGGTTTCAATCGGGTCAATCACTTCCTGCGGCAGGCCGAATTTAGCCGCGATGTTTTTGCCGATTTCCGGATGCGTTCCTTGCACTTCATGGTCTACCGCCTTGCCGATGTCGTGCAGGAGCCCTCCTTTTTTAGCGACAGTGACATCAGCGCCAAGCTCTTCGGCTAAGAGAGCCGATAGATGCGCCACTTCCAGAGAATGCTGCAAGGCGTTTTGGCCGTAGCTGGTTCGGTATTTGAGCCGTCCGATGATCTGCACCAACTTAGGGTCAAAGCCGGCGATGCCGATTTCATACATGGCTTCTTCTCCCGCTTTTTTAATGTCCATGGCCAGTTCCTTTTTAGCCTCTTCAATCGCCCCTTCAATTTTAGTGGGGTGGATGCGGCCGTCTAAAATAAGGCGGTCTAAAGCGCGCTTGGCTATATGGCGCCGAATCGGCGAAAAGCCGGAAATAGTTATAACATTGGGAGTGTCGTCAACTATAATTTCCGTGCCTGTAAGCTGTTCAACCACCTTGATATTTCTTCCTTCCCGGCCGATAATGCGGCCTTTCATTTCATCGCTTGGCAGGTCAACGTTAGTAGTCGTTATTTCGGCCGTGCAGGAAGAAACCAACCGCTGGGCGGCGCCGGCTATTAAATCGCGGGCTTTTTCTTCCACGGTTTCGGCTGATTCCTTTTCCAGTTTGTTAATGCGCGACATTAAGTCGCCTTTTATTTGTTCTTCAACATTTTTAAACAAAATTTCTTTCGCTTCTTCTTTGTTCATGCCGGCTATTTTTTCCAGCCTTGCCAACTGCTCTTCTTTGATTTTTTTTATTTTTTCCTTCGCCTCCTCTACTTTATTGACCTTATCATAAAGAGACTGTTGTTTCTCCTGCAGTTCCAGCAATTTTTGCGAAAAAACCGTTTCTCTTTTTTCCAGACGCGATTGCAAATTGTTTATTTCCTGCCGTCTCTTTTCTTCTTCCCTTTTTGTTTCTTCAATGATTTTTAAGGCCTTATCCTGCGCCGAGAGAAGAATCTCGGTTTGTTTGGCTTTGGCCTCGGTAAGTATTTTTTCCGCCCGCGCTTCAGCGCCGCTTACTTTGTGTTTAGTTTTTGTTTTATGGAGATAATAGCCAATAAAAAAACCAACGATAGCCAATAAGCCGCCTAAAATATATTCCATAGTTATTATATTTTCGCCAGCGAAAAATTAGCCAATTTTGTTGGTTTGAGTGAGAATTTTGTTGGTTCTGTTGTGTGAAGAAAAAGTATTCAAAGAATAATAGTTCAATTTCATAGCGGATGTTTTCACTCTAAAGTTCAATATTTCAGCTAAAGTTATCAATTTTTCAATCGCGAAAATTTTATTAATTTATTTATGCCCCCAGCTTACCATAAGTTATTTTTTTTGGCAAGAATATAAAGGAAGAAAATTACTTCGTAATTATCTTGTCAATTATCCCGTACTTTCGGGCTTCGTCGGGCGTCATAAAATAATCGCGGTCGGTGTCTTTTTCAATTTGCTCTATTTTTTGGCTTGTATGCGTTGCCAGAATTTTATTTAAGCGGTCTTTGGTCTTTAAAATATGCTCGGCCGCTATTTTTATTTCCACGGCCTGTCCCTCGGCCCCGCCCATTATTTGATGAAGCATTATTTCGCTGTTAGGCAAAGCGAATCTTTTGCCTTTGGCGCCGGCGGCAAGAAGCACCGCGCCCATGCTGGCGGCCATGCCCACGCAGATGGTGGAAACGTCCGCTTTGATGTATTGCATGGTGTCGTAAATCGCCAAACCGGCCGTCACCGAGCCGCCCGGAGAATTGATGTAAAACCTAATATCTTTGTCCTTGCTTTCGGCGTCAAGAAATAAAAACTGGGCAATGACGATATTCGCGACATGGTCGGTAATCGGCTCGCCCAAAAATATAATGCGGTCTTTAAGCAAGCGGGAATAAATGTCGTAAGCCCGCTCGCCGTATGTTGATTTTTCAATGACTGTTGGGATTAGAGGCATAAGTTTCAAAATAAAAAATAAAAAATAAAAATGACAATGTAAAATGTAAAATTATTTAACCATTTTACTCTTTAAATCATAGACGAAAGGATTGTTTTTGTCAATCAAACAATTTTCCATCCATTTTCTGATTTTATCAATTTACCTTCAACAATGAATCCAGCCGCTTTGGCGTGGCCGCCGCCGCCAAGGGCGCGGGCAAGGGCGGCAACGTTGGTATCGCCGGTAGCGGAGCGCAAACTTCCTTTAATTGTTTCGTCTGTTTTTTCAGTAAGGAGTAAAACCGCTTTTACCTCATGAAGATTGCTTAAAAAATTGGCTATGCCCTCCAATTCGTCCTCATTTACCCCGGCCGACGCGATGTCCGCCGATGTTAAAACCGTAAAAGCGAAATTATATTTTTTATTAATTTGCAGATTTGCCATGGCCTTGCCCCAAATTTTCAAGCCGGCCAAACTTTTATTGCGCCAAGTATTTTCTATAATCCGCGGCAAATTGGCGCCGGCCGTGAGCATTTCGGAAGATATTTTTACTGTTTTGTCCGAGGTGGCGGGGAAAATAAAATTGCCGGTGTCGGCCGAGATGCCGGTTAAAAGACAGTTAGCCTCCGTTTTATTTATTTTTATTTTGTTGGCGCGAAAAAAATCATAAACGAGCTCGGAAGTGGAAGCGGTTTCTGAGTTTTTTATTTCCAAATCGGCAAAGTCGTCTATTTTTGGATGATGGTCGATATTAATGACAAATTGATTGGCGTTTCGGCCGGCGATTTCATCGGCCAACTTCGTCCTTTTTAAATCGCCGCAATCAAGCGCGATAATTAAGTCAAAATCGGCAAAACCAAAAGCGTTTTTGTCGGCTGTTATTTTTTCTACGCGCGGCAAATAATTGAAACTCGCCGCCGGCAAGTCGGCGCAATAGGCCGAATAAGATTTTTTTAAATTTTCCAAAAGCTCAATCATGGCGCAAGTTGAACCAAGCGCGTCGCCGTCCGGCCGCTCATGCGTGACTAAGAGTATTTTTTTCGCCTCCTTGATTTTGGCGAAAACTTTTTGGTATAAAATGGCGTATTGCATATAACGATGTATCACCTTAACAAAAAAAAGAGGCCTTGGCAAGACTCTCTTTGTTGTCATCCCGGCCGCAGAGCCGGGATCCAGATGTGAGCAGCAGGATCGTCTATTTCTAAACGTCCATATTAAAACAACATTCCTTTGGATTTATCCTGGATTGCGGGTCGGGGCCCGCAATGACAAGTTCTTTTATTCCCCTTTTTTAATTCGTTGGAACACCCCTTCTATCTCCGCGGCTTCTTTTTCGGTCGTGTCCAGAACCCAGTTGAATTTGGGGATTTTGCGGAGTTTTGTTTCCTTTCTAATAACTTGCGAAAATAAACCGCTCATTTTTTTAAGTTTTTCCAGAACAGTGCCGGTCCGATTTTCCGGCAGGACCGAGACGGCGATTTTGGCGTATTTTAAATCCGACGAAGTTTCAACGTAAACGACCGTAATCAGGCCGTTGTCCAAGGGAATCTCGTGACTTATAAGATGAGCCAGTTTATTTTTAAGCAGTTCGTTTATTTGTTCGATGCGGCGGGACATTATTAAATCAAATATTAAAAAATCCAAATGTCAAAATCCAAATTTCAAATCAAGCTCAAAATCTAAAATTTAAAACTTTTGACATTGAGATTTTGAATTTTGTTTGACATTTGAGCTTTGAAATTTATTATATATTATAATTTAGAAATTAGAAATTTTATATTTTCTTTATAACCTTCTCCTCTTTATAAAATCGCAATTCATCCCCCACCTCTATCACCGCCCTGCCTTCATATTGGATGCCGCATTCTTGCCCGGCCTCAACTGATTTGACGTCTTGTTTGCCGGATTGGAGGCGGGTTAACTTTCCGCGCTCTATTATTTTATCGTCGCGGATTACTTCAATAAAACTTTCCGTTTCAATTTTTCCCTCCGAAACTTTGCCGCCGACTATTTGCGACTTGCTTTCCGTCTTAAAAATGGCCAGCACCTTTAATTTGCCCAAATCCGCGCGTTTTATTTCTGGCTCAACCAATTCCTGCATTTGTTTTTTAACATCATTGATCAAGTGGTAAATGACATTATAGATTTTTACGGTTACGTTTTTTTCTTTGGCCAAAACTTCAATTTGCGGCGGAACTTTTACGTTAAAGCAGATTAATTGCGCCGCGCTTGTTTCGGCGCGCGTAACATCTCCTTCGGTGGCATTGCCCAACCCTTTGTAAATTATTTTAATTTTTATTTCCGGCGAGCTTATTTTCTCAAGGGATTCCTCAATCGCCCCGGCCGAACCCAGAACGTCGCTTTTAATTATCAAATTTATTTTTTTAACATTAACGTCCTCGGCTTCGGCAATTTCCGTTTTGGCCGCGCCGATTGCCGCCGGCTTGATTATTTTGCCTTTTATTCTTTCACCGCTCCCCACTTCTAAAATATCGCCGACCTGGGGAGTGATTTTCAGCCCGATGATTTTTACCGGCATGGATGGCGCGGCTTCGGACATTATTTCTCCTTTGTGGTTTTTTAACGCCCTTACTTTGCCGTATATTTTTCCGTCAAAGACGAGTTGGTTGCCCGCTTTAAGCGTGCCGTTTTGAATTAAAATTGTCGCCACCGGCCCTTCGCCTTTGCTGACGCGCGATTCAATAACGGTGCCGACCGCCGGAGCCGCCGGGTTGGCTTTAAGCGTTTCGCTTTCAGTTTCGGCGAGCAAGAGGAGTATGTCCAAAAGCTCTTCAATGCCTTTGCCTTCCTTGGCCGAGATTGGCGCGCAGACAGTTTTTCCTCCCCAGTCTTCGGGAACGATATTCAGTTGGGTTGACAGTTCCTGTTTTGTTTTATCAATATTCGCTTCCGGCTTATCCATTTTATTAATGACGACAAGGAAAGGTATCTTTGCCGCTTTAATAATGCCGTAAGCTTCAACGGTCTGCGGTTTTACTCCGTCGTCGGCCGCCACCACCAAAATAGCCACGTCCGCCACTTTGGCGCCGCGGCCGCGCATGGCCGTGAAGGCCTCATGGCCGGGGGTGTCAATGAAAGTTATTGTTTTGTCTTTTCTTTTGACTTGGTAGGCGCCGATGTGCTGGGTGATGCCGCCCGCTTCGCCCGCCACAACGTCCGTATGTCTGATAGCGTCCAAGAGTTTCGTTTTGCCGTGGTCAACATGACCCATTACCACGACCACCGGCGGCCGGGAAATTAAATTTTCTTTTTTTTCTTGTTCCAAAATGCGTTTAAGTTTGTCCGCGTCTTTTTTTTCAGCTTCGCCCTCGGCCGCGCCCGCCTCCAATTTCACTTCCAATCCCATATTTGATCCCACGAGCCAGGCCGTGTCAAAATCAATTCTTTCATTAACCGAAGCGAAGATACCGTTTTTCATAAGTTCAGCCAGAACTTTGCTTACGGGCAGTCCGGCCAAAAGAGCGAAGTCCCTTACCGCGACAAAGGAAGGTATTTTTATTTCTTTTTTTATTTGCGTTTGCCTTATTTTTTCTTCTTCCTTGGCCGCCAGCTGTTTTTTAGCTCCTATCTGCCTTATTAAAAAAGGCCATTCCTTTATGATCCTTTGGGCCGTTCGGTCGTCAACCTTGATCGCTTTCTGGCCAATATGAAAACCGAGCTGCGGCAAAAGGTCGCGCAACTCCTGGGGCGTAATTTTTAAAATTCTTGCCAGTTCGGTTAGATTCATCCCATTAGAGACAGGAAATGCCTTAAAATTTTTAAGGCATTTCCGTAAATTATTTGTTAATCTCGTACTCGTATGTCATTCTATCCTTTTATTTTAAATGACATAAAAATAAAAATAAGGCCGTAAATCAGTTGTATATCCCGTATACCATTTTTTGTCCTTTTCGCTTTGGATGACATATACGTAAAACATAAGGTTTTGGTCTCTAGGATTCATACTTTAAAATACTACAATAATCGTTCCGCAAAGTCAATTATTGCCAACTGCGGTTTTGAGAGGTAGAATGTAATCACATGAATATGAAGTCTGAAAAAATTAAAAAGGAACGCATTATATCGGCCAAAGAGGCAAATGGCGACAAGGCGTGGGATTTGAGTCTGCGCCCCAAAAAACTTAACGAATACATAGGCCAGAAGAAAGTCAAAGAGAACTTGGATATTTTTATCGCGGCGGCCAGGAAAAGGGGGGAGCCGGTTGAGCACGTTTTATTGTACGGCTCGGCGGGATTGGGCAAGACCACCCTGGCGCATGTCATTGCCAACGAGCTGGGCGCCGGCATCCGCGTGACTTCCGGGCCGGCCATTGAAAAGGGCGGGGATTTGGCGGCGATTTTAACCAATCTGGGAGAGGGCGATATTTTGTTTATTGATGAAATTCACCGGCTAAACAGAACAATTGAAGAAATTTTATATCCGGCCATGGAGGATTACGCTTTGGACATTATTATCGGCAAAGGCCCTTCCGCGCGCACCTTGCGCCTGGATTTGCCGCGCTTCACGATTATCGGCGCCACCACCAGAGTTTCGCTTCTGTCCGCGCCCTTGCGCGACCGTTTCGGCATAACTTATCACCTTGATTTTTACGAGCATGGCGACATAGAGAAGATCATAAACCGCAGCGCCGGAATTTTAAGCGTGACGATGGACAACGAGTCGGCGGAGGAAATCGCCCGCCGTTCGCGCCGCACTCCGCGCGTCGCCAACCGCCTTTTAAAGAGAGTCCGCGATTACTGCGAGGTGAAGGGCGACGGGAAAATAGGCGGGCAATTGTGCCAAGCCGCGTTTCAGATGTTGGAGGTGGACGAGTTGGGGCTTGACCGGGTGGACAGGAAAATTTTGGAAACGATTATCGGCAAATTCGGCGGCGGTCCGGTCGGGCTTAATACCGTCGCGGCCGCAACCGGCGAAGATATGGCGACCATTGAAGAAGTTTACGAGCCGTATTTGATGCAAATAGGATTTTTGGACAGGACCAACCGCGGGCGGACGGTAACGGATGCGGGACATAAACACCTGGGACGGCTGCGAAAAGAGCAGAAAAAATTTATATAAAATTTTTATTTTTTAATTTTTAATTTTTAAACAATTTTTAATATTCAAATTTTTAATATTAAATTATTTGGATATTTTGATATTATTTAAAAATTTAAAATTGGAAATTAAAAATTAAGCGCATGGCCTTCCCTCTCTACATCTTTCTCATAATCTACCTCCTCTTTCTTATTATCTGGGGTATTTTCAGCCTGGTCGCGGTTTACCATATGGTCAGATTCGGCTTTGTGAATTTTGCCACCTTTTTCGCGACCTTGATTTACATAGGAGGGGCGATAGCTTTGTTGTCGCTGTCGTATAATTATGCGAGCGGCATTGATTGGGGGATGAACGTTTCCGTGTTTAACGGGATGTTTAATTTCAATTCTTTAATGCCTTAATTTTATAAATGACTATAAAAAAATAAATTCGCATGTGCGGTCCCGCCGTCGGCGGGATAGTGCGGCTCTCGAAGGGATAACTATGTTTTCAACCTACCGTTTGCCGGGCAAGTTGGCCGGCGAAAAAGTTGTAAAAATCGTCCGGAGGGACCGCTTTATTTTGTTTAAAAAAATTTTACAAGCGGGGATGATGATTATTCTTCCCTCGGCTGTTTTTTACGCGATGACCGTTATTTATCCCGCGTTGCTTAGCGGGGAAATTTCCTTTCCGCTCGCTGTCTTGGGGGGAAGCGCTTATTTTCTTTTCATCTGGCTGTTTTTTTTCTTTTCCTTTGTTGATTATTACCTTGACGTTTGGATTATTACCAGCGAAAGGATTATTGACGTGGGTCAAGGCGGATTTTTTTCCCGCAAAGTTTCCGAATTAAGCCTGGGAAAAATTCAAGACGTTTCCAGCGAGACACGCGGCCTTTTGCCAACAATTTTAAAATATGGAAACGTGGAAGTGCAGTCGGCCGGCGAGGAAGGAAAATTTATTTTTCAGGAAATTCCAAATCCGGAAGAAGTAAGGAATACAATTATAAAGTTGTCCCAAGGAAAACAGCGCAAAAATATGTTATAATAATTGACATGATGGAACCGATAATAAAAATTGAAAAATTGAATGTGGCTTATTTTTTGGGCAGAAGCAACGAGGTGCGCGCCTTAAAGGATATAAATTTGGAAATTTATCCGGGAGAATTTATCATCTTTTTCGGCCCTTCCGGCTGCGGCAAATCAACCCTGCTTTATTCCGTCGCCGGCCTGGAAACCAATATTCAAGGCAATATCTATATCGGAGGAAAAAATCTGATAGACTTAAAATTCAAAGAACTGGAAGTCTTTCACCAAAAGGAGATAGGCATGATTTTCCAGGCGTATTACTTAATTAATTCTCTTTCGGTTTTGGACAACGTGCTGCTGCCCCAAATTTTTTTAAATGAAAAACAAGAAGCGAGAAAAAGGAGCGCCCTGGCCCTTTTGGAGCACTTCGGCGTCAAGCCGCAAGCGAACAAATTGCCCACCGAACTTTCCGGCGGCCAGCAGCAGAGAGTCGCCATTTGCCGCGCTTTAATCAACGACCCGACCATTCTCTTAGCCGACGAGCCGATCGGCAATCTGGATTCCACTTCCGCCCAGGACGTGATGAACCTTATCAGGGACCTTAACGAGAAACAGAAAAAAACCGTGATTTTAGTCACCCATAACCCCAGCCATTTGAATTTTGCCCATCGGGTTTTTTACATGCGAGACGGCTCCATTATTGAAACAAGGGTCAACCGCGCGGTTGGCGCCGAATTGCCGCTGGCTGCCGCCGCTCCCGCTGTTGCCGTTTCCCGCGAGATGGAACTCTTGCTCCGGACCTATTCCTCTCTTTCCGCGGCCCAGGTCGGCAATCTGCTCATACCTTTTAAAGCCAAGCAGATTGTGGCTGAAGTTCTTATCGGCATGACTTCGGAAGACGTGGGGAGGATTGAAAAGAAAGTTGAGAATTTGCTTATGCAAGGTATTAATGACAATGACGAAACCCTCCAATTTTTGGACATAGACGCCTCCAAGGGCGGCATGGGACTGGACAGGCGGACGGCCGGGAATTTAACCGAAAAAGTCAAGGACATTATCAAAGAAATTAAGCTTTTGGAAAAAGACGAAGAAGAAATGAGAAGAGGCCATAAGGTAAGCATCAGCGGAGAAGCCATGAAAATAAGGCATTATTTGTTTGATCATTTTGAGGCAAGAATAAAAGATTTTGCTTCCCTGGAGATTGCCGATCGGGCGATTAAAGACAGAGTGGCGAACAAAATTGACAAAAAAATGTTTCAGGACAGATTGAGCCTGCCGTTAACCAAGGGCGGCGCGGGCGTAAACAAAAGGACCGCCAAAAAAATGGCGCAGAGGCTAGAGTTGCTGATACTGGGAAAGTACAAATAAATAAAATCCAAAATCCAAAATTACAAATACCAAATAAATTACAATGACCGAAATTATAAATTCAAAACGATACGATTTGGAAGACAGAACATTGGAATTTGGAAAAAGGATTATACGACTGTCAAAAGCCCTGCCTAAAAATACCATAAACTTTAAGTTAATTGATCAAGTAATACGCTCAGGAACCTCAATGGGGGCTAATTATCGAGAAGCGAATAAAACTGAAACTAAAAAAGATTTTAAATTCAGAATAAGAATTTGCCGTAAAGAAGGAAAGGAAACAATTTATTGGTTAAATTTAATTATTGAGGCCAATCCCGAATTTAGCGAAAGAATAAAGCCATTATTGCAAGAAACCGCCGAACTTGTAAAAATATTCGCCGCTATTTTAGTGAAATGTGAATAAAATCGTTTTGGATTTTGGAATTATTTTTTTGAATTTATTTGGAATTTGTAATTTTGGATTTGGTGCTTTGGAATATATTCTAAAAACAATTCGGAGCATTCGGATATAAATTCGGATTAATTAGGATTATATTTATATGCGCTTACTAGATCTATTTTCCCTATCCACCAGAATGTTCAAGGTAAGGCCGATGAGGACTTTTCTGACCGTTTTGGGCGTGAGCGTGGGCATCGGCACGGTGTTGTTTTTGGTTTCTCTCGGCTACGGGCTGCAGCAAGTTATTTTAAATAAAATTACCACCGCCGACGCTCTTTTGAGTCTTGACGTGAGCCCCGGCACTTCCGGGCTGATTACCTTAAATAAAGAAGAAGCGAATAAAATTAGGGAAATAAAAGAAGTGATTGAAACAAGCCCGGTGATAAATTTAAACGCCCAGCTTACAATGGGCGAATTGACCAGCGACGGTTTGGTATACGCCGTTGATCCTTCTTTTTTCCGCCTGGGCGGCATAGCGCCGAGTTACGGGGAATTGTTCGGCTCGCCCGACAGCCGGGAAATCGTCATTTCCGCGGCCGGCGCCAAATTATTTAATTTAAATCCGAAGCAGATTATCGGCAAGGAGGTGGCGCTCACTTTGTTTATACCGAAAATCAACAAGGAAGGCTTTGAAGAAATAGAAACGGTGAAGAGGGAGGAAAAACACTTGATTAAAGGGGTGGTGGAAGACGAAAACGCGAGCTTCATTTTTTTGCCCATCAATGCCATCGGCGATTTGCCGATTGATAATTACGCCGAGCTTAAAGTAAAAGTTTCCCGCAACGAATTTATGGAGAAAGTGAGGGACGAAATCATAGAGCGGGGCTTTTTAGTTTCTTCTTTGTCCGACACCATAGACCAGGCCAATAAAATTTTTCAGGTTGTCCAGATTATTTTGGCCCTTTTCGGCCTTGTCGCTCTGGTCGTTTCCGCCATCGGCATGTTTAACACCATGACCATCGCCCTGCTGGAAAGGATTAATGAGATCGGCATTATGCGCTCCATCGGCGCCACTTCCAAAGACATAAAAAGATTGTTCCTTTTTGAATCGCTGGCCATGGGATTTTTGGGCGGTTTGGGCGGAGTTATTATCGGTTATTTGGGTGGCGAGGTCACCAACTTCGGCCTTAATTTGCTGGCCAAAAATTTCGGCGGCCAAGCCCTCAACTTGTTTTACCGCCCGCCGTGGTTTATCGGCATTATCATCGGCTTTTCCGCTTTTATCGGCTTTTTGACCGGCATTTATCCTTCCCGCCGCGCGTCAAAACTCAATCCTTTGGAAGCGTTGAGATACAAGTAATCCAAAATCCAAAATCCAAATGTCAAATCAAGCCCCAAATCAAAATAACAAAAATAAATATGATTTAATAGAAAGAACGGCTAAATTCGGAGAGGACATTATAGAGTTTTGTAAAAGTTTAATTAATACGCCGATAAATCGTCCATTGGTCAGTCAATTGGTAAGATCCGGCACAAGCATAGGGGCTAATTATATGGAAGCGGACTGCGCTGAATCTAAAAAAGATTTTCGTCATAAAATCGGAATTTGCAAGAAAGAATCAAAAGAAACAACGCATTGGTTGCGCATGATAGCCAAAGCAAATCAAGATAAAAAAGACGAATGCCGGAAATTATGGAAAGAAGCCCATGAATTTACTTTAATATTTTCCGCCATTATTAATAAAAGTAAAGTAAATTGAATTTGAACTTTGGATTTTAAGATTTTATTTGACATTAGGATTTTGACATTGATTTGTTTTTTTCTTGATTGATTTGTCTTTTCCCGCAAACTTTGCTATAATAAAAACATGTTATCCAATTCGTCATCATCTTCAAGGCGGAAGCCGGACTGGCCGGGAACATTAAGGGTTTCCGCGGTTTTTAAAAAATTGGGAAATTTAATCGCCAAACACAAGGTCAAGTTTGTTGTTTTGACGGCTGTTTTTGCCCTGGCCGCTGTTTTTTTCATTTTCCACTCCGACACCGTTTTCGGCCTGGCTATTTTTTGGGCCGGATTCATGAGCGCTCTCTATCTGGCCGGCCTGGCGCTTGTCATCCTCTTCGTTATTTACGAATTTCTCTACGAAAAAGTGTATTTTAAGCTAAAATCCGTTATTTTCAAGGTTTTGGCCAAGATATTCTCCTCCCCTATTTTTAAAAAACTTCTGACCGGTCTGGCTGTTTTCACCGCCCTCTCCCTGCTTGTCGCCCTTTGGTTTTTTCTCCACTACCTCTCCTTCCTGATTTACGCCCTTTTGGCCATCAGTATTGCCATTTTCTATTCCTACCGCCAAGACATCTCCCTTCCTTTTATCGGCCCTATTTTAAGAAGGGAATACTTCCGCGCCAAGTTCAGGCTGGCAGACGCGGAAAATGAGAAATCCCCCCTACCCCCTTTGTACAAAGGGGGTAGGCAAGGAAAATCCCCCCAACCCCCCTTTGTACAAAGGGGGCAAGCAATAAAATATCCCCCTTGCATAAGGGGGATTAAGGGGGTTTTAAGGACGCTGAAAATATTCGCCTGCCGCGCCTACCTCAAACTCATCTACTACCTCATCATCCTTTTCAAAAGCTCAACCGACAGTTTTGAGATCATCCGCGAAGAACTGCAGAAAATCCATGGCCAAGCCGTGTCCGTTATGGACGAAGACAAAAAAGAAATGGTGGACATCGTGAAAGTGAAAGAAAAACTGGCCCGGGGCGAAACCGTCAACATTGCCATTCTCCAAAAACTATATCTCAAGTTGTTTGAACTCCACAAAAAAGTCCAGCAAAAAATATCCCTTTTCTCCCTGGCCGGCATCGCCGGCATCATTGCCGTGACGGTTATTTCCTCCCTAGTCACCTCTTTTATTTTCCCCACTATTTTTCAGGGCAAAGCCGCCACCAACACCTGGACCCAGACCGACTGGAACACTTTGTCCGCCGACACTGCGGCCGATCCCGGCGACCAGTCCGGCTGGGCCAAATACAGCGCCGCGGACGCCAACATCACCGCTTCCTCCACCGTTCAGCTTGTTTCAACTTCCGCTTCCTTCACCCACACCTTGGACGCCGATTTCAGCGGCACTAATGCTACCACCACTGTGGCGGATAACAGCGTCAGGCTGGAACCAGACACTAACACTATGAATTTTAATCAACCAACTATTGCCGCCGGATCCGGACACACTGTCGGCCTGAAAACCGACGGCACAGTTGTGGGTGTGGGGTACAATAGTAATGGCCAGATTAATGTCAGCGCATGGACAGGCATCAAAGCCATTGCCGCCGGATCCGGACACACTGTCGGCCTGAAAACCGACGGCACAGTCGTGGCTGTGGGAGAAAATAACAATAACCAGCTTAATGTCAGCGCATGGGCAGGCATCAAAGCCATTGCCGCCGGATATGAACACACTGTCGGCCTGAAAACCGACGGCACAGTCGTGGCTGTGGGAAGAGGTGACAGTGGCCAGCTTAATGTCAGCGCATGGGCAGGCATCAAAGCCATTGCCGCCGGATCCGGACACACTGTCGGCCTGAAAACCGA
>CAZZBC010000019.1:0-16068 GCA_964652175.1 uncultured Gammaproteobacteria bacterium | reverse complement strand
TTAATTCCCGAGAAATATTCGGGAAGAATATATGAAACCCTATATGAGTTCTAACGTATTCCATTATACACGACAATCCCGCAGGGCGCAAGAGGGCGGTTTGATAAGAATATAAGTGAGAGATGAAAAAAGGGCGTTTTTCTTTTTGTCATAATAAAACAGGGTTTTTTGAGTTTTAAATATACAAACATACGCGACCGCGTATGTTTGTATACAATTGTGAATTTTATAGATAAGGAAGGGTATATCCTTTTTTATTTTTTTAAAGTATACTATATTTATGGGAAGTCAATTAGTCGTATTTTTATTGATTGTTTTAATTTTAGCCGTTTTGGCGGTTATTTTTTTGTTGCTTAAAAAAAAAGAAGGCGGGGACGGAGAACGGCTGGCGGCCATGATGGAGAGGTTGGCGGCTTTGGCGGAACAGAACAAGGAACTGCGGCAGACGATTGACGCTAAACTTTCGGAAACGCACCGCGCCACGCAGGGCCAATTTGAACAGACAACGAAAATAATACACGGCATAACCAGCCAGTCGGCTAGGCAAATCGCCGATGTCGTGGCCGGTTTGACCAAACTGGAAGAAACAAACAAGCAGGTGGTTAATTTTTCCGCTCAACTGCAGAATTTGCAGGATATTTTGAAAAACCCAAAACAGCGCGGGGTGCTGGGCGAATATTTTTTGGAAGAAACCCTAAGAAATGTTTTGCCGCCCAATTCTTATCAGATGCAGTATCCGTTTAAGGATGGCAGCATAGTGGACGCGGTTGTTTTTGTCAAAGACAAAATTATTCCCATTGATTCCAAATTCAGTTTGGAAAATTATGAAAAAATTTTAGCGACAAACGACCCCACTGTTCGTGAAAAATTGGAAAAACAATTCAAGCAGGATTTGAAAAACAGAATTGACGAAACATCCAAGTACGTAAAACCAACAGAGAAAACAATGGACTTTGCTTTTATGTTCATTCCCAGCGAGGCAATTTATTATGACTTACTTATTAATAAAGTGGGAGCGGTGCAAGTCAATACCCGCGACTTAATTGAATACGCTTTCAAGGAAAAACACGTTATTATTGTTTCACCGACTTCCTTTTTGGCTTATTTGCAGACGGTTTTACAGGGCTTGCGCGCCATGCAGATTGAGGAAAATGCCAAAGAGATTATGGTCAACGTCCAAAAATTGGGCAAGCACATTTTGAGTTATGAGGAATTTTTGCGCAAACTGGGCGTGAGTATGCAAACCTCCGTCAACCATTACAACAACGCTTACAAAGAATTTGAAAAAATAGACAAAGATGTTGTAAAAATAACCGGCGCGGAGAAAAAAGTGGAAGCCGTAGTATTGGATAAGCCGAGAATGGAAGAGTAAAAAAATTTCTAATTTCTAATTTCTAATAAAATGCCAAATGTTTTAAAAGAAGCAATTATAAAAACGATTGCTTTTTTTAATATTTTTAGTTTTCCCTTGACTTCGTTTGAGATTTGGAAATTTATGTATGTAGGCAGTGATAAAAAAAATCCTCCCGACCCCTCGCCCAAACGACTGGCGTTCAGTCGGGCGGGCCTTTATACAAAGAGGGTAATACAGGAATCTCCCTTGCATAAGGGGGATAAAGGAGGTTTTGCATCCCTAACGGAGGTGAGGAAAATTTTGGATTCCGGAGAATTGAATTACGCCATTGAAGAAAAAAACGGTTTTTATTTTCTGCATGGCCGAGAGAATATTATTAAAACGAGAATGGAAAGACATAACCACACGGACAGGAAATTCAAGCGCGCTTTGCGGATGGCTAAAATTTTCGCTTTTATCCCCTGGATAAAAATGATCGCCGTCGCCAATATTATCGGCCCGCATAACTTAAGAAATAGTAGCGATATTGACTTATTCATCATAACGGAGAAGAAAAGAATATGGCTAGCGAGATTTTTCACCGCGGCCGTTACTCAATTACTGGGGCTCAGGCCGAAGAAAAACGACATACGCGACAAGATTTGCCTTAGTTTTTTTATAAGCGAAGAAGCAAAGAATTTAAAACGGCTCACCTTAAACGGCAAGGAGGATATTTATTTTATTTATTGGCTGGCCGGTTTAACGCCGCTTTACGACCAGAACGAAAGCTACGTCGAGCTTATAAAGGCGAATAGCTGGATTAATAAATATTTGCCCAATTGGCGGCTGGCGGACATTGTTAAGCGAGGGCGCGTTGAGCTGCGGTTTCCAAGGTTATTTGGAGCCTTAGTTGATATTGTTTTTGGAAGATTTGAACGACATTTTAAAAAATTACAGATTAAATTGATACCTCCGAACATGAAAGCGATTGCCAATAAGGATACGCGCGTGGTGATTAATGATAAAGTCATAAAATTACATATTAATGATCGCCGCGAGACGTATAGGGAAATGTTTGAAGAGGCGGTGGAATAATTATGAAATATTTACAAAAAATAGTTGAATACGGACTTTATCTGTTAATATTTTTACTGCCCGTCCAGGCGAGGTGGATTATTAAGGCCGGCGCGAACGAGTATGGGACGATTAGTTTGTATGGGACAGACATTGTTTTAATTTTACTTTTAATATTGTTTATCATTTACAAATTTCTAATTTCTAATTCCCAATTTCCAATAAATGTCAAATGTCAAATGTCAAATGTCAAATGTCGGGAACATTGGTGGTTTATCGCCGTTTTAGAATTGGCAGCGCTTGTTTCCATTTTTTTCGCGCCGGATAAGTTGCTGGCTGTTTACGCTTACGCGCGATTGTTGTTAGGAATCGGGTTGTTTTGGCTTGTTACAAGCGCGGTTTATGACAAGATAAAATTGATTCATAGCTTTTTAGCAGGCGCGATTTTGCAAGCCGGACTGGGAATCTGGCAATTTTTAAGCCAATCAAGCTTCGCTTCCAAATGGCTGGGCATAGCCGCGCATAATGCCGGCGATTTGGGAACATCGGTGGTGGAGACTTTAAACGGCGAAAGGTGGCTACGGGCGTACGGAGGGCTGGATCATCCGAATGTGTTGGGAGGAGTAATGGCCGCCTCAATTTTAATTTTGGTATTTCATGGGATTTATAGCGGCCAATTTTTAATTTTTAATTTTAAATTTTTAAACAATTTTTTAGTTTCTAAATTTTTAAATATTTTTACTTTTTACTTTTTACTTTTTACTTTTATTACTTCTCTTTTTTTTACATTTAGCCGCGGGGCGTGGGCGGGAGTGATTGTTGGAGTATTGGCGATGTTGATTATGGCGGTATGGCAAAGAGATGTGTCAGTGCAGAAAAAAATATTAGGCGCAATTTTGGCGGGAGCGGTTTTAGTCGCGATTTTATTCAGCCAATACAACGATTTGGTTTTAACGCGCTTGTCGCGCGATACGAGATTGGAAATCAAATCAAACACCGAACGTATTAACTCGTATAAAGATGGGTGGCGGGTTATCAAGGAGAATTGGTTGTTTGGGGCGGGGATAGGCAATTACACTAAGTATAATGCGAATAAATTTCCTCAACCGTCGCACAACGTCTTTCTGCTCATTTGGGCCGAAACAGGAGCGTTGGGCATTATCGGTTTTGTTGGTTTATTTATATATTTAATTATTAAAAATTGTTTAAAAATTAAAAATTTAAAATTTAAAATTAATAACAATAATAACAGCAATAACTCTATTTTTTATAAAACATCTTTATTTTCCGCCCTGCTTGTTGTATTATTTATTGACCATTGGCTTTGGAGCTTACACTTTGGAATACTATTTTTTTGGTTTGTTTTAGGATTAATTGCGGTTGATTTTAAAGAAAAAAGGCATTATAATTAAGCATGTTCGCATATTCGTAGAATTCGCATATTCACCCTGTTAAATAGCGAAGCTAAATTGTGAAGCAATTTATTTAACGGGGTAAATTTGTAGATTCGCATTATATTTATGCATAAACTTCATATTCTAAAAGATGATTTAAGAGTTTTAACGATTCCAATGCGCGCCACGCAGACGGCGACGGTTTTGGTTGTAATGGGAACGGGTTCAAAGTATGAAGACAAGCATAATAATGGCATCTCGCATTTTTTGGAACACATGTTTTTTAAGGGAACGGCGAAGCGGCCGAACGCCTTAGACATAAACGAGGAACTGGATGCCATCGGCGGGGTCTATAACGCTTTTACCTCTAAGGAATATACCGGCTATTTAGCGAAAGTTGACGCCGCAAAACTTCCAGTTGCCTTGGACGTGGTAAGCGACATGCTTATCAATTCCAAATTTGACGCGGCCGAAATTGAGCGTGAAAAAGGAGTAATAAAAGAAGAGATAAACATGTATTTGGACAATCCGATGGCACACCTTGATGATGTTTTTGAAGAATGCCTTTACGGCGACCAGCCGGCCGGATGGGAGACGATCGGAACGAAAAAAAATATCGCCGCATTCAGGCGCGAAGACTTTTTAAATTATTTTAATTCGCAATACGGCCGGCAAAACACCATTATTTGTTTGGTAGGCAATATAGGAGAGGATGCGCTGGAAATGACGGAAAAATATTTTTCCAGACTTAAAGTAGCTGAATTTAAAGATAAATTAGCGGTCGAAGAAGAACAAAGCTCGCCGCAAATTCTGGTGCATAAAAAGAAAACGGATCAGGCGCATCTCTCTTTGGGCGTCCGCTCTTACGCGATTGGCCATAAAGATGAGTTTGTTTTGCGCATTATGTCCGCCATTTTGGGCGGCTCCATGAGTTCGCGGCTTTTTTCCGAGTTGCGCGAAAAACGCGGTCTGGCTTATTATGTCCATGCTGACGCGGAATTTTACACCGACTCCGGCTATCTTTCCGCTTTCGCCGGCGTGCCGATTGACAAGATTGACGAGGCAATAAAAATAATTTTGGATGAGTACAAAGAAATAAAAGAAACACCGATCGGTGAACGAGAATTGAAACGAGTTAAGGATTTAATCCACGGCCGCACCGTTATTTTCCTTGAGGGTTCGGAAAACGTCGCCGGCTGGTACGGCAGGCAGATGATTTTAACCGGAAAAGTAAGCGCTCCCGAGGACTATTTTAAAAAGATAAACGCCGTGACCGCGGAGGATATAAAAAGAGTGGCGCGCGATATTTTCGTTGACGCGAAACTTAATTTGGCGGTTATCGGGCCATATGAGGGGGAGAGAGAATTCATTAAGACATTAAAGCTTTCATGAGTAGCGGTTTAATGGAAAATTTGAACAAGGAGCAACTGGAGGCGGTGCTTCATAAAGAAGGGCCGCTTTTAATCGTGGCCGGAGCGGGAACGGGAAAGACAACGGTGATAACGCAGAAAATCGCTTATATAATAGAGCAGAACTGGGCTAAGCCGGATGAGATTTTAGCCTTGACTTTCACGGAAAAAGCGGCTGGTGAAATGGCGGAGCGCGTAGACCGGCTCCTGCCTATCGGCTATCTTGATTTATGGATTTCCACTTTTCACAGTTTTGCCGAGCGGATTTTAAAGGCGCACGGACTGGATATCGGCTTGCCAAGCGATTTTAAATTACTTAACGAATTTGAGCAGTGGATTTTAGTCAAAAAAAATTTGGACAAATTCAATTTAGATTATTACCGCCCGGCAGGCAACCCGGCCAAGTTTATTGGCGCGCTTTTAAAGCATTTTTCACGGCTCAAAGATGAGGATATTGGGCCATCGGAATATCTGGAATATGCCGGTGATTTAAAACAAAACATGGATGATATGTTAAGCGGCGCAACCGACAAGAAAAAAAATTCCAAATCCAAAATTACAAATTCTAAACAAATCCAAAATTCCAAATCCAAAATTCCAAATAAATCCCCCCTGCCCCCTCTCGCCGTCGGCGGGATTAAAGGGGGCAATGATGCAGAGATTGAGGCGCAGGAAGCGCAACGCGTAAACGAACTGGCGAACGCCTACCATGTTTATGAGCAGTTACTTTTAGACAACAATGCCATGGATTTCGGCGGCCTTATAAATTATTGCTTGAAACTTTTTAAGCAGCGGCCGGCGATTTTGGAAAAATACCGACAGCAATTCAAATATATCTTGGTTGACGAATTTCAAGACACGAACTGGGCGCAATACGAGTTGGTAAAAATGCTTGCCGCGCCGGCCAACAATTTAACCGTTGTGGGAGATGATGACCAAAGTATTTACAGATTCCGCGGGGCTTCAATGAGCAACATTTTGCAATTCAAAAAAGATTACCCGGGAGCGGAACAGGTGGCATTGGTAAAAAATTACCGCAATAAACAGAATATTCTTGATTTGTCGTATGAGTTTATTAAACTCAATAATCCGAACAGGTTGGAATGGCAATTAAACAGACGACAGATAACAGATAACAGACAACAGAAAGTGAAATTGAATAAAAAATTAGAAGCGCAGGAGAGCGGCGGGGGAATGATAGAAGTTATAAGGGGAGAGGATTTGAATGAGGAGGTGAGAGTGGTGGTGGAGAAAATTGCGGATATTAAAGTTCGCGATAAAAATTCCTCATGGAATGATTTCGCGATTTTGGTGCGCGCCAATGACGCGGCCAAAGATTTTTGCGCCGCGTTGGACGCGGCCGGTTTGCCTTACCAATTTTTGGCTTCGCGCGGACTTTATTCCAGGCCGGTGATAATGGATATTATCGCTTATTTAAAATTGCTTGACGATTACCATGAAAGCCGTGCCATGTACCGCGTTTTGAATTTGCCGATTTTTAATTTTTCCCATTATGAATTAGTCAATTTTAATTATTGGGCGGGCAGAAAAAGCTGGTCGCTTTACGAGGTTTTACGCAATGGCGCCGCGTTAATGTTCGACAAGGATGTTTTGGAAAAAATTGATAAGGTTTTGTCGTTGATTGCGAAACACACCGCATTAGTGCGCGAAAAAGCGGTGAGCGAAGTTATTTTGGCTTTTTTAAGCGACAGCGGTTATTTGAAATATTTAATGTCAAAAGAAGAACGAAAAGCCATGGAAGCGGCCAATTACCTTAACCAATTTATAAAGAGAGTTAATGCTTTTGAATCCGTTTCCGACGATAAAAGCGTCAAGGCGTTCTTGGAAGAATTGAACATGGAAATTGACTCGGGCGAAGAGGGTGCGCTTACTCCGGACATGGAAGCCGGACCGGAAGCTATTAAAATAATGACCGTTCACGGCGCCAAGGGGCTGGAATTTAAGTACGTTTTTATCGCCAATTTGGTTGATAAGCGTTTTCCGACAATTGAAAGAAAAGAACAAATTGAAATTCCGGATGCGTTGGTTAAGGAAATTTTACCTCAAGGCGATATTCATCTGGAAGAAGAACGGCGCTTGTTTTACGTAGCCATGACCCGCGCCCGCGAGGGACTATTTTTTTCGTGGGCGCCGGATTATGGAGGAGCGAGGAAGAAGAAAGCGTCGAGGTTTTTAGAAGAAACGGGACTGGTAAAGAATAAATTAGAAATTAGAAATTCGAAATTAGAAATTGGGGAGGAAATTACAAATTCAAAATTTCAAATCACAAATAAATCCAAATTTTCAAATCACAAACTTTCAAATTTTCAAATCCCCTCCTATTTTTCCTACACTCAATTGGCGGCTTTTTCCAATTGCCCCTACCAATATCATTTCGCCCATATTTTAAGAATTCCAATTCGCGGCAAAGCCATTTTTTCTTTCGGCAAAACCATGCATGCTACTTTGCAAAAACTTTTTGAATTGGTTAAAGAAAGAGGAAGCGTTGAGCAGAAAAATTTGTTTGGGTATCCCCCCTCCACCCCCCTTATTAAGGGGGGTAAGGGGGGATTAAGGAACGCCAAAATCAGCCTTGACGAAATATTAAAACTATATGAAAAAAATTGGATCGACGATTGGTATGAGTCAAAACAACAAAAAGAGGAATACAAAAAGAAAGGAAAAGAAATTTTAAAAGAATTTTATGAAAAACACAAAGAAAACTGGCCGACAGTAAAGTTCACGGAAAAAGGTTTTAATATGAAGGTGGTTGATGGTGGCGAGTATTACACAATCCGCGGCGTTATTGACCGCGTGAACGAAAATAATCCCTCGGCTACGCTCGGAACAGGTAAAATAAAAATTATTGACTATAAAACGGGCCAACCCAAGGACAAATTAAGTTTTGAAGAAAAAGAACAGCTTCTTATTTATCAATTGGCGGCCAAGGACTTATTTGCCGAAAAAGTCGGCTCACTGGCTTTTTATTATCTGAATAACAACAGCGAAATGGAATTTTTGGGAACCGAGGAGGAATTGGCGAAAGTGAAAGAGAAGATAATCAAGACTATCGGCGAAATTAAAAAAGGCGAATTCCCGCCTCGCCCTTCGCAGCTATGCAAGTTTTGCGATTTTAAAGATATTTGCGAATTCAGGCGGAATTAAGGAGCTTGAAAAAACGATTTTAAAATGGTAAAGTGGAAACATGACTTTGCGCGCCTACATCAGCGTTATGCTTGCCGCCACGGCGGTTTGCTGGATAGCTTTTGCGTTTATTCTTTTCTCGGTTAACCCGGAAGCGACCAATTGGATTGGATTTTTATTATTTTATTTTTCCTTATTTTTGACAATAACAGGAACGACCGCGTTGGCTGGCTTTTTAATAAGATTTGTCGCTTTAAAAAAAGAACTGGTTTTTAATTCTGTCCGCGACGCGTTTCGACAGTCGTTTTTACTTGCCTTCTTAATTGTCGCGTCTTTGTTTTTATTGTCAAAAAATCTATTCAGCTGGTTGAATTTGGCGCTACTTATTATCGGCTTGTCGGTGTTGGAGTATTTTTTGATAAGCTATAAAAATAAGCCCCTTTAATAAAAGGGCCGCCTGATAAGGCGGGGGATTTACGGGTTGCAAAATGTAGTAACGAAAAAATCCCCCTCACCCCCTTTGTTAAAGGGGGTAATTAAGAAATATGCGAGATAAAATACAACAATTAAAAAATAAGACGCTTGGCGCTTTGAATAAGATTAAAGATTTAAAGGCGCTTAGCGAGTTGGAAATAAAAATTTTGGGCCGCAAGGGCGAATTGACGGCTGTTTTGCGAAGCATCGCCGATTTGGCCGGAGAAGAAAAAAAGGAAATCGGCCGTTTAGCTAATGAAATAAAGTTAGAATTGGAAAAAAAATTCAAAGAGGTGAGAGGGGCTAGGGAGGGAGCGGTTTCAACGGAAAAAATAGACGTTACTTTGCCTGGCGAAAAAATTCCGCGGGGACATCTTCATCCCATTACCATCGTGCAAAACGAATTGGAAGACTTTTTTACTTCTTTGGGTTTTATGGTGTTGGACGGCCCGGAATTGGAATCGGATTATTATAATTTTGAGGCGATTAATATTCCGCCAAACCATCCGGCGCGCGACATGCAGGACACCTTTTACATAAACGCGGAACAACGCGGGAGAGAGATGGATAATGCTTCGGTAAGCTCAGTACAGGCGCGGAACGACGCGGAAGTAATTAGCGATTTGGTGTTGCGGACGCATACTTCATCGGTGCAGGTAAGAGCTATGCAAAAATACGGCGCGCCTCTTAAAGCCATAGTGCCGGGCCGTTGTTTCCGGAGTGAGGCGACCGACGTGCGGCACGAACATACTTTTTATCAGCTGGAAGGTTTTATAATAGACAAGGATATAAATTTAAGCAATATGAAAGCCGTTTTGGAATTGGTCGGCAAGCATCTTTACGGGCCGGAAACAAAATTGCGTCTGCGGCCCAAATTTTATCCCTTCGTGGAACCGGGGGTTAATGGCGAGGTTAATTGTTCTTCCTGTCGCGGTAATGGCTGCCGACTTTGCAAATTCGGCGGTTGGCTGGAAATCGTGGGCGCCGGGCTAATTCATCCCAACGTGCTTCGCGCTGGCGGCATCGATCCGAATATTTTTCAGGGTTTTGCTTTTGGTTTCGGTTTAAATCGCTTGGTTATGCTTAAATATGGCATTGATGACATAAGATTATTTAATAGCGGCGACCTTAGATTTTTGGAACAGTTTTAATACTATGCAACTATCTTACAACTGGTTAAAAGATTTTGTAAAAATACCCAAAAAAATGACTGCCGAGGAATTGGGCGTGAAATTATCGCTTCATACAGTTGAGGTGGAGAAAATAGAAAAACAAGGAACTAACCTGAAAGATGTAGTAGTAGGAGAAATTTTAGAAATAAAGAAACATCGGAGCGCGGATAAATTATATGTTTCCAAAGTGGACGTGGGAGAAAAAAAACCTCGCCAGATTATCTTCGGTCAAATGGCAGAAATGAAAGTTGGATATAAGGTTCCTGTGGCGTTAGCGCCCACGATTCTTCCGCAGAATAAAGAAATTAAGCGAGCGGAGATAAGAGGTGAAATTTCAGAAGGTATGTTATGCTTAGACCAAGAATCGGGGCTATTAAAAGAAGGGGTAAGTATTCATTTTTTTGACAAGAAGGTAAAGAATGGCACTCTTATTACTAAAGCGCTTGAATTTTCTGACATTATCTTTGAAATTGACAACAAATCCCTTTCCAACCGCCCCGACTTGTGGTGCCATTACGGCATGGCGCGCGAGATAGCGGCCATTGCCGATTTGAAATTAAAACCGTTTGCGGAAATCGCGAAGATGACGGCAGAAAATTTAGACGAAGAAGGAAAAAAGAACGCGAGTATAAATTTAAAAGTTAAGGTGGAAGATCAAAAATTGTGCCCGCGTTATATGGCCGTGGCAATGTCCGGCGTAAAGGTGGTTCCTTCGCCGGCTTGGATGCAAAAACGGCTGGTAGCCGCCGGTACGCGGCCGATTAATAATATAGTTGATATTACCAATTATGTAATGTTGGAACTGGGGCAACCTCTTCATGCCTTTGATTTTAATAAAATCTCAGGCATGAAAATCCCAAATTCCAAATCCCAAATCCCAAATAAATTTCAAATTCAAAATTCAAATATTCAAAAAATAGAAGTTAGAATAATAGTTAGAAAAGCGCGGCGCGGTGAAGTAATTGAAACGTTGGATGGGGAAGAGAGAAAATTGGATGAAGAGATGTTGGTTATCGCCAACGAAGAAAAACCACTAGCGATTGCCGGTGTAATGGGCGGAGCGGGAAGCGAAATTAATCCGGAAACAGAAACAATAATTATTGAATCGGCCAATTTTGACGCTGTTTCCGTGCGAAAAACAAGCGGCAGGATAGGGTTGCGCACCGAGTCGTCAATGCGTTTTGAAAAATCGCTTGATCTGAATTTATGCGAAACGGCTCTGGCAAGAACCGTGGAATTAATAAAAGAAATATGCCAAGAAGCCAAAGTGACGAGTGGATTATCGGATATAAGAAATTTTACCGTTAATCAAGGTCCGTTAGAGTTGGATTTGGAGTGGATTGTTCAAAAAATCGGACAAAAAATTCCAACTAAGGACGTAATAAGTATTTTGCGCAATTTGGGCTTCGGGGTCGCGCGGGAGTGGCGTAAATTGTCCGTCGTTATCCCGACTTGGCGAGCCGCCAAAGATATTTCCATCACCGAAGACGTGGTGGAAGAGATCGCAAGGATTTACGGTTATGAAAAAATAATTTCGGCTATGCCAAAAACGGAAATGGCGGCGCCGGAAGTTAATGAAGAACGGGTGTTGGAAAGAAAAATAAAAGAAATTTTGTCCAACGCTTCAGTCCTTACCGAAGTTTATAATTATTCTTTTGTCGGCGATGATGAATTAAGAAAATTAAACATTGACTCGTCTGATTATGTGGGCCTCGCAAATCCCATCGCCTCCAACCTTAATCTGCTTCGGCAGAGCTTGGCGCCGGGCTTGTTCGCCAATGTCCGGTTGAATCAGAATAGGTTTGCCGCAATCGGCGTTTTTGAAATAGGCAGCGTCTTTTTTTCTTTTTCCGGCGATGTCAATAAAGATGCCAAGCGAGAAGAGTTTCTGCCTTATCAGGAGAAACGTTTGGGAATTGTTTTGGCCGGCGAAGGGAATTTATTTTCCAAGATAAAAGGCGTTCTGGAATATTTATTTTTATCGTTGGAACTTGATATTTTATTTAAGGAAGCGGAAATCAAACCAACATGGGCCGATGTTGGAATTTGCGCTACTGTCGCGGTTAACAACAAAGAAATTGGCATAGTCGGAAAAATTAATTCTAAAACCGGGCGGAGTTTCGGCTTGAAAAAAGAAGCGGTTTCGGCTGAAATAAATTTAAAACAGTTTCTTGACGTTTTTAAGGCAAGGAAAATTAAAATTTACAAACCAATTGAAAAATATCCGGCCGTGTCCCGTGATTTGGCTTTTGTCGTAAGCGACAAAATATTGTATAATGAGATTAAGGCCGCGGTAATCGATTTCGCCGGCTTTATAAAAAAAGCGGAACTTTTTGATGTTTATCAGGGGGAAAAGCTGGGAAAAGGAAAGAGGAGTTTGGCCTTTCATTTAATTTATCAGGCGGACAGGACATTGACGGCGGAGGAAGTTGACGAAGTGCAAAAGAAGTTAACCCGCCACCTGGAAGAAAAAATGGGAGCGAAGATTCGGGACTTTTAGAGTCGTCATTCTGAGCCCGCTTACGGCGGGCGAAGAATCCCGTCGCAAACGCAAAGTTAGCGGGATCCTTCGCTTCGCTCAGGATGACGCATAGATTTATGTACTTAATCCAATCCAGCAAAGATTTATTGTATATCGTTTTGGCTTTTTGCATTCTGTGGCTGACGATTTTTACCGCCTGGCTTATTTATTATTTGGCAATGCTTATACGGCAGGTATTTTTGGCGACCAAGGAAATGCGGGAGAGAATAAAAAAGGTTGATGAAATTATGAAAGCGCTTAAAGAAAAAATAGAGCACAGCGCCTCTTATCTGTTGCTTATCGGCGAAGGAGTAAAGAAGTTGGTGGAGATAGCAAAAAATTACAGCAACAAGGGAAGGAAAGAAAAAAAATAATATGTCTGACAAGATTCACATTTTAATGATAGATGACGATTCTTTGATGCGCCGGCTCTTCGGAGCGCAATTGGTCAAGGAAGGCTATGAAGTAATTTACGCCATTGACGGCAATGAGGGACGGGAAGTGGCGCGGCGTCTCCAGCCCAACCTTATTCTTATGGATTACCGCCTGCCGGTGATGAACGGACTGGAGGCGGCCAGCCGAATGAAGGAGGAAAATGAAACAAAGCATATTCCCATTATTATGCTTACCAACGAAGATCTTTCCTTGGAAGACCAAAAGGCCTTAAAAGAATTGGGGGTTGATGCTTATGTGCATAAAGGAGATGATTTTAAAACATTGGTAGAGAGTATTAAAAAAGTTTTGGGAAAGAAATAAAAAATGATGGTCACCTTCGCGAACTTTGGCGGACTGCGTCACGCCGAAAGTCCGCTTCGGCGAACCGAAGGCGGAGAGGCAGGGATTCGAACCCTGGGAGGGGTTTCCCCCTCAACACCTTAGCAGGGTGCTGCTTTCAGCCGCTCAGCCACCTCTCCAAAGTTAAATGTCATTCTGAGTTCCGTGGAACGGAATGAAGAATCCCGTGAATTAACGGAAAACCACGGGATCCTTCGTCGCTTCACTCCTCAGGATGACGAAGCAAATTTAGCTTTTAAGTTAACTAAATATTATAAAATAAATTTATTATTGTCAATTGTAAAAATATATGCCCATAGATAAAAATACAATCAACATTGGCGAAGAATTCGCCGCTTGGCGGGTGCCGGAGTATGAAAAACACGAACGAACGAAAGTGTGGTATGCCGGCGCAAGCATTATCGCGCTTATTCTCCTTTTTTACGCTTTTTGGACAACCAATTTTTTGTTTGCCGTGATTATTATTGTTTCCGCTTTGGTTATAATTTTGCGCGACGGCGGAGAGCCGGAAATGATTGATGTCGCTTTAACAAAGGAAGGAGTGGCGGTGGGAAGGAAATTTTACGATTATGACGAACTGAAGGATTTCTCCATTGTTTATAAGCCGAATCTGGGAGTTAAAAATTTATACTTTGAATTTAAAAGTTCAGTTAAGCCTCGTCTTTCCATTCCCCTGGACGACATGAACCCCTTGCCAATTCGGGAAAATCTGCTAAAATATTTGCCGGAGGATTTGGAGCGCACTGACCAGCCGACCTCGGAAGGATTGGCGAAATTGTTTAAGTTGTAAAGAGATAAATAAGAAAAATAAGAAAAGTAAGACAAATAAGAGTAAAATGACATATATAAATCTTATTTTTCTTATTTTTCTTATTTTATTTTTAAAAATATCGCTTTCGTCGTTCAATGGACAGGACGCGGGATTGCGGATCCCGTAATGCAGGTTCGATTCCTGCCGGAAGCACCAAGACAAAACTAGACGGTTTTTTGAGAGCCAGATCGTGGGCGGCACAAAGTGCCGCCCATTGATTTTGCGGCTCGCCGGCCAAAGCGCGGCTCGCCAAGCGCAGGTTCGAGCCAAAGATTTCTTTGGCAGCAACCTTTTTCTCTAAAAGGTTGCTATCCCTTGCGATTTTTTCTATATTTTGTGCGTAATTTATCCAATTTGCCATCGGTTCGAGCCAATCGTTCTGCTTTTGTTCAAATTTGATATTTTGCTCCTCCAGCGACTTCTTTTCGGAAAGCAATTTTGATTTTTCGATTCTGTAAATATCACGGTCTATGTCTTGCTCTAAATATCCGTCTAAAAGTCGCTGGAGTTTTTCAGTTATAACTTTGATTCTCATTCCAGATTCTTGAATAAAAGCAGAAACGGATTGGGCGGATTTTATCTTGTCAATTTTTAACATCTCTAAAAGTTTTTCCGCCCAATCCGGACGCAAAGAAACTTTTTGAAGCAGAGAGGAAATTTGCGCGTCTAAACTTTCTTGACGAATACAGGGTTCGGGACATTTAAAGTTTTTTCTCTTTTTTGTGCAGTGGTAATAAATATAATCATGGATATTGCCATTTTTCTGTTTTTTAACCCTGTATTCGCCAGTTATCATCATGCCGCAAGTTTCGCATTTTAATAATCCGCAAAATACTTGCGGCTCAATAAAAGATTTATGTCTCGGCCGTCCTCTTTGCTTCAAAACTTTCTGCACTTTATCAAAAAGTTTCTTTGCGATGATTGGCTCGTGCTTGCCTTCGTAAACTTCTTTAGCGTAGCGAAAATGTCCGTAGTAGAATGGATTAGATAAAAGATACTTTGCTCTATCTTTATGCCAAATTTTTCCGCTTCTTCGCAAAATCCCTTTTTGCGCCAAAAAGTTAGATATATCTTCAAGGCAAGAATTATTTTGCGCATAAAGTTCAAAAGTTTGTTTGATAATTCTTGCTTTCTTTCTGTCCACAACAACGGTTTTGGTTCTCGGGTCATTGATATATCCAATCGGAGCAGGTCCGGGATATTCTCCTCGCCTTACTTTTTGGCGCAATCCTCTACGGACATTTTCGCTCAACGAATCAATATAGTATTTGCTTTGCCCAAAAGCGATATTGAGCATAAATTTTCCTTGCGGCGTTGGCTCAAACCAAAACTGCGGAAACTTCAACCCTGCAATACGCCCGCAATCTATGAGGTAAATGATTTGTCCACCGTCCACAGAATTGCGCGCCAATCTATCAGGGTGCCAAGCCAAAATTCCGTTGGCTTCTCCATTCTCAATTTTTTTCAGCATGGTATTGAAAATCGGTCTGCCCGGAATTTTGGCTGATTGTTTCTCTATAAATTCCTCAACGACATCAAGATTATTTTGTTTGGCAAAAACGCGCAATTCTGTGATTTGCGCTTCAATAGACAAAACTTGTTTATCTTCAATATCTGTGGATTTGCGGACGTATAAAAAGAATTTTTGCGTATTATTTTGGTTAGATTATTAAAACTTAAATGGCCGCCCGGTTGTATCCAACTCAAGTCGCCTTGAATTGACCGAGACGGCCATTGAAAAAGACGACTGCTGAAATTGGATACATTTTCATTATAGCAAAAATTCTTTTTTGGGCAAAGCAAATAGAAAAAATCGCAAGGGATTTCGAACCTGCGCTTGGCGAGCCGCGCTTTGGCCGGCGAGCCGCAAAATCAATGGGCGGCACGAGGTTTGCTCGCCGCGCCTGCGGGCGCGGCTCGCAAGGAATTGGGCGGTAAAAT
>CAZZBC010000018.1:0-17086 GCA_964652175.1 uncultured Gammaproteobacteria bacterium | reverse complement strand
GGCGTTGAGGATTTGCCGGAAACTATTGACGACCGATCCAACATCATGACTATGGGCTATCCTCCCTTCCGAGAAGTTGACTCGACCACGAATCGCGAGAAGTTCACCCATGACGAAGCTCTCATCCTTAAAGATAACGTCTCTTCGCTCAATGGTCTGAATGACGAACAGTTTAGAAAAGTTTGGGACTATGTGATCAACGGCACCGGAGCGCAAGTCTCGCTCGAACCAATGACTGTAAAAATTATCAAAGATCTTAAGAATCTGGTGGCCATTGCCGACCGGACACGTCAAGTCGTTGAAGCTTATAAAACACGCACCGGCGAAACAAGAATGGAGCGCGACATCTCTCTTCGCGGCACGATTGAAGCGGCCAGATTTTATTCCGAGAATCATCTCTGGGAAGCCGACCTTGCCAAAATGCCGGGATGGAAAGCCGGTTGGAATGCGGCGCAATATGCGATAGCGATGACCTACCTGCCGCACACCGAAACCTATCGCCGCGGCAAAACCGACCGCGATGCCATGATGCTTATTTTAGCCGAAGGTATCCGGTAGATGCTCATGATTACTTTTTATGTCAATAGAATCACGCGAACCACAATTCAAGGTGGAGTCACCTCCGGAAATAAAAAATCCTGAAGTTGCTCGAGCTGAAAGGGATCTCAACGAGATCATCCCTATTTTGGCGCACGGTTTGGTTCGCCGAATTGAGCAAAAGGGGTTCTCCGGAAAAGTCCGGGTCCGAGCTACGGCCGGCGACCAATGGGGCGTGGCTAAAAGCCCTGACAATCCGACTGATGTACCGAACGTCATCATCTATCCTCGCGAGTCGCTTTCCGGCGACAAGCGTCTCACTAATGCCCGGCTTAGACACGAGATTGGAAATTTAAATTACCCGATTGATGCCGAGCTGAACGGTTTGCGCGACTGGTGCGAGACACGCGATATTGCTCCGGAACTCCTCACCTCACTGGTGGAAGCTACGCATGAAGCTTCTGTGAACTATTTAGAGATGCAGAATTCGCATAGCGACCGGCCGGAGGAAAATTTTCGTGCATTATACGAACACGATATAAATACTCAACAAATAGCGGATGGCATCGGCCAATCCGCACCATATAAACAAGCAGTGGACATCGCACTGCTGTATTCTCTTTCTCAAACAGGGCTTATTCCAAAAGAGCAATTTGAACAAGCCCTTGGGAGCGCCGACTCAAGCGTGCAGGAAATTTTTGATAAACAAACACGATCGGTTTTGGATCAGACTGTAAAAATGGCTGTTCCTAAAAAACAAGTTCAACTCGTCCGCGATTATTTGTGGCCAAAATTTTCAAAATTGATACCTCCTCCCTCTTCAGCCAGAGGCGAAGTGACGGGAACGCAAGAAACGGAAGCAAAAGGTAGGGCAACTTCGAAAGAAACCGCCAAAACAGAAAAAGGCAAAGAAGCGTCTGCGAAGCAAGCGCAAGTGAAAGAAATTCAGGAACGGTTGCAGAAGATGATGGAAAAAATGCGCCAGCAATCCCAACAGCAGAAACAAACTCCACGAAGCCAGCAACAAAAGCCCCAGCAAGAAAGAAAGCAGGAACGAAAAACTTCTCAACAAAAGGAACTTAGTGCGGAGGAAAAACAAGAGCGAGCAGAGGAAGAAAATTTGCTCGCTAAAAATCTTCAAGAACAACTGCAAACCGCCAAGGATCAATTAGAGCAGTTGCAAAAACCGGGAGCAAAGCCGGAAGCAAAAAAACCACAGGAAAAACCTTCGTCTATGGAGGAAATCGGCAAACAGGCCGAGCAGATGAGGCAAGAGGCTGAACAGGCAATGAGAGAGGCAAAAGAAGCTGGCGCTGATGAGATTACCGAGGATCAATTGCAAAAGCTGAAAGAGCAACTCGAACAATTAGAAGAAGTTGCTAAGCAAATTGCCGAGAGCGGCGCATTGGAAGAAGAACTCGCAAAACCGGAAGAGGAGCCGATGACTTATAACATCAAAGAGTATGGCATTGATGAAACCAAGCTCACTCCGGAACAATTGGAAAATTTACAAAAAACTCGATCATTCGCACAAAATACTTCAAAAGTTTATCGCACGGCGATGCGTCTTTTGATGACCGGCTACCAGCAAAAGAACCCGAAGTTTACGGACAAGATGATGCAGAAAATGATGGAGCGCAGTTATGATCTCCCTGATTTTTCTTTATATGGATCACGAGCGGCAGACGAATTTTTATCAAAACAACAGGAACTGGGCATAAATGGTTTTAGCGACAATTTTTTAGTGAATTTTCAACTGCCCCGACCCCTCGCAAAATTTTGGTACAAGGGCGGTAATGGGAGCAAGTCCGTACCGGTAAAAGAGGGCGAAATCGAATGGGGGCATTTTTATAGAATGTGCATGCCCGTAATTTATAGCGGAGTCGATCGGGCGCAGATGTCCGGCCTTTATCTTAATCGCTTGAATCAGTTCGGACAGCACGACCCTAAAAAATATTATTATCTTTGGGAGACTATAGACATAGCGCAAGAAAAGCAAAAACAGGAGGACGAAGCGCTTAAAGAAATGCAGGAACAGCTGAAAGAGATGAAAGAAAAATTGGATGAGATGAACAAGCAGGCCGGAAAGTCTGATGAAAAGGATGAACAAGCTGGACAAAAATCCGAAAGTGCTGAAAATCAAAAACAACAAGACGAAAAAGGTGCCGGCGAAAAACAACCGGATAGTCAATCGTCTAAGGAAGCCGGGCAAAGCGGAGAAAAAAGCGAAAGCTCTGATCAAAAATCCAACGAGCAAAAACAATCCGGTCAGGAAAAGCAATCCTCCGAACAAGGCGAGAATAAACCGTCGGCGCAAGAACTTAAAAAGCAAATTGATGAATTGAAAGAGCAGGTTGATCAAATGATTAAAGACGCGGAAGAGAGGGGCGATCAAGCCACGGCAGATGAGCTGAAAGAGATGAAAGAACAGCTCGAACAAATGTCAGAAAAACTTGAAAAGGGTGAACAGGAGGAAAAGGGCGAATCCGGTGAGCAAGGAGAGGGAGAGGGTCAAGAATCTGAAGGGCAAGATGGTGAGTCCGGCGAAGGACAGGGCGAGGGCGAAGGCCAAGAATCAGAATCTCAGGGAGAAGGGTCTGGTCAATCTGGCTTAGGTCAAGGACAAGGTGGTCAGGGCAAGGGCGCAGGAGAAGGCGGTCAGGGTGGATCACAAGGCGGCCAGCCAGGTAAAGGCATGGGGCAAGGCGGTGGTCAACCTCAACCGGGCAGTCAAAAAGGAATGGGTCAGGGGCCCGGCCAACCCGGAGATGCAGAAGGGTCTGGTGAAATGGGTGGCGGTATGCCTTCCCCGGGAGAGATGAAAGAATTGATGGATCAGATGCAAGAGATGCTTAATCAGGCCAAAGGGCAAGGCGGTGCTCCCGGAGGTCAAGAAGCGATACAGCAAATGCTTGACGAGCTTGCTTCAATGCAAGAAAGTTTGCAATCCGGAGCAAGTCCTCAAGAGTTAGCCAAGCAGATGTCGGAAGCCATGCAGAAAATGTCCGAAATGATGGGTGGCGAGGAAGGAGGCGAATCGGGGCAGGAAGGCCAAGAACAAGGGCAACAGGGTGAACCCGGCGGAGAATCAGGTCAAGAGTCTTCTGGCGAAGGGTCTGATCAATCCGGAGGCGAATCCGGAGAGCAATCGCATGACCAATTCCAAAAAGGCGGAAAAACGCATGAAGGAGCTGTTGAGGGAATGTTTAGTAAACCCAACGAAGAGTTATTGAGACAACTTCGACAGGCAGAGGCGATGGTAGGAAGCAAATTCTCTACCAAAGACGAAAGTGGTAATTTTACCGCTAAAGATATCAGCGGTGCCGTTGGCGAAACTCTGAAATCTCAGATGAGCCAGGCCGAGCAAACAAACGCCCACCAATTGGAAACGTTAGAGGAATTGAAACGCCAACAAGAAACAAAAATGGAAGCCATGTATCGGGAGATGTCGGGGCTTGATGGTGAAGCTCTCCGCGTCTATGTGGATTATATGGAATCAACGAAAGAATTTATTAACGACCTGACGGACTTTTTCGTTGATAAATTTAAACTTGATAAAGAATATCTTTACGAGCGTAATCAGCGGCGTGGCGCAAGACTGCAACGAGGGTTTACACAAAATATTCTCGGCCAAAAACAAAGCCATATGGTTATCAGTCCCCGTTCTTTTGAGCGTAAGCGTCCTCCGGAAAAACCGCAATTCGCATGGACTCTTATTATTGACAACTCCGGTTCTTGTTCGGGTGAGATTATAGAGCAGGAAAAGAAACTGGCGGTGGCTTTAGTGGAAGTTGCGAAAGGGTTGGATATTCCGTTGGAAATAGTAACTTTCGGCGGTTCGGATCAATTTACATTTCTCAAGACATTCGAACAGAATATCGCCGGCGAGGATTTGCAAAAAGTGGTATTGCTCAACGCGGATCAAGGAACGCCTGATGTTGTGACTCTTGATGCCGCCTGCACCAGCATGGAAAAATTTGTCAATAAATTCAAACGATCTTATAATTTCGTATACTTCATGACAGACGGACAATCCGGCTCGGGCTCAATCCAAGAAGTCATAAAAAAACACAAAAAGGACATGGTGATCACCGGTATTGGAATGGCTGGAGCGGCACAAACTATAGCCCAGACATGGGGCAGAAACGCGGTCGAAGTGCCCGAGGTAAAAAAATTATCCGATGCCTTTATTAGAAAAGTTGAGGATCAGATAGATCAAACATTCGATTAATTTAAAAACTATGCCTGAAAATTTTGAATCAAAATTTGGACACATAGACAATCTTCTCTCCGAAGTCGAGCAATCAACTGGCGGCGAGCGTTTGCTTGCCGAAATTGACGATCTTTGCAGTGAGATTGATAATGGTTTAGAAGCAAGGAAACAAGAAGTAATGGAATGGCCAGTTGAGCGCAAGCGAAAAGAAGCGGCCGATTCACAAGATTCATTTGTTTTGAATTTGCTATCAATGGATGAAAATTTTAACGTGAGAACTTTGTCCGCCTGCAACCCGAACACTCCAGTCAATTCCCTACGACGACTTGCTGAAGGAGCGAATGATTACGTAAGAATGGTTATAGCCAATAACCCCAACTCTCCTTCAGACATTCTTGATAGGATTTCAGAGATAAGCGGAGAACAAGAAGTCTTGGATGCGGTAAAAGTCAACCAGAACGTCTCGTCAGTAACAAGATACAAGATCGAAAACCGCATGTAATAGAGCTTTTATAAAAAGCACGGCTCAAATTTCGGCCGTGTTTTTGTTTTGGTGCCGGCGGTTGACAGAACAGTTATAAAATGCTACGATGCGATGTTGAAACTGGCATGGGGCCAGTGAGACAAAACAGCCCTTTGAAAGGAGGAATAGCAATGCAGAAGCCCAAACGGATTCTGTGGATGTCGCGTCACCAGCCGCACCGAAGGCAGATCGAGACGCTTCGGCAGATGTACGGCTCGGACACGCTCGTCGAGCAGGAGTCACGACCCTTTGATGATGCCAGGCAGATCGCCAAGCGATTCCGTGAGAGCAACTACGATGACATGGTTATTGTAGCACCGCTCTCTGTGATCGCAGTTCTCTGCACCGAAGGCATCAAGATGCTCTGGTCGGAAGCGGCCGAGGAAGACGATCCGTCCAAGATCGAGTTCCGGGGAGCGCGCGGGCAGGGATTCCGGTTCGTCCGGTTTCGCCGCATCAAGCGTGTGGCACTGGAGTTCGAGGACGACTAGCTCGCACAATTGAAACGCGCGACAACGAGTTTACGAGGTTTCTCTAACAAAAAACCTCGACCTTTTTGAGTATATTTGCTAAAATATAAGTGTATTCAAAAAGGTCTTTTTTCTCTTTCTTAATTTAAGGTCCTGCCGTCCGCTCGCTCAAAAAATTTCAGGGCGAAACCCAAGCAGGCGGGCAAAAAGGAAGGGGGTTGGGGGGAAGGAATTTTTGCCCGCCTGCTCACCGCGCCGAAGGCGCGGCTGGGGTGGGAGCGGCTCCGCTCTCTTGCTCCGTCAAGAGAAGCAAAGCAAAACATTTTTCAATTCCTTTTAGAAGAAAAAAGGTCGCGCGCCAAAATTGAAAAAAGAGAAAAATGTTTTGCTTTGCACCCCGCCTCTGGCGGGGGCGGAGCCGCGGGGCGGGTTCAGTTTTTTCCTTCAAAAAAGGTTCGCGCATTTTCAAACAAAGGGCACCAAATTGGACTTCGTGATTTTTTGCGTGGGGAAGCAGAGGTTTGCTCGCCATCGTCTAGGCCGACGTAGCTCAGTGGTAGACCTGCCCGCCATAGCCTGAGCCCCCTTAGTTCAGTGGCAGAACAGTGGTTTTGTAAACCACATACGTCAGTCCGATTCTGGCAGGGGGCTTTGGCGATGGCAGGCGGGGCGGCTGTTTTTACCTGTTTGCATGTTTCGGCAGTTCGTCGGCTCAATTTTCCAATTTAAGCTTTAAGCAGGTTTATTTTAGTGGGCATTTGTATTGCGATTAAATTAGCACTTTTATTTACGATCGTAAGTAAGTGTGCTAATTTTTTTATTAAGGAGGCGACAATATTATGAATCAAGCGACTTTCAAAATTTACACCCTCGGCTGTAAGGTTAATTTTTACGATTCGGAGACGCTGGCGAAAAAATTTATTGCTGTTTCTTTTTTACCCGTGAAAAAAGACGCTTCCTTGGCCGTGGTTAACAGTTGCTCGGTTACTAAAACCGCTTTGCGCAAGGTTCGGCAGGCCGTGGCGAAGGCGAGGCGGGAAAATCCGGTCGCGAAAATTGTCTTGACGGGATGCATGGTAAAGACGTATGGAGAAGAAGCGAAAAAACTCGGCGTTGATTTGGTGTGGGCGGGAAATTCGGAAGAACTTATTAAAAAAATTACAAATTCCAAATTACAAATTCCAAATAAAATTCAAAATTCGAAATCTCAAATCCGAAACAAATTCAAAATTCAAAAATCAAAAATCAAAATTACAATTCAAAATTAAAGATTAATTTAGCGGAGTTACTTAAACTATTAGTCAGAATTAAAAATTTAGGAAGAATTAGATTAAGTTCCATAGAAGTGACGGAGGTGGGGGATGACTTGATAAAATTGATGGCCGTCAATCGCAAAATTTGCCGGCATCTGCATATACCGCTTCAGGCGGGATGCGATAAAATTTTAAAAAGAATGAACCGGCCGTATAACATAGAATATTTTAAAAGAAAAATAAGAGAAATAAGAAAATTAATGCCGGACATTGCTATTACCACGGACGTGATAGTCGGTTTTTCGGGGGAAACGAAAAAAGATTTTAAGGAAACTTGCGATTTTATTAAAAAAATAAAATTCAGCAAATTGCATGTTTTTCCGTTTTCGGTGCATGAGCGCACTCCGGCCGCCAAGATGGACGGCCGCGTGGAAGTAGGGGAAGCAAAACGGCGCGCCGAGATTTTAAGAAAGTTGAGTTTCGAATTAGCAAATAATTATAAAAATAAATTCAAAGGCAAAAAATTGGAAGTGGTTGTGGAGGGCAAAACGGTAGATGGCGTGTTTAAAGGAAAGACAGAATATTATTTTGATATTGACTTTAATGCCAAACAGATTTATTTCATAAAATCCCGACACGATGTCGGGTCGCAGAACGCATTTCACGTGGCGAGCGCGGATAAGGCACGAACCGATGCGGAAGTAATAAGTAAAATTATTAAATAAAAAAACCTTACCACGTGACTGCGAAATCCCAAAGGTAACCCTAATTGCTGCAATTGGAACAAAACTTGACATTTTATTATTCCTATGATATATTTAAACGTTAAATTAGGGGGCGGGAATTTTCGGCCATTGGCCGGGATTCTCGCCTCACTAAAAATTATTCTTAAACCGCATGGCTTTAAATAAAATTTTCAACAAAAAAACAATTATTTCCATTATTGTTTTAAAGGCGATGATTTCGCTTATTATTTTAATTGGATTCGCCGCCAGCAACGCGAACGCCACTTATGGCATAGATAAAAGCATTAAGCAGGTAAAGACGGCGGACAGCCCGGTTATTTATTATTTGGATCACAAGCACGGCATGAAAAAATCTTACGTGAGCGAAGCCGCGTTCTTGGCTTACGGCAACAAATGGAGCGACGTGAAAATTATCGGCCAGAAAGAACTAGATAAATGGCCGGAAGTTTATTTAATAAAAACAAGCGATGACTCCAAGGTTTATTATATCAATAACGGCAAAAAGGCCTGGATTGAATCCGAACAACAGTTTATTGATTTGGGCTTTAACTGGAACGACATAGCGACCGTCGCTAAAGCAGATTTGGATTCATACCAATTGACAAACTACAACCAGCTTAAAATCGCCGCGGCCTCTTCCGATGATAACAGCGAAGGATTATTGTCGGCCAGCCTTGACAGTTCCAGTCCCGCCCAAACTTATATTCCGACAATGAGCCGCGGCAATACCGTTGCCGTCTTTAAGTTGGCGGCCGCGGAAAAAGAAGTAAAAATAAACAAACTTACTTTGACCCGCATCGGCGTGACCAGCGATTCTAATATTGACGGAGTTTATTTGGAAGGCGAGTCGGGCGAAATGTACGGCTATAAAGTCGGCGCGGCCAACAAGCAAGCCTATATTAATTTCGGTTCAGAGCCGATTACGATTGCCGCCGGCCAAAGCAAAACAATTTCGGTTAAAGTTGACCTGGAGTCGGTTTCGGACGTTGTCGGACAGACGCTCGGTTTTGAGATTTTAAATTCCGTTGACATTGACAGCGAAGCGCAAATTTCGGGAAATTTTCCGATTAAAGGCGCCGAACATAAACTTATTAATGGCACTGATAATTTAGGACAGTTGAAAGTTTCCTCCAACGCCCTAAACAGTTCGGCTGAAAACGCGGAAATCGGCGCCGAAGAAGAGTCAATAACCTCTTTCCGTTTCAGCGAGACCAGCGGCAAGGAAAATATTTTAATCAGAAAAATAATTTTAACCAACGAGGGAAGCGCTTGGGATTCTGACATAAAAAATATCCGTCTGATTGACGGTAATGGAAAATCGGCGGCGAAAACGGAAGCGCTTCAAAGTAAAAAAGCCACCTTTAATTTTGCGAACGGTTATGAATTAAAAAAGAGCCATTATGCCGATTTTACGGTTAAACTTGATATTGTCGGCGGCGACGGCCATGACATTAAATTTGTCATTAAAAATTCAGACGATATTTCCGCCGTTGGCGCGGAAAATAATTATGGCTTAGTTGTGAAAAGCGATGAATCCTTTCCTGTCGGCGGTTCTTGCTCCGAATGCGATAAAATAACCATCAGCCGCGGATCAGTTTCCATCGCCGCCGCCGGCTTGGATAAAGACGACCTTAAGATTTATCGCGATGAAAATGACGCCGTTTTAGGAGAGTTTGAATTGAGAAACGGTTCAAGCGACATAAAAATTGACAGCTTTGATGTTTCAATAACCGCCTCTTCGGACGCGCCGGAGCTGGATGCGGTTGTTTATCTTAAAGACAAGAGCGGGGAAGAAATTTCTTCAATTGACGGCAAGAACATTACCAACGCCAGCGAACAGATTCGGTTGAACGGGTATCAGGCGGGGGCGCGCAAGAATTTTAAATTTTCTTTCGTGAGCCACATACCGGACACCGCTCCGAGCGGCGCCACTTACGAGGTGCAAATCAAGAACGTTAATTATTATATCGGCGCGGACAATCAATTGTATACCGACGCGTTAAACGCGGCCGGCCAGACCATGCAGGTAATTGAGCCGTCCCTTTATTTGTACGCCGGGGAATTCAGCGACAAAGACGCGTTTGCGGCCGGCGACACCAAAGTGAATATAGCCGTTTTTAAAGTAGAAGCTTCAAGCGACGAAAAAATTAAAATAGAAAGCATCATCATCTCTAACGCCTCCGGCTACACGCCCGCCACTTATACTAATGGTTTTTCCAACTTAACTTTATACAGAGGCGGCTCCAAAATAGGCAGCGCGATAGAGCGGCCGACCGCCAGTTCCAACACTTTCAACAATTTAAAATTAACCGTTTCCGCCGGCAAGTCCGTTGACCTTTACGTTAAAGCAGACCTGGCTTCTAACGCCGCGGGCGAAGTAAGAATGGTTTTGGAAAATATTTCCGCCAAAGGATATACAACGGGCGCGCCGGTGCTCATCAACAACAAAGGCGCGCAAAGCCCGACCGCGACTATCACCAAAACGGAGCTTAAGATAACGGCCACGGGCGGCGGCAGCGCGTCCACCAATACCAAAAACAACGAGATTGCCAGCTTTACTTTTACCAATGAAGCGTCGGAAACCATAAAATTAAACAAAGTGACCGTAACCGCTTCCGGAAACGGCTTGTCAAAAAGCGAAGGCTTTACTAATTTAAGATTCGGCTATGAATCAAACGGCAAAATTAAGCAGGTTGGTTCAAAAGTAAGCTCGCCGGTAAGCGGTTCAAACGAAGTTTCTTTGGGCGGCTACAAACTGGAAGCCGGCGCGAGCGTTACTTTGAACATTTACGTTGACGCCGGAGAAAACATTGATTCCGGCAGCGTAGGCTTGTATTTGCAGAACATTAAAGCCAAAGGGGCGGTTTCGGGCGTAGAAATTGCCGACGGTGTGACTGATTCCGTGACCGTAACGATAGGCGGCGGTGGAAGCGGCTCCGCGAGCGTTATTTTGGAATGGCCGACTTCTTCGCATAGCGTAAGTTATTATTTTCATGATGATAATTATCCTTATGCCGACGAATTTGAACATTCCGGCATAGACATTGACGTTTCTCAGGGCACGGAAGTGGAAGCGGCCGCCAGCGGTTCCGTATCCGCGGTTTACGATGGCGGGGACGACGGCACGAGCTACGTGATGATAGAGCATGACAACGGCCTGACTACCGTTTATGAGCATTTGTCGGAAATATACGCAACTGCCGGCCAGTCCGTTACCGACGATATGGTAATCGGCCTTTCCGGCGGAGAGCCCGGCACGCAGGGAGCCGGCGAATACACCACCGGCGCGCATCTGCACTTTGAAGTCCGGCTTAATGGCACGCCGATTGACCCGATGACGTATCTGGAATAACAATTAACATTTGACAATTAACTTGTTGTTAAGGAATTTCAATATTATCATTCGCATGTCCCGCATTCGTAGTTGCGGGTTCGCGAAGCGAATAACTTGATTTTCATAGTCCGTCCATGATTTAATAATCGTGGGCGGGGATATGCGAAGTAATAGATTCCGATTGTCATGCCGGACCTGATCCGGCATCCAGGGGAGAGTTCTAAGACCTTTATTATGGTACGTCCATTGATAAAACAATATTCTTATGGTTCCCTCCTGAATCTCGGCTCGGAGTCTGCCCTCAACTTGGTTGGGGAACCGAGATGACAAGAGAGAAAACGTGTTCTTTGAGAAATAAGGGCTTAGCCCTTAATATAAAAATAGAAAGTAATAAAAAAAGAAAGGGGTGAAAAAATGAACGATTTTATATTGCTATTAATACCCTTAGTGGGTATCGTAATGGGAGCGGCGTTTGCTTTTTACGCCGCTAAGCTTTCGGATAAATTTTGCCGTGGCACGATGCTGGCTACGGCTTTGGTTGCCGCGTGAATTATCCCCAATAGCTTGGAATCGTTTTTAATAAAATTTGCACCGGCGTTTCAAGATTTAAGCCGAGATGCAATCTCTCGTTATTGTAATATTTCAAATACTCCGGCATCTCTTTGTTGATAACATTAACATCGACCTTTAATTTTCTCAAACATTCGTCCTGTAAGGTGTGGTTAAATCTTTCCAGGTGTCCATTGTCGTTAGGTTTTCTCACTCTGGAATGACGATGATTAATCTTTAATCTCTCGGTGAAATTGGTGGAAAATTCAGAGCCATGATCTGATTGAATATTATTAAATTTAAACCGAGCGTAAAACTGAGCCATTTGCAGAAAATGCAGGGCAGTTTTGCAATTGGCTCTCTCATAAGCCCTGGCAAAAACCCAGCGGGAAAAAACATCAATCAAGGTAAAAACATAAATCCTTTCTTTTTGATTTTTCATCAAGTGAATTGTATCAACCTGCACCAAATCGCCTGGATTAAGGACATCTGGCCTCTCTGTGGGTGGATGGTATCTTTTCCACGGGCTTCTTTTGTTAATCAATCCATGCCTGTCCAAGGTTCTTTTGACAGAATTCAAGCTAACTTTAATTCCGTCATTCAAGAGCATCTTATGCACCACTTCACCGCATCTTCCCTTTGTTTCAAATCTCAATTTAATAATTCTTCTGACAACCTCCTCCCTTAATTGCTTGGGATGGCTTTTTGGCCTTGAAGATTTTGTCGGTATCGGTCTCCAGCCACCGGTTGGATCTTTCTTGCACCATTTCACTATCGCGCTTTGGCTGTAGCCGGTATATCTTGCTACCTGTCTGGTGTTCCAGCCGCGATATTTTACCAATCTCACTGCTTCCATTCTGACCCTTGGAAGATGAGGGTTTGTTGTGTATGCCATATGTCTAGATTTTACCCTAAGTGATTCCAAGCTATTGGGCTATTACGCCGCCGGTAATGCCGGCATGGCAATGGCAATGGTGGCAAGGGTGGCGACAGATGCCACTTTGGCAGTTATCGGAATAATTGCGGCAGAGACAGCCGCGATTGTCGCTATTGCGACAATCGCCGTTTACTGCGCCCTTTCCCTTTGCGGGAAGAGGGCCGGCATGGCGGCGGTAGTGTAAAAAAAACAAAAAAAGCCGGCGGGCTAAAACGCAATACGAATGGAATGGTTTTTCCCTTCCGATGACGTTACCTCGCTGTTTTTATTTACAGAGAGGTTATTCCATTCCGTTACTATGGATAATTTTGTTATTACTTTCGACTATTCCGATCTCGTCAACGCTGTTGTTGAGGTGTTGTGTATGTTGCTGTCGATAATAATATTATTGGCCATGATAGCAATCTTGGCAATGGTACTTGCGATGATAGCATGGGTGGTTATAGCGATAGGGAAAACTAAAAATTTTGGTTCGTATGATAACTTAGTTATTCCCGTTTTAGGTTCTATGCTCTTTGCATTTCCTTTTTTATTTTTTGGAGACGCACCGGTGCTGTTTCGTTTTTTTGTCCTAGGAATATTTTCGGGACTTATTAGCGGAGTGACGAGCGCCATAATGGCAACAAGCGAACCACGCATAAAAATACGGGATAGCCTTTGGGCGAGTTTGCTCGTCGCATTGGTTATGGGAGCCATTTTTGAAGCGCCGATCTTCTATGTATCCGCAAAACAAAACCCGCATGGTTGGATAGTGCTAATTCCTGGAGCAATCGGTGTAATTACGGGGTTTTGTTCAATGGCGGGCGCGTCAGCAGTAATTGCCTTGACTACCACTGGAAAATTGTTCTACTCACTTTTTCCAGTAAGGAAAAGGGAAGTAGTGCTTTAAAAGTTGTAGGGCGCGGAGATTTGTTTCTGTCAAAAAGACAGGCAAATTTTCCGCCCTTTTTTATTTGCTCAAAAAAGGGAAAGGGGGTATACTGAAACTATGAAGTTAAACAGCAAACAAAAACAGGAATTAAGGAAAATAGCCGAAAAATATAAACTGAAATTAATAGTATTATTCGGTTCTTTGGCGCGCCGCAAAGAGCGCGAAGACAGCGATATGGATATTGGAGTGATATTTAAGGATGGCGTGAAGGTGGATTTTAACAAAGAAATAGACCTAATCAGTAATTTTTTTAAAATTTTTCAAAAGGAAATTGATTTATCAGTTTTAAACAAAGCCAATCCGTTGCTGTTGCGCGAGGCGAGCGAAAATGCGATCTTGCTTTATGGCGGGGAAAAAGATTTTTTTAATTTCAAACTTTACGCCTTTCATCGCTACAATGATTATTTGCCTTTTTTTAAATTGGAAGAAAAATTAAATAAAAAAATTATTTATAATTATGCTCGCGGACAATAAACTCATACAAAGAAAAATAACTTTAATCAACCGCGATTTGAAAAATTTGGAAAAAATTGACAGAATCCCTCTGGCCAAATATTTAAAAAATGACGCTTATGAGGCGTTGGCAGAAAGATATTTAGAAAGAATAATTGGTAGATTGCTTGATATTAATTATCACATTTTAACCGAAACGGAGAATTACTCGCCGTTGGATTATTATGATTCTTTCATCGCGATGGGGAAAAGGAGATATCTGCCTGTCGATTTGTCCATGAGTTTGGCCAGCGCGGCCGGTCTGCGAAACAGATTGGCGCATGAATATGACGAGATAGACGAGAGGAAAATTTATAGATCGGTAAGCCGATGTCTAAAGGAAGTTCCGCAATATCTTCGTTTTATAATAAAATTTTTAAACAAGATTTCCAAACAGAGGGAGCTATTGTAAAAATTAATTTCCGTCTCTTGCCCGCCCTCCTCGCTAAGTCCCCAGTAAAGCGGGTTGCCCGGGCATTTTTGTTAAAATGAAAAAACTTTATTTATACAATACGTTGACGAGAAAAAAAGAGGAATTTGCTTCGATAAACTCAGCACAGGTAGGTATGTATACCTGCGGGCCGACGGTTTATAATTTCGCCCATATCGGCAATCTGCGCACTTATATTTTTGAAGATATTTTAAAACGCGTTTTGCTTTATAACGGCTATAAAGTGAAGCACGTGATGAACATTACCGACGTCGGGCACCTGACCGGCGATCAGGATATGGGCGAGGACAAAGTGGAGATGGAAGCAAGGCGCGAGAAAAAAACCGCCTGGAAAATCGCCGAGTTCTACACCAAAGCGTTTAAAGAGGATATCGCTAAATTAAATATTCTGGAGCCGGATATTTGGTGCAAGGCGACCGATAATATCCCGGAGCAGATCGGATTGATAAAAAAATTGGAAGAAAAAGGTTTTACGTATAAAACGAGCGACGGGATTTATTTCAACACTACTAAGTTTCCCAATTACAACAAATTGAGCCATCTTGATTTGGAAACTTTGCGCGAAGGCGCGCGAGTGGAAAAGAATCCGGAAAAAAAGAGTCCGACCGACTTTGCTTTATGGAAATTTTCAACCCAATCCCCTCTGACCCCCCTTAATAAGGGGGGCGATAATAAGAAGAGGCAGATGGAGTGGGAGAGCCCGTGGGGAGTCGGGTTTCCCGGCTGGCACATTGAGTGTTCGGCTATGGCCATAAAATACTTGGGCGAGCAGTTTGATATCCATTGTGGCGGCGTTGACCATATTAACGTGCATCACACCAATGAAATCGCCCAAAGTGAAGCGGCGACCGGCAAAAGTCCGTGGGTGCGCTATTGGCTGCATGGCGCTTTTTTAAATATCGCCGGCGGTAAAAAAATGGCCAAGTCAGAGGAAAATTTTTTAACTCTTGAAAACGCTTTTATTAAAAAAGGACTTAATCCTCTAGTCTATCGTTTTGCCGCCCTACAGACGCATTATCGCAAGCCCATGGAATACAGCGAAGAAGCGGTGGAGTCGGCGGAGAACGGGCTTGAACATCTGCGGAATCAGATAAGGGGATTAGGGATTGGGGATAAGAGATTAGGGATAAGGGAAATTCATAAGGAATACAAGGAGAAATTTTTGGAGGCGATAAATGACGATTTAAACACGCCGCAAGCGCTGGCAGTCGCGCAGGAATTATTGAAGTCGGATTTGATGCCGGAGATAAAATTGGCGACGATTTTAAAGTTTGACAGGATTTTAGGGCTGAAGCTGGATGAAGTAGAGACGCAAAATTTTGCGTCTCTACGGGAGGATGCGCAAAAGTTAGTTGACGCGCGGCAAAAAGCTCGCAAGGAAAAGAATTGGGCCGAGTCCGACAAATTGCGGGAAGAGATTGAAAAAGCGGGCTATACAGTTGAAGATACCGCGGAAGGAATGAGGGTAATAAAAAAGAAATAAAGGATTAAGAAATTAAAACGCCCGATATCCAAAAGGGTATATCGGGCGTTTTAATTTATAGCATTAAAATCGAAAATCTGAAATCGAAAATCTAAAATGTTTTACAGCCACCTTTTTTTCTCAAAAAATAAAAGCATGCCGAGCGAAGCGAAAATCATTATCGTTACGATAATCCAAAAACCGTTGTGAGCATTAAGAAACGGCATTCCGTTAGTGGTGTTCATGCCGAAGACAGCGGCGAAAAGCGTGAGAGGAAAGACAATTACCGAGAATATGGTCAAAGTTTTGATTATGTTGTTTAGGCGGTAGTTTAAAAGCGATTCATTGGTTTGATATAAAACTTCAATCATCTCTTTTTGATTTTCCAATATCTCCCAGATTCTTTTAGAATGGTCAATCAGCTCCTTGTAATATTTTTTGATGTGTTCGGCCGGCACGACGGAGCTTTCCTTTTCCATGAGTTTCTTTAAGATATTTTTATGGTTTTGCATTATTTTGCGGAAATTGATGATATTATGCCTTAGGGAAAGTATGCGCGCGATTGATTTTTTCTGCTCCAGCGGTTCGTTGGAGAAAATTATTTCTTCGGCCTTTGAAATTTCCACGCTGTTTTCGTCCAGCAGTTCAAAACACTTTATCATCAGCTTTCTTAAAAGTTCGTAAAGAAGGATAGCCGATGATTCAAGTTGGTAAGCCAGCAAGGAATCGCCGTCCTTTTTGCATTGATTGAAAAAATGATTTAATACCGGAATGTTGTTGTTGTGCAGGGTGATTAACAGCCCATGGGTAAGGAAAAAATCAATTTCTCCGGCGGTTATCTGGCCGTTTTGAAAAACAGGAAAATGAAGGATTAAAAACAAATAGCCTTCGCCTTGGCTGATTCGCGGGCGCTGGGCGCTGTAAGTAGCCAGAGCCATTTGCAAATGCCTTATTTCAAATTTGTATTTTTTGCGCAGATACTCTATTTCTTTTTTACCCGCGTTTTCAATATTAAGCCAAATCAATTTGTCATTGGAAGTGCGTGGATTGTCAATTGTTATTTGTTGGATGTTTGGCGAAATTTGTTTGTATTTGGACATGGATTTTTAGAATTTAGAATTAAGAATTTGGAGTAAATTGCCCTGCGGCAGAGACCGCAGGGCGTTAAAACTCACAGATCAAAGAGTT
>CAZZBC010000017.1:0-17216 GCA_964652175.1 uncultured Gammaproteobacteria bacterium | reverse complement strand
CCAAATCCACTAATTCACCGAGTGGTGCACTTGAGGGTAAAATGTAGGGAGTTCAATAACTTATCAATTTAGCACAGCAAGTAAAATATGTCAAGGTCTTTTTGAAAAAAATCCAGTTTTAATAAAATAGCTAATATTAAATAAAAAATAGGAGACGTAATAATTACGTCTCCTATCGCGCTCTTTTAGTTAAGAATTTATATTAAAATAATTTTTGTTGTTCGTTCTTCGTTTTCTCTTCCTCGCTAAACCCCCACACTAAATTTATCTCGCATTTTTTCTAAGACATTTCGCGACCTGCCTTAATTTATAAATCCAAAACTGCTTGTCGTTTTTTTAGTGTGGGGGTAAAAATTTTTATCTCCCCGTATTGCCCATCAAACCCCGGCTTAATAATCAACCTTCCCTCGCGTATCCGCTTGATTCCCTCGGCAACAGCAGGAAGAGTTAACTTTTTTAAATTTTCCAATGGTTCATCAATTAAGACGTTCATTTCCGTGTTAGCTTTTTTAATTAAATTATTATATTCATTTTGCACTTTGCGGGAACGGCGGCTTTTAATATTCAACGCCTCGGCAATTATTTTATCCAGCTCCACCAATTTTAAGAAGCCAGGTTGATTGTCGGGTTTTGCGCCAACCGGCCTGTTGGCCAATTCTTCTACTCTATTCAACACTCCTATGGTTAGGGGCTTTTTGCAAACCGGACAAATGCCCTTATTTTTTTTGGTTTGCTCCGGTGAAAAACTCACGCCACAGTCGCGATGGCCGTCAAAATGATACATCCCTTCTTCCGGATAAAATTCTATTGTGCCTTTTAATTTATTTATGTCCTTTTTCTTTATCGCTTCATAAATTTCATCGTAAGTTATATTTTCTAACTCAAAAATATTCGCTTCGCGTCCGATATTGGCGAGCGAATGGGCGTCGGAATTGGAAAGAAGTGTCAATTTATCAAGAGTGGACAGCCGCCAATTCATTTCCGGATCGCTGGACAGGCCGGTTTCGTAAGCATAAATATCTTTAGTATATTCGCTAAAACATTCTTCCATTGTGTTAAAACCTGACTTTGAACCGAAAACGGAAAACCACGGCGTCCAGATATGGGCCGGGTAAATTAAGAACTGGGGGTGGATGGAAAGGCATAATTTCATTAATGCCGGAGCGCTCATTCCCAAAATCGGACGGCCGTCGGAGCGAATATTGTATTTTTTATCCAAAAATTTATTCAACTCCTCAACCGCGGCAACGTTCGGCGCGTGAATCACAATATGTATTCTCCTTACTTTATTGCTCACCTGCCCCGAGCTTGCCTGCGGTGAGCTTGCCGAACCCGTCGAGGGGTCCTTATAAATCAAAGCTAATTCGGTTGAAAGTATGAATCTTATTTTATTATCTTTTGCCGATTTTAATTTATATAACCCGCTCTCCTTATCTGTCCCTTTTAAAATCCCCCTTTGTCCCCCTTTGTTAAAGGGGGTAGGGGGGATTTCCTCCAACTCATTCTTAATACTCTCAAACCACGCCGGATAAGTAAAATCGCCGGTGGCGATAATATCCACGCCCTTGATTCGGCATGTTCTCTCAATATTTTCCAATGTTAAATCCCGCGAACAAGCGCGGGAGTATTTGGAATGAATATGTAAATCGGCTATTTGGCGCATATTTTCTATAAAAATTATTTTATTAACTTTTCCGCCACCTCTAACTCTTCTTTCGAATTTATCCCCATCGCTTCCTTGGGATCAATCAAAATGGAATTAATTTTTTCTTTTTGCCAAAAAGCAAGCTTAATTAAATCCGTTAAATAATATTCCTTTGAAGCGTTTTTGTTTTTAATTTTTCTGATATTTTCCCAAAGCCACTTGCTGTTAAAAGCATAAATAGCGGGATTAACCTCTCTAATTTCTTTTATTTTTTCATCGGCATCTTTAAACTCAACAATCGCTTTTATTTTTTCATTCTCTCGCGCAATTCTCCCCCACTGATAAAAATTTTTGCGCCAATCACTGAAGTCATCTACGACAGTAGTCAGCATGGTAATCGTTGCTCCTTCCGCATCCGCCAATTTTTTAATAATTTCCGCCCTGATAAAAGGATGGTCGCCGTTTATGATGATAACTTTTGCCGCCGTTTCCGCATAATCGCGCGCCGAAGAAACGGCGTGCGCGGTGCCTAATTGTTCTTTTTGCACGGCATATTCTAAGTTATATTTTGCCAAGGCCGCGCGAATAATTTCTTTGTTGTCCGGTGAAACAATAATAATCGGCCTTTTATCAACGCCAGATTTTAAAACTTCCTCCATTAAATGTTCAATTATCGATTTGCCGGCCAACCGCACCAATACCTTCGGCAAATCGGAATTCATTCTTCTCCCTTTGCCGGCGGCCAAGATAATAATTTTAGTCATACATTATTCCACTTTAAGCTGGCCTATGCTCTTGTGAATTTCAAACTTATGTTTTATGTTTTTAGAATAAGGACCTTTAATTAAAAAAGTTTTGGCATTTATCATCTTTAATATTTCTTTCGTTTCCTTGGCCTTGTCATTAACCACTAAAATTTTATCCTTTTTATTTTTCAAAAATTTTAAAGCGCCTGTTTTATGCTTATCAACCAAAATTATTTTGTCAAAATATTTTTTTATTTTTAAATTTTTCATTTTCCTCGCCTGCCACGATTTATCTCCAAGGGTCAGCAATATTAAAAAATTTTTCTTTCCCAACTTTCTAATTTTTTCTTCCGCGCCGCTAAATAAAAATTTATTTATATTTCTCAAAAAACAAACGACTCTTTTTTTTGCGTTAAGTGGCAGTTTTTTTCCTTCCTTTTCTAGAATTAACAGATGTCTTTCCGGATTGTAATTTATTTTTTTATTTTTAAAATGCTTCTTATAACTTAAATTAAATTCTTTCCTTGATAAGCCTAATACTTTTGCCAATCCATTCTTAAATTTAGCGGCATCCAATAGCGTATAATCCAAATCAAAAATTATTATCATAAATGCTGCTTTATAATTCTAGCTATCGCTTTGGCGGTTTTTTCGCTGTCATGGCGCGCCAACTCGCCTTTGACGCTTAAGAAATCGCTGATTATTAATTTTTTGTTTTGTTTTTTCAAATCTTTGTCAATTTTTACAAATTCAGCGTTTTTCTTGCTGTATTTTTTAATCAACCGGCTATTCGGCCGAGCGCTGTTTATTAAAACATAATCCAACTTGCGCTTTATCTTATCTTCAATCGTTTTGATAAAATCTTCGACGCCAAATCCGTCCGTTTCGCCGAATTTAGTCATTATATTCATTATATAAACAACTTTGCCGCGCGCTTTTTTAATCGCTTCAACCACTCCTTTAACCAAAAAGTTAGGCATAATGCTTGTATAAATATCTCCAGGACCGATTATAATACAGTCGGCTGATTTTATGGCTGCAAGCACCGGCGGATATACTTTAATAGAACCGCTGTTTTGCGAAACGAGATAAATTTTTTCTATTTTTTCTTTTCCTCTCTTTTTTTCTCTTGGAATATCAATAGCGGTTTCACCATAAAGACGCCGACCGCTTGAAAGCTCGGCGACCAGAGTCGACTTAGTCAACGAAACCGGCAAAACCTTCCCTTTAATTTCTAGTGTCTCCCCCAATGCCTTAATGCCGGCCGGAAAACTGCCGCCATATTGCCCCAAAATGGAGAGAAATAAATTGCCGGCCACGTGGCCATTCAAGCGGTTAAAAGCCTTGAATCTTGTTTGTAATATTTTTCTTGCCAATTCGCGATAAGGAGAAAGTGCTATTGAACATTTTAAAATATCTCCCGGCGGCAAAACGCCCAATTCGTCGCGCAATTTGCCGCTCGAACCGCCCGAATCGGACATAGCCACGACCGCAGTAATATTAATTCCCTTTAAATCACGCAATCCAGACAGCAAAACAAATTGCCCCGAACCGCCGCCGATAGTTACGATTTTTTTCATATACCCCCACACCTAATATTTAAGACTAAACATAATCCTTCTTTTTAATTGACTAAAAGCATTGGCTCTTAACTTTAAACTGCTTTCTCTGCTACGGGCATCGATCTCTGAATTATATGCTTCATAATAGACTAAATCAAACGGCTTTCTCGACTTTGTAGAAAAAACCTTGCCTTCATTATGTAATTTAAGTCTTTGTTTTAAATCTTTAGTTGAGCCCGTATATAAAAACTTATCTTTTCTGCTTTTTAATATATAAACATAAAACATAGAATTATTTTAGGTGTGGGGGTAAATCCACCCTAAATTCCAGCCCGTGATTTTTAAATCCCAATTTTTCGTAAAAGGCATGAACGCGGGGCCTTTTATGCCGGCTGGTCGCTATTAATTTATAGCATTTATTTTTCTTCGCCTCGGCTATAATTTTTTTCACCAAAATTGTGCCGATACCCTGTCCTCTTAGTTTTTTATCAACAAACACGTCTTCCATCAAGCCGAACGACTCTTTGTACAAATCATTTTTCATTATGTACAAAAAAACGCGGGCGACTTCCTTGTTGCCTTGCTTGATAAATAATTTAATTCCGCGTGCTTTGATTATTTTTTTGGTAATTTTAATAAATTTTAAATTAACACACTTACTTACGATCGTAGATAAGAGTGTTAATTTTTACTCCACCGTCACCGACTTCGCGAGATTGCGGGGTTTATCCACCCCGCAATCCGCTTCGCTTCTGCGGGGCAAGCGTCCTATTCAACGGTTACTGATTTGGCAAGATTGCGGGGCTTATCAACGTCCAGCCCCTTAATCACCGCCGTGTGGTAAGCGAATAATTGCAAGGGGACGGCGGCCAAAATCGGCGTGAGCATTTCCAATGTTTTGGGAATATAGATAACGTCATCGGCCAAGTCCTTTATTTTTTCGTCGCCTTCGGTAGCGATGGCGATAATCGGGCCTTTGCGCGCCTTAATTTCCGCCATATTGCTCAAATTTTTTTCATAAACGCTGTCTTGCGGAGCTATAAAAAGCGACGGAAAATTTTCGTCAATCATGGCAATAGGCCCGTGTTTCATTTCTCCGGCCGCAAATCCTTCGGCATGAACATATGATAATTCCTTTAGTTTAAGCGCCCCTTCCATTGCCAATGCGCTATTATATTTTCTTCCCAAGAAAGCGAAGTCTTTCGCCTTGCTGTATTTTTGCGCTATTTTTTTAATCCGCTCATTTTGTTTCAAAACGCTTTTCATTTTTTCCGGCAACATTTCCAATTCAGAAATAATGCGCTTGCCAATCATCAGCGACATATTTCTTTGACGACCCAAAAAAATTGTTAAAAGAGTCAAAATTGCAAGCTGGGAAGTAAAGGCTTTGGAGGAAGCAACCGCGATTTCCGGTCCGATATGATTATAAACGCCGGCGTCAGTCAAGCGCGCGATGCTTGAGCCGACCACATTGACAATTCCCAAAGCAAGCGCCCCCTTTTCTTTCGTTTCTTTTATGGCGGCCAAAGTGTCGGCTGTTTCGCCGGACTGACTGATGGCGAGCACCGCCGTTTTTTCGTTAATTACGGGCTGGCGGTAACGAAACTCGGAAGAATAATCAACTTCCACCGGAATGCCGGCGTACTCCTCAATCATATATTCGCCGATGAGGCCGGCGTGCCGCGCCGTGCCGCAAGCGCTGATTATTATCCGTTCAATTTCTCTTGTTTTATCGGCTACCGCTTCCAATCCGCCGAGCTTTACTTTTCCTTCTTCGGTTATTATACGTCCCCGCATGCTGTCTAAAATTGTCTTGGGTTGCTCAAAAATTTCCTTGAGCATGAAGTGGGGAAATTCTCCTTTTTCCGCTTGCCCCAGATTCCATTCCACTTTTTCAGAAGCTTTATTTATTTCTACGTCCAAAGCGTTAAATATTTTCAAGCCGTCGCCATTCACCCCGCACCTTTCATCTTTTGTACTCTCGGCGCTAAAAGCGCTACGAGCAAAAGGTGCGGGGTGAACTTCCGCGATTTCGCCGTCATCCAGATAAATAACTTGTTTTGTATACCTCAAAATCGCCGACACGTCGGAGGCGATAATTGTTTCACCATCGCCCAATCCTATTACTAACGGCGAACCGTGCTTGGCAACTAAAATTTTATTCGGTTCATCAGTGTGAATTACCGCCAAACCATAAGTGCCTTTGATCATTTTCAAAGCTCTCTGCAGCGCCTCGGTTAAATTGCCATTGTAAAAATCCTCCACCAAATGCGCGACAACTTCCGTGTCGGTTTCCGAAATAAATTTATGCCCCTTTTCTTCCAAGTGATTTTTTAATTGCTGATAATTTTCAACAATGCCGTTATGGACAAGCCAAATCTTGCCGAAACAATCAGTGTGCGGATGGGCGTTCGCTTCCGTCGGCGCGCCGTGCGTCGCCCAACGAGTATGAGCAATCCCTATATTACCCCCTTTAATCCCGCCGGCGGGAGGGGCAGGGGGGGATTTTAACTTCTTCTCCAACTCGCTAATACGTCCAACAGCTTTTACCGAAAAAACACTGACACCATCCATTAAATTCACATGTGCCGTCCCGCAGTACTGCGGGATAGCGCGGCTTTTTCCAGCAGGAAAAATAACCAAAGCAACGCCCGCGGAATCATAGCCGCGGTATTCAAGCCGCTTAAGCCCATCAATTAAAACAGGCAGGGCGTTATTTTTTCCGATGTAACCGACTATGCCGCACATAATTCAGAAAACAGAAAACAGATAGCAGACAACAGATCTTTTCTGCCGTCTGCTTTCTGCTATCTGTCGTCTATTTTATGCTTTTAGATTAGCATTTTATTGTTTTTTTGGCAAATAAAAAAGCGCCTTTCCCGGCGCTTATTTTCTTGAAATACAGGGTCCCGGCATCGACCTACTCTCCCAGGGCTAATGCCCAAGTACCATCGGCGCTGAAGGGCTTAACTTCTGAGTTCGGGATGGGATCAGGTGTGACCCCTTCGCTCCAGATACCGAGACTCCGTATTCCAAATATTATTCGCATGTGCCCTCCCGCAGTACTGCGGGATAGCGGGGCTCGCGAAGCGATAACATTAAAACCAAAAATGTGGGAAAATCAAATGGTCTATTAGTACCTCTCGGCTAAACGCATTACTGCGCTTACACCTAAGGCCTATCGACGTGATAGTCTCTCACGGACCTATGAAACCTAATCTTGAGGACAGCTTCGCGCCTATATGCTTTCAGCGCTTATCTAAACCGAAGGTAGCTACCCGGCAATGCACTTGGTAGTACAGCCGGCACACTAGAGCTTCGTCATTCCCGGTCCTCTCGTACTAAGGAATGGCCCTCTCAAGTTTCCGCGACCATAGTGGATAGGAGACCGACCTGTCTTACGACGGTCTGAACCCAGCTCGCGTGCCACTTTAATGGGCGAACAGCCCAACCCTTGGGAGCTTCTCCACCCCCAGGATGTGACGAGCCGACATCGAGGTGCCGAACCTGGTCGTCGATGTGGACTCTTGGACCAGACTAGCCTGTTATCCCCGGAGTAACTTTTATCCGATGAGCTTCCGCCGTCCTACGTCGAACGGTCGGATCACTAAGTTCCGCTTTCGCGACTGCTTGACTCGTTGGTCTCGCAGTAAAGCCGGCTTGTGCCTTTGCGCTATTTCCCGGGTTTCCATTCCGGGATAGCCGACCTTTGTAAACGCCTCCGTTACTTTTTGGGAGGCATCCGCCCCAGACAAACTACCCACCAGATACTGTCCCCGAACCAGTAGCAAATTCTAAATTCTAAGCACGAAATCCTAAACAAATCATAAATTCAAATAATTTGAAATTTTGAATTTGTTTCGAATTTAGGATTTCAAATTTCGAATTTACTAGTGGTTCAGGGTTAGAATTAAAAATACACAAGGGTGGTATCTCACTGACGTCCCGCATTGCTGCGGGACTCCCACCTATTCTGAACAAGCACATTCCTAATCCAATATCAAGTTATAGTAAAGCTTCACGGGGTCTTTTCGTCCAGCTATGGTTAGCCCGCATCTTCACGGGCCTTGTAATTTCACCGAGTCCTTCGTTGAGACAGTATCCAAGTTGTTATGCCATTCGTGCAGGTCAGAACTTACCTGACAAGGAATTTCGCTACCTTAGGACGATTTGTTTACGTTATCACCCGCTTTGGGGATCCTCATAGTTGCCTATGAGACCGGACTATATCATCCTGCAAAAATTCTTTTCTGAATTTTCGCGGTTTAGCGTATAGTCTCTGAGGATTCTCTATGCGCGATTTTTCAAAATCGCTGTACTCATATTTTCTTTTTCTGCCCTTGCCTTCATTTAAGCATTCTCGAAGTTTGATAATTTCTTCCAAACCTCGAGAAGTTAAATGCTCTTTTCTAAATACTTTTTCGACAATCTGACAAAAAATAGAAAAATTTTTCTTTTTTTGTTGAGAGCGAAAATTAAATTTCCGAAAAAACGGAATCACTCTCTCTCGGATTGACAAAGGATTGGAACAGACATACATGTGCAATTTGTCTTGCCTTTGTTGAATTCTTCCACAACCTAAATATTTTTTCAGCTGTGAAAGGATATAAGATTCTTTTTGGGAAACATTAAACGTCAAAACGACTTGCCATTTCATTGCGTGGTCATCTCTTTTGCAAAGAGAAACATTAAAGCTTCCTTCTCCATCCGTAAATCCTGTCAGATAATTTCCCCATTCTGATGGAATCTTATTCAACCAATTTTTATTTATCATAGAGTCTTTCCTGCTGATTGTCCGGCTTTCTTATTAAGAAAACAACAACTCAATTTTTACTGTTTATTTTTCATAGACGAGTATGGTTGTTTCTCCGGAGTTTCCAGCATATAGCTAAATTTTATAACTACAATCGTCATTTTATAGTTATCGCCGGCGTTCATCCGCGCTTAGATTCAAAGCTTCGTTCGCGCAGCGAACAGACACGAAATTTAACGAATAAAAACGAATTTTAACGAAGCTGTTTTTTTAAAATTTTTACTTTAAAAATTAGTTCGTTCTTTTCGTGTAATGTTCGTTTACTTAGTGTATGTTTGCTACGCAAACTAACCTCTCCTCTTGACGTTCGGATACTGGCCAGGCATCACCCCCTATACATCCTCTTTCGAGTTAGCAGGGAGCTGTGTTTTTGCTAAACAGTCACTTGGATTCTTTAGCTGCGTCCCAGCGCTCCGCTTACGCTACGCTAAAATTAAAAATAAAAAATCAAAATGAAAAAATTTAGGTAAATTATTCGTCCCGCAGCATTGCGGGACTCATAATTTTTTATATTTTATATTTTATATTTTAATTTAGTGCTGAGCATAAGCGAAGCACTAGGAGGGTCTTATTGCGAACTTACGACCGCTGTTTTGCCGAGTTCCTTAACGAAGGTTCTCTCGTACACCTGAGGCTACTCGCCTCATTCACCTGTGTCGGTTTGCGGTACGGATGCTTGCATCTTGGCCCTAGAGGTTTTTCTGGGCAATCTATCGGTTTAAATTGGCTCCATCATAGACTTCGCCTTTTGATTCTCGTTCGGGACAATTGGTCCGGATTTGCCTGGACCGCCCCGCCCGAGTCTCAACGCCTAACCAATAAGACGCTTAAACTTTTAAACTGCGTTACCCCATCGGAAAACGCAAGCAGTGCTGGAATATTAACCAGCTCATCCATCGGCTACGTCCGCACTACACGGACCTCGCCTTAGGACCGACTAACCCTGGGTCGATTTGCGTTGCCCAGGAAACCTTGAACTTACGGTGGGCGGGGTTTTCACCCGCCTTTTTGCTACTCATGCCAACATTCTCTCTTCCTTATTCTCCACGGCAACTCACATTGCCGCTTCACTGAATAAAAAATGCTCCTCTACCGCCGCGCGCAGCGCGGAAATTCGAAATTCAAAATCTCAAATCCTAAACAATGTCTAATTTCAAAATTCAAAATTCAAAACATTATTTTGAACATTTGGATTTATAATTTTGGATTTCCGTGCTATGCACGGCCCGCATCTTCGGTAATATGCTTAGCCCCGGTAAATCTTCGGCGCGAGACAACTTGACCAGTGAGCTATTACGCTTTCTTTAAATGATGGCTGCTTCTAAGCCAACATCCTGGTTGTCATAATCGCGACACCACCTTTTACACTTAGCATATATTTAGGGACCTTAGATTGCGATCAGGGCTGTTTCCCTTTTGACTAATGAACCTTAGCGCCCATAGTCTGACTCCCGGACTTCTCCCAGAGATATTCGGAGTTTGATTGAAATCGGTACCTTGCGGCCCGCTCTCATCCAGTGCTCTACCCTCTCTAGTAAGCATCCGAGGCTAGCCCAAAAGCTATTTCGAGGAGAACCAGCTATTGCCGGGTTCGATTGCAATTTCTGCGCTAACCACAACTCATCCCCTAGTGTTGCACGGCTAGTGGGTTCGGTCCTCCCTCCGCATTTCTGCGGAGTTCAACCTGGCCATGGTTAGATCACCCGACTTCGGGTCTTATGCATGCGACCATGCGCTTCGCTTACGCGAAGCGCATACGGGCTGTTAACCCTCGCTTTCACTGCAGCTCCACTCCAAACGGAGATTAGCTAAGCCGCATGCGATAAACTCGTTGGCTCATTCTTCAATAGGCACACGGTCACCGCGCACAGCGCGGAAATTCTAAATTCAAAATCTTAAATCCTAAACAATGTCTAATTTCAAAATTCAAAATTCAAAACATTATTTTGAACATTTGGATTTATAATTTTGGATTTATTTAGGATTTAGAAATTTGGATTTTGGATTTCCGTGCTATGCACGGCTCCCATTGCTTGTAAGTATATGGTTTCAGGTACTATTTCACCTCCCTAACCGGGATGCTTTTCACCTTTCCCTCACGGTACTTGTTCACTATTGATCATAAAAAATATTTAGCCTTGCCTCATAGTCGAGGCGAATTCCCATGGGATTTCACGAGTCCCATGGTACTTAAGAAAAATTGCCGTAGAGTCAAACTTCCTTTCGCTTTACAGGGCTGTCACCTTCTCTGGCAGAGCTTTCCAGCTCGCTTCAGCTAGGAAGAGTTTATTTGTGTCTCTACCTCATCGGTCTGAGCGATGAACACAACTTCTTATGACGCTCCATAAACGTGTGGCCTCAGAGCCTTCAGCCCCGCTCCAGTTCTTGCGAACTGGGGCGGAACGCGGTTTATGGAGTTTGGGCTTTTCCCTTTTCGCTCGCCACTACTGGGGGAATCAAGCGCTACGCTTACGCTTCGCTAAAATAAAAAATTAAAAATCAAATATAAAAATTTATGTAAATTATTCGTCCCGCCGAGGCGGGATTCATAATTTTTTATTTTTTATATTTTATTTTTTATATTAGTGCTTTGCGTAAGCGAAGCACGTATGTTTGTTTCTTTTCCTCCGGCTACTAAGATGTTTCAATTCGCCGGGTTGTCTCCTCATTCCGCTATTTTTTCGCGGAACGGGTTCCCGCGCAACACGCGGGAGGGTTTCCCCATTCGGAAATCCCCGGATCAAAGGTTGCTTGCCACCTAACCGAGGCTTATCGCAGGCTGCTACGTCCTTCATCGTTTTTTTATGTCGAGGCATCCACCATATACCCTTACGAGATTTTCCCACACTTTTGATTTCAAAAGTGGACTGCCGAACAATTACTTAATCCGGCAGATTTTTTTGGTTTTTTTACCCCGACGCTACGCCGGGGTTACTACTCTATATTAAATTGTCAATGTTCAAGAGCTTCTGGTTATTAAACCTTTTAACTCCCACAAATCAACAAATCTTTTCATTCACCCTGTTAAATTTTTTATTATTTAACAGGGCAGGTTCACAAATCCTTTTTTATTTGTATATTCGTTGTTAGATTCGTTGATTTGTGGGAATTTAAAAATCAAAAAACCGCTCGGAAGCGGTTTAAAACACTCTAAAATAGCGCCAGTGCTTTAACCGCTTTTGAATTTAATGGATAAAACTGTTTTTCTCATATAAGAAAATTAATGATGTTCTAATTATATATCATTTTAAAGTAATGTCAAGAGGGTAGTAATTCAGGGTTGTTCATTTGGCTTTGGGCCGCTTCTCTACTAATAAGTTTATCTTTATACAATCTTTTAAGGTCTTGGTCCATGGTTATCATACCGTCCTTAACTCCGGTTTCAATAACCGTCCTAATCTGGGCGATTTTATTCTCCCTGATAATATTGGCCACCGCCGGCGTATTGACCAAAATTTCCCGGGCGGCGATTCTTCCTCCGCCGACTTTGGGGAGCAAACGCTGGGAAATTACGCTTGCCAAAGTCATGGACAGCTGCATGCGCACCTGATTCTGCTGATGGGGAGGAAAGACATCAATAATGCGATCAATGGTCTGGGCCGCGCTGTAGGTATGGAGAGTCGCCAAAACCAAGTGGCCGGTCTCGGCTAAGGTAATGGTCGTAGCGATTGTTTCCATATCTCTCATTTCGCCGACCATTATTACGTCCGGGTCCTGCCTCAAAGCGTGCTTCAAGCCGTCGGCGAAACTTAGCATGTCCGAGCCAAGCTCGCGCTGGATAATAACGCTCTTGCCGGACTTAAACACATACTCAACCGGATCTTCCAACGTAATAATATTTAAACAACGGTTGGAATTTATGTAATTAATCATTGAGGCCAAAGTTGTTGATTTGCCGCAACCGGTCGGGCCGGTGACTAAAATCAGCCCCTGGCTTAAATTAAGCAAATTGTAAATAACCTTAGGCATCCCCAAATCCTCCATGGCCGGCATTTGATCGCTGATAACTCTTGCGGCCAATCCGATATTTCCCCGTTCAAAATGCAAGTTGACCCTGAATCTTGATTTATTGTCCAATTCATAGCCAAAATCAAGGTCGCGCGAAGAAACAAACCTCTTTTTTTGCTCTTCCGACAAAATAGAAAAAACCATCTGTTCCATTTCTTTGGTTGCTATCGTTTTTTTGCCCTCAATAAAAATAAGATCCCCGTCAACGCGCAAAATCGGCGGCAATCCCACGACTAAATGCAGGTCTGACGCCCCTTTTTCCACGGCTGTGTTGAATAATTCCTTAATATTCATAAAATAAATTCTAAATCCAAAATTTCAAGCTCCAAATAAATCACAAATTAAAATTTTCAAAATTCAAAACAATTTTAAATTTAATTAACTACCACCCCCTCTTCTTTATCCCCTTCTCGGCCGCTTCCACTTGCGCCTCTTGCTTTGACATACCCTTGCCTTTGGCGATAAGTTCGTCGCCGATATACAAGCCGACTTCAAAAATTTTGGCGTGATCGGGACCGACTTCGCTTAAAACCTTGTAGTGCGGCGTAATTCCCGCTTCTTCCTGGGCCTTTTCTTGAAATTTTGACTTGGCGTCAAGGTAAAGTTCGTGGGAAAGAATATAATCAAGTTTGAATAATATTTTTTCTTTTATGAATTTTTTCGCCGCCTTTACGCCGCGGTCTAAATAAATCGCCCCGATGAGCGCTTCCACGGCATTGGCCAAAATATATTGCCGGGCCTTTGAATTTTTGTCTTTGGCTTCGCCCTTGGACAAATAAAGGTAATCCTCCAATTTTATTTCCTTAGCTATGGTCGCCAGCATTTTGGCGTTAACCAAACTGGCGCGCCAGTTGGTCAGATCGCCCTCTTCTTTTTCGGGAAAATGGTTAAACAAGTCTTCGGTTACCGCGATTTCCAAAACCGCGTCCCCCAGAAATTCCAGCCTTTCATTGTGGGGCAAGCCGAAATTCGGATGTTCGTTCAAATAAGAACGATGAGTTACGGATTGTTTCAATAAATCTTTGTTTTTAAATTTTACGCCGATAATTTCTTCCAATTTGGAAAAATCTTTCATTAAAATACAAAATTTTTAATTTTTAAATGATAACAAAATATCCAAATAATTTAATATTAAAAATTGTTTAAAAATTATTAATTGTTTTCGCCTTCTCATGTCCCTCTTTCTCCATATCCTTGTAAACCGCCCCCAGCACCCCGTTGACGAATTTTCCGGAAGAGACGCCGCCGAACGCTTTGGCCATCTCAATAGCCTCGTTAATGGCCACTTTGGCCGGAATTTGCGGGTCAAAAATAAGCTCGTAGACGCCAATGCGCAAAACATTGCGGTCAACAACGGTAATTTGCTCCAACGGCCATTCAACGGCGTATTTTATGATATATTTGTCAATTTCCGCTAAATTTTTGGTCACTCCGTTAATCAATTTTTCCGTAAAATCGCGATTGCTGAAATCGGGCGCGAACATGGGAAAAATTTGGCTAAACGCCTTGTCTAAATCCTCTTTTTTCTTGCCGTTAAAATCCCACAAAAAAAGAGATTGCATGGCTAAGGTGCGGGCGAGATGGCGATTGGACATAAATTATAATGCGAATACTACGAATTATTATGCGAATGCTGCAAATAAATTCTCCTAATTCGCAATTCACGGCATTCGCATATATTTACGGATTTGCATTATGTCTATTTCTTTGCTTTCTTACTCTTACTTTTAACTTTCCTCACTTCTCTTCCCTTGTACGTGCCGCAGAAAGAGCAAACCGAATGGGACATGACCGCTTTATTGCACTTGGGGCATGAACTTAAATTTGTTTTGGCAAGAGCCGAGTGGGCGCGGCCGCGCCTGGCCTTGCTCCTTGATCTTCTTTTTGCTGGTACGGACATAATTTTTGATTTTTTATATTTTAATTCTTACTATTACTATACTTTAATATTTTAATTAGGTCAACACAAACCTAATTTTTGATTTTTTATATTTTATTTTTAATTTTTATTACAGCCCCACCCCCCTGACCCAGCCGAAGGTCTGCTCCAGGTTCTTCATGATAATCTGGAAGACGGTTTCTTTCTGGCGGGGGGCGAGAATGGTGTAGGTCTTGGAAATGGTGGTGTTGCCGCCGGAGTCCGTGGATTCCGCGCGGAAAGAGTAAATGGAGCCGGGCTCAAATTTGGTGATGACCGCCACATGCCGCTTGGTGTAGTTGGAATCCAGGCCGGTTTTTTCCGCCAATTCCTCGCCGGCAGGGATAAAGCCTTTTTGAAAATAAACGCGGGAGGTGGCCGGCTCGTTAGTCAGCCAGGAAATGATGGTCTGAATTTTGGCTTCCTTACCCGGGGAAATGGCGCTCTCGGCCTGCACCTGATAAATCAGGGGGGGCAGATCGTCGCCGGAAGTGGAGAAAGTGGGAATGACGCGGGAAACAACGGCATCCATGATGTCTTTGCCGGAGAGCTCCACCTGATAAACGACGCCGGCTTCAAAGTTGTCAACTTCCATTTCATGGATGGTGGTCTGGGCTTTGTCGGTTAGGGACTGGGCCTCGTCCACGGCCAAGGTGTTGTTGCGGTAGGGAATGAACTTTAACGCCGAATCGGTTTCGGTGTTGGTCACCCAGCGGAAAACGGCTTTCTCGTTGGAAATATTTTCCACGGTGTGGGAGATGATTTCCAGGGCTTCTTTTTCCGTGAGGAAAGTGAAGTCGCGGGATTCGCCCCCCGGGCCGATAATCGGCTTGTTGCGCAACTGGTAATGGTAGGCGGTGTCGGGCTTCAGTTCGTAAATGGTCACGGTATGCTCGGTGGTTCGCCCGTCCGGGTCGCCTACGACTTGCAGGTATTCGCCTCGGGGGGATATTTTGTAAACATCATCCGGGGAAACGGCGATGAGCGAATTGGTTTCTTTGTCCGTGTTCCATGAAATCGTGGCCGAAGTGGGGCCGACGGTGATGCGGGGACCGGAGGAAACGGCCGGGGCGGGAATCATCTGGGCGGCTTTTTCCAAAGAGCCGTACTGGGAGAACAGGGTGGATTCCAGAACCGAGAGCGATATCTGGGGAGCGAATTGGTCAATGATGCTGGCGGCTCTTTTAGCGATGTCCACGACCAAATTTTCCGCCTGTCCCGAACCGGAAGCGGCCGCGCCAGCCGAAGCATCTTCTCCGGCGGAAAGGGTAGTGAAGGTTTGGTTGGGTGAAGTGGCGAGGTTGCCGGAGGAGTCGCCGGATAAAACATTGAACTGATAAGCGGTGGAGGAAATTAAATCTTTCAAATTAACAGAGTGGGATATTGCTTTCTGGTTTAAATCGCCGGACATAATTTTATAGCCTGAGCTCGCCCCATAGGACACAATACTATAAGAGGCTTCGTCCGTCTTCCAGCTCACGACAGCCTCGCCGGACTTAACGCCCGCGACCTTGACCTCGGTGATGGTTGGCGGGGTTTTGTCCGTGGAGCCGGAGGAAAACACCCCGCCGCCGGACACGCTGGAACGGCCGGTAATTTCTCCGGCCGCCTGGGCGGCCGCTTCGCGGGTCCGGACCTGGGTTTCGGTGGACAAGGTTTCGCTGGCAGTAAAGCTGGACTGGCTGGAAGTGGCGGTGTTGCCGGAACCGTCGGCGGATATGACGCGATAATAATAAACCGCGCGCTGGGTAAGGTCGGTAAGCTGGACCGAATGGTTCAAGTTCAGGGCGGAATTCAGGGTGGTGGAAGCGGTGTAGGCGCCGGTGGCGGTGCCGTACTCCACCTTTTCCGTGGCCCGCTCGCTGGTTGTCCATTGGATAACGGCGGAAGTGTCGGTGACGGAAACGGCGGACAGGCCGAAAATGGTCGGGGCGATAGTATCGGAAGTGGTGTTGAAGTTGTAATATTCGCCGCCGTTGTTGTCCGTGGCCACGCCGGACTGAACGTAAAAGTAATAGCGCGCGCCGACGGTAAGGCCGGTAAGGGTGACGGAGTGACCTGTCGCGGAATCGTCCTGTCCGGCATTGCTCGCTCCGGCCAGGCTGGAAGAAGTGGAGTAATAGACATAGGAGTTGGAGGCGATATCCGTGTTCCAGGTGATGACGGCTTCGGTGTTGCGGACGTCAGAAGCGCTGGCCGCGGAAATGACCGGCCCGGCCACGGTGGTAAAAGTATAGCCGTCCCCGCCGTTATTGTCCGTAGTCAGGTTGGAAGGATTGGGGTCGGCTGACTTAATTTGGAAATAGTAGATAGCGCCGGGGGTGAGGCCGGTAAGGGTGACGGAGTGGCGGCCTACGCCGGCAGCCCTATCCACAAAACTGGTTACGCCTTCTTCAGTGGTAAACACGCCGGCCGCGGTGGAATAGCCGACCGTGGAATTGGCCAGCTCGTCCGTGTCCCATTTAATGGTGGCGGACTGGGTGGTGGTGGCCGTCACTTCCACGTTGGAGATGGTGGGCGGAGT
>CAZZBC010000016.1:0-18043 GCA_964652175.1 uncultured Gammaproteobacteria bacterium | reverse complement strand
TTTAACTTTAGTTAATATTTTAAATAACTTTCAACAGAATTAATTTAATCATCCCATAAAAAGAGGTTTGCGACAAAAAATCAGAAATGGTGTTTGGCCCGGCTGGGCGCCGGTGGGTTACACCAATAACCCCAAGACGCGCGGTATTGATATTGACTACGAAAAAGCCCGTAAAGTGAAAAAACTTTTTGAATTTTACTCCACTGGTAGATACACTCTTAAATCTCTCGCAAATTGGTGCAAAGAAAAAAATCTGCGTGGAAATCTAAGCAAAGAAATCGCTGTTAGCAATATCCAAAAGATTCTACAAAATATTTTCTACATTGGCCTGATGAAATATCGCGGGGAAATTTTTGAGGGAAAACACGAGCCGTTAATTTCAAAGAAACTTTTTGATAAGTGCCAAGAAGTAATGAGTAAGCGGGGAAAAGTCCAAGAAATCAGAAAACATAATTTTGCTTTCCTTGGCTTGCTAAAATGTGCTTCTTGTGGAGCAAGTATCACTGCTGAAATTCAAAAAGGGCACAACTATTATCGGTGCACTAAAAAGAAAGGGCTTTGCCAAGAAAAGCATTATCTCCGCGAGGAAGCATTAACCGAGCAAATCAAAACATTCCTTCAAAAAGTTTCTTTGTCGAGTCAAGACACCGAAAAAGTTTTGGCGGCGTTGGATAGCGAGCAAGAACAAGCAAAACAGCAAGTGCAGTCAAAAGTAGAAAGCTTGAAAGAGCAATTAAACCAAGTGGAAATAAAATTAGCGAAACTGCTTGATGTGTTTTTGACTGACGCTTTATCTACGGAAGAATACGCCGCCAAAAAACAGGAGTTGTTATCGCAAAAAGTAGAACTCCAAGAGAAAATCACCGACTTCGAACAAAAAGGGTTGTCTTGGCTCGAACCGGCTCGTGAGTTCGTTTTATCCTTAAATCAAGCCGCTAATCTGCTTTCCTCTCCCAATCCGACTGCAATGACAACATTTCTGAAAACAATCGGCTCGAATCATATTTTGCGAAATCGTGAATTCGTTTTTGCCCCCAAAATTGAATACAAATTAGTCGCCGAGCGAAGCGAGGCGGCTTCCTCTGGCTTGCTATTTCCGAAATGGTGCAGGCGGAGAGACTCGAACTCTCACGGATTGCTCCACCAGCTCCTAAGGCTGGCGTGTATACCAATTTCACCACGCCTGCGCGCTTCAAAATCGGAGCTAAGCTGCCGGGTAGCCGGAGCTTAGCTCCTTGCATTCCCGCAAACAACTATCTTTATTCTTGCCGCAATTAGCCTATTTGTCAATTGTATGATATAATAATCGCATAACACTTAACACATAACACACAACACTATGCCAACTCCAAAACAAACCTCTTCAACACCTCCGGCCGGCGATGTTGAAGCCAACAAAGTCGTAGCCGCGCTTTCTTACGTCTGGATTTTATGCCTCGTTCCCCTTTTGGGCAAGAAGAATTCCGAATTCGCCCAATTCCACGCCAAGCAAGGGTTTATTCTTTTTTTAATAAGTTTCCTTTCTTGGTTCCCGATTCTTGGCTGGCTCATCGGCCTTGTTTTAATTGTCGTTTCCGTCATGGGAATTATCAAAGCCCTGAACGGCGAAAAATGGGAAATCCCCTACGTGTATAATTGGAGCAAGAAGATAAATCTTTAAATAAATTTTTAATTTTATAATTTTTAAATAATATTCTAATTTTTAATATTAAAATATTTAGTTATTATTTAAAAATTAAAAATTACAAAATTAAAAATTATTATAATGTCTAAATTCATCAAATTCTTCAACGAACTTGGCATTAAAGACGTGCCAAGAGTCGGCGGCAAAAACGCTTCCTTGGGCGAAATGTACCGCAAATTGGCGACCAAAGGAGTAAAGGTTCCCAACGGCTTCGCCACCACCTCGTTGGCTTATAATTATTTTTTGGACAAAGCCGGCGTCAAGGTCGAAATTAAAAAAATCCTAAAAGGATTGGACACGTCCGATGTCAACGACCTGATGAAGCGCGGCGCAGCCGTCCGCGCGGTAATTCTTAAAGCCAAATTTCCGGAAGATCTGAAAAAAGAAATTCTCACAGCTTATCATAAATTTTCCGCCGATTACTCAACAAAGACGTCCGACGTCTTTAAGAGACATCGGACGTCTGAATGGACCGATGTTGCCGTCCGCTCATCCGCCACGGCCGAGGACTTGCCGGACGCTTCTTTCGCCGGCCAACAAGATACCTATTTAAACATCCGCGGCGAAAAAGAACTGCTCACGGCCATGAAAAAATGCGTGGCTTCGCTTTTCACCAACCGCGCCATTTCCTACCGCGTTGACAAAGGCTTTGATCACTTCAAAATAGCGCTCTCGGTTGGAGTGCAAAAAATGGTGCGTTCGGACTTGGGTTCTTCCGGCGTCATGTTTACGATTGACACCGAATCCGGTTTCCAAAACGCCGTGCTTATAAACTCTATTTACGGGCTGGGCGAAAATATCGTGCAAGGCAAAGTCACGCCGGACGAATTTTTCGTTTTCAAGCCCACGAAAAAAATCATCTACCGCTCGCTTGGACGCAAAAAAATAAAAATGATTTACAACAAAGGCGTTAAGCCGACCCGCGACGTGCCGGTGCCGGCTTCCGAACAGTCCAAGCAATCAATCACCGACAAAGAAGTTATTAAGCTGGCCGAGTGGGGAATGATTATTGAAAAGCATTACGGCCGGCCCATGGACATTGAATGGGCGCTGGACGGACGAGACCGCCAGCTTTATATTATACAGGCGCGGCCGGAAACCATACACAGCGTCCGCGACTATTCCATTATTGAAGAATACAAACTGGCCGAAAAAGGAAAAATTATCATGGAAGGCCAAAGCGTGGGTTCAAAAATCGGCGCCGGAACGGCCAACCGCATCATGGATGTCAAAGACATTTCCAAATTCAAAAAGGGCGAGGTGCTGGTAACCGACATGACTGATCCGGATTGGGAGCCGATCATGAAAATAGCTTCGGCCATCGTCACGGACAAAGGCGGCCGCACCTGCCACGCCGCCATCGTTTCCCGCGAACTCGGCATCCCTTGCGTCGTCGGCACGGAACGCGCCAGCGCGAAACTGAAAACCGGAATGAAACTGACGGTTGACTGTTCGCAAGGAGACAAGGGGTTTGTCTACGCCGGCATCTTGAAATTTAAGGTCATAAAACACGACGTAAAAAAACTGGTTAAGCCAAAAACGAAAGTGATGATGAATATCGGTTCGCCGGACATCACTTTCTCAACGTCTTTCATCCCCAACGAGGGCGTGGGGTTGGCGCGCATTGAATTCATCATCAACAACCACATCAAAGCCCATCCATTGGCGCTCATGAACTTTGCCAAACTAAAAGACAAACGAGCGAAAAGAGAAATTGAAAAAATAACAGCCGGCTACGCCGACAAAAAGCAATTTTTCATAAACCGGCTCGCCGAAGGCGTAGCCATGATCACGGCCGCCTACTACCCCAAAGACGTAATCGTCCGGCTCTCGGACTTTAAAACCAATGAATACGCCAATCTGATCGGCGGTCGCGAATTTGAACCCGTTGAGTCCAACCCCATGATTGGCTGGCGCGGCGCCTCCCGCTACTACGAACCGAAATTCGCGCCGGCTTTCGCGCTTGAATGCAAGGCGCTCAAAAAAGTCCGCGACGAAATGGGCCTGACCAATCTGAAAATTATGATACCTTTCTGTCGCACGGTTGAAGAAGGAAAAAAAGTAAAGGAAATAATGGCCGCCAATGGCCTTGTCCGCGGGCGGAACGGCCTTGAAATTTACGTCATGGCTGAAATTCCGACGAATATCATTTTAGCCGAGGACTTCGCCAAGGAATTTGACGGCTTTTCCATCGGCTCCAACGATTTATCCCAACTCACTCTCGGCATTGATCGCGACGCCGGCCAGCTTCACGTCGCCGGCGTGGCCAACGAAAAAAATGAATCAGTCAAATGGCTCATCAAACATCTTATTGAAACGACCAAAAAACTAAAAAAGAAAGTCGGCATCTGCGGCCAAGCGCCATCCGACTTCCCCGACTTCGCCCAATTCCTCGTCACCCTCGGCATTGACTCCATTTCCTTAAACCCGGACACGGTCATCAAGACGACAATGGCGATCGCGGAGCAGGAGAAAAAGTTGAAAAAAAAGTAGCCCAATGTGTCATTGCGAGCGACCAACGGGAGCGAAGCAATCTTTGATAGTTGATAAGGAAGATTTAAAAAATTACGCTACAAAACAGGAATTCCGTGAATTAAAAAATGACATGTTGGATGGGTTTGATAAAGTAATAAAAAAGCTGGACATCATTGAACATGCTTTTGTTCCCAATCAAGCTGCGCATGACTAATCTCCATACCGCCGAAGCACGCAAATAAGAAAACATTTTAACGCAATATTTATAGCAACGACCGCTGATAAGAGGTCGTTGCTTTTTTATTCCCCATTTTAATAAACCCAAATAAGTCCCCTATTTTGTCCATATGGACAAAATAGGGGACTTGCTATGTTTTAAAAAAATTCGCATGTGCCGTCCCGCCTATTCAGGCGATATTTCACAATACCACATCTGTTTAAAATGTCAATGGTTTGCTATAATTTATGCATGTTCAATATCCTCCACGCCTACCACCCCTCTCCCATTCTTATCTCACTCGGCCCGGTAAACCCCGTTAGAAATTTCTGCGGAGCATTAGACCCGGGAAAATTTATTCTAAACTGCGACCTAATCGCAACGAAGTTGCAAAACATTATTTCTAATGGGGTAAATATCTACTGGTACGGATTTTTTATTGTTTTGGGAATTTTGGCGGCTTTTTTAATTATCTTGCAGCTTGCCAAATATTATAATATTTCACGGGAAATAATTTTTGACCTCACTTTTTATCTTATAATTTTCGGCATAATCGGCGCGCGGCTTTATCACGTCTTGTTGGAACTGCCATATTATCTCGCCCATCCTTTAAATATTTTCAAGGTTTGGCAAGGCGGGCTGGCGATTCACGGCGCCATAATCGCGGGTGTTATAACGGTTTGGGTGTTCGCGAGAAAAAATTTCTGGTTCCTCGCCGCCATCATCGCGCCAGGCCTGGCGCTGGCGCAGGCGATCGGGCGATGGGGAAATTATTTTAATCAGGAACTTTTTGGCCGTCCGACCAATTTGCCCTGGAGCATTCCCATTAACATTATAAACCGCCCCCTAGAATATATTAGCGCCGAATATTTTCACCCGACCTTTCTCTATGAATCCTTCGGCAACCTCTTAATATTCCTCACGCTCATCACCATTCATATTTGGATTATCAAAAAACAAAAATTCAATAATTTCTGCTATCTGTTATCTGTTATCTGTTATCTAGTTTTGTATTCCATTCTCCGCTTCGCCACCGAATTCATCCGCATAGACGAAACGCCGATTATTTACGGCGTTCGCCTGCCGCAAATCGCGAGCGTCTTAATAATTATCGCTTCCATTATCGTCCTATTGAAAAATAAAAAAGGACGTGCTAATATTACAACAACTACTTAAAAAATGTTCGCAGAATTCGCATAGCCATTCGTAGATTCGCATTATAAACGTCTCTTTATAATGCGAATACCGCAAATTAATATGCAAATACTGCAAATAATTAATAACAAAGAAACACAATGCCTAACATCAAATCAGCAAAAAAAGAACTGCGCAAAAGCAAAAAACGTCAGGTCTTTAATAAAAAAATTAAAGAAAATTTAAAATCTTTGATTAAAAAAAGCCGCAAAGCCATTGAAGCCAAGGATTCCAAGGCTAAAGAGGCAGTCGCGGCCGCTCTCAAAGCGTTGGACAAAGCCGCGCAGAAAAAAATTATTAAGAAAAACACCAAAAACCGGCTGAAATCAAGGTTGCAGTTGAAATTCAACAAAATGAACAAGCCATAAAAAATACCATCGGCCCAAAGCCGATGGTATTTTTTTGTGTATTTCCTAAATTCCAACTTCTAAATTCTTCTTCAAATGTCCCTCCAACTCCCCAATCTTTACCCTCTCCTGCTTCATGCTGTCACGGTCGCGGACAGTCACGGTATCGTCGGTTAAAGTGTCAAAATCAACGGTTACGCAGTACGGCGTGCCGATTTCGTCCTGTCGTCGGTAGCGCTTGCCGATGTTGCCGTTGTCGTCAAATTCGCACATAAACAACGGCTTAAGCGCGCCATGAACCTCTTTCGCTTTTTTCACCAGCTCCGGCTTATTTTTGAGCAAAGGAAAAACCGCCGCCTTTATCGGTGTTAAATCTTTATGTAATTTTAAAACCACTCTTTCTTCATCGCCGACATTTTCTTCAATATAGGCGTGGTCAATGAACATAAAAAAGAGCCGGTTCAAGCCGACGGATGTTTCCATGATATGCGGCAAAAATCTTTCCTTTGTCGCTTCGTCGTAATAGCTTAAATCAATGCCGGAAAATTTAGAATGTTGCGACAAGTCCCAGTCCCCGCGCGCGTGGATGCCTTCCACTTCCTTGAAGCCGCCAAGCGCCTTAAAATTATATTCAATGTCATAGGCCTCGGAAGCGTAATGGGCCAATTTGTCATGCTCATGAAGCCGAATTTTTTTCCTGTCCATTCCGTAAGCCAAATACCATTCCTGCCTCGCTTTTTTCCACTCGGCCATTTTTTCTTTCATTTCTCCCGGCCGCAAGAAATACTGCATCTCCATTTGTTCAAACTCGCGCGTGCGGAAAATGAATTGCCGCGCCACTATTTCGTTGCGGAACGCCTTGCCGACTTGCGCTATGCCGAAAGGCAATTTCACGCGCGTTGAATCAAGCGTATTTTTATATTCAAGATAAATTCCGCCGCAGGTTTCCGGCCGAAGATAAACAGCCGTTTCATCGGTCAATTCCTCGGTCGGCGAGCCGAGGTTGGATTTAACCATCAGAGAAAAAAACTTCGCCGGCGTCAAATCGGTTGAACCGCAAACCGGACATTTCAGTCGTTTCGCTTCGCGAAGTTTGTCCAATTCATAATTTATAAATTCAATCGTCGCTTTATCGGCCGCTATGCCATGCTCTTCTAAAATATGGTCGGCGCGAAAACGATTCTTGCATTTGCGGCAATCAACTTGCGGATCGTTAAAACTGCCAACATGTCCCGAGACCACCCATGTTTTAGGATGCATAAAAATAGCGCTGTCCAAACCGACCACGTCGTCGCGAAATTGCACCATGTGCTTCCACCAAGCGTCGCGGATATTATTTTTTAAAAGCGTCCCATAATGCCCGTAATCGTAAACAGCGGCCAACCCGCCGTAAATTTCCGAGGAAGGAAAAACAAATCCCCGCCGTTTGCAAAGTGAGACTATTTTTTCCATTATATTTTGATTTTTTTTGTCTGTCATAGTTTTGAGTTTTGAGTTATGTTGATGTGCCTTTTTACAAACCACGCCGCCCCTGCTATTAATAATACCACAATAATCGTGTCAAACCTACGAAAATATTCCTCTAACGCGCCCCAATTTTCTCCGAGCTTCTTGCCGGCGTAAGCCAAGGCAAGGCACCAAGGAATGGAACCGAAAAAAGTGTAAGCGACAAATTTGTTAAAATTCATGCGCGCGATACCGGCGGGAAGCGATATAAAAGTGCGGACCACCGGCAGCATGCGCGAAAAAAATATCGCCGCTTGACCATGCTTATTAAAAAAATTATCCGCTATTTCCAAATCGCGGCGAGTTACTAAAATATATCTGCCGTATTTTTCAATCAAACCACGGCCGCCGTAAATTCCAACCCAATAAGCCAAAGCTGAACCGGCAACCGAACCGATAGCACCGGCTAAAGTTACGCCCCACAAAGCAAATTGTCCTTTGGCAACAAGAAAACCGGCAAAAGGCATTATAATTTCCGAGGGGAGCGGCACGCAGGCCGATTCAATCGCCATCATGATCGCCACGCCGGCATAACCCATGGCGGAAATACCACCGATTATAAATGTTGCCAATACAGAAATAATTGTTTCCAGCATATTTTTCGCATCTTTCCGCGTTAATCACATCTCTTCAAGCGTTTTAATCCCCAACAATTCCAATCCATTTTTAATCACTTGGCTGACGGCACCGATTAAGGCGAGCCGCGCCTTTCTCGTCCGGTCTTCGGCTTTCAAAACCGGCACGACATGATAATAATCATTAAACGCTTGCGTCAAGTCAAATAAATATTTAGCAATCTCACTTGGGTCGTACCTCTCTCCCGCCCTCGCCACCACCTCCGGATACTTCGCCAATTTAAGAATTAAGCCATGCTCTTTTTTGTCTTCCAGTTTTGAATTTTTAATTTTGGATTTTGGATTTATTTCGGATTTAGGATTTTGGATTTTGGATTTTCTCATTATACTTCTTATCCGCGCATACGTATACTGCAAATAAGCCGCCGTGAAACCATTAAATTGCAAAGCCTCGTCAACGCTGAAAGTAATGGTTTGCAGACGCCCCATTTTAAGCATTTCAAATTTCATGGCGCCAATCATAATTTTTTTGGCCACCTCCTCAATCTTTTTATCATTCCAACCCTCATGCCTCTTTTTTGTCTCTTCCTTCGCTTTTTTCAAAAGTTCGGTGCGCAACTCTTCGTATGTAATAACGTTGCCCGTCCGCGAAGACATCATGCCGGAGGGCAGTTTAACGAATTCATGGCCCAAATGCACCATCTCTTTTTTATAACCCATCAATTCCAATACCTTGAACAACTGCTTAAAATATAAGCTTTGCCGGACATCAACCACGTAAATTGACTTGTCCAATTTGTATTTTTTTATTTTTTCAATTGCCAAGGGCAGATCGGCAACCGGATAAAGCGCGGTGCCGTCCGACCTTAAAAAAACCAAAACATTTAAATTGTCAAAACCTTCCAAATCGGCAATAACCGCGCCCTCGCTTTTTTCCAAGATTCCCTTTTCCAAAAGCCCGCTTATTATTTTCAATCCCTTGTCCATGAATTCATTTTCGTAAAAAATATTCTTAAATTTCACTCCTAGTTCTTTATAAATTTCGTTAAATTGCTCAATGCTCCATTCCCTCGTTTTTTTCCATAATTTATATTCCGCCCCTTTGCGGCTTTCAATTTTTTTCATTATTTCTTCAACTTCTTTTCTCGCGTCCGGATCGGCCGCCAATTCTTTTGTTGCACGCGCGTAAATTTTTCCCAAAAAATAACCTTTAGAACCCCCCTTAATCCCGCCGACGGCGGGAGAGGGTAGAGGGAATTTTTCATTTCCGCCTTTGGCGGAAAAAAATTTCTCCAAAGCCCATAAAGTTTTTGCCGTATGAATACCAAAATCATTAATATAGGAAACTGGAATAACTTTATAGCCGTTGGCCGCCAAAATCCTTGCCACCGAGTCGCCGTAAGCAATGTTGCGCAAATGACCGACATGATACTCTTTGTGCGTGTTGGCGTTGGAATATTCAATCATCGCCCGCTTCCCGCCGCCGTTTTTATTTTCGCCATATTCGCCTTTTCCTTTTTCCATCTCTTTAATTATATTTTCCGTAAAATATTTTTTATCCAAAATAAAATTCAAATACGATCCCGCCCACTTAGCGCTTTTAACTTGCGGCAATTTGAACGCTTCCGCCGCCAGCTCCCCCGGCTTTATTTTGTTAAAACACGTCCAGCTCAAATCGCCCAATTCCGGATTGGGGGGATAAACAAAATCAGACGCCTTGACAACTTCATTGCCTAACGCCTTATTTATTTCCTCCGCGATATTTATTTTTATTTTTTCCAAGATGTACATACTATCTGTCATCCCGGCCGCAGAGCCGGGATCCAGGAGTTAGCGGTAATTACAACTTGCCTGGATTGCGGGTCGGAGCCCGCAATGACACCATAAATTTTTATATCTTTGCGCTTTTAACTTCCTTTATTTCCCCTCCCAAAAACTTCTGCCCCAATTCCTTAAATTTACTTTCATCGTCGGTCGTATAAAACATTCTTTTGTCGGTTTTGCCAAGTTTCACTTCAATTTCTTTGCGCCTCATTAAATAATCTTTTAATTTTTCGGCCACGGTAACCGCCGGATTGATGATTTTCACGTTCTTGCCCATTATGCGCGCAATATCCTTAATTAAAAAAGGGTAATGAGTGCATCCCAAAATTAAGGTATCAATTTTCTTAACTTTTAAGAGCGCGAGATACTTTTTTAAAATCATGTTGGTTTCCGGTTTCCCAACCCAATTCTCTTCAATGAGCGGCACCAGCAACGGACAGCTTTCTTCATAAATCTCCAAATCGCTTCGCAACTTTTCCAATTCTTTCTTGTAAATATGCGATTCAATTGTCGCTTTTGTGCCGATAACGCCGATACGGCTAAAACGGCTTAACTTTACCGCTTCTTCCACAAGCGGAACTGCCACGCCCAACACTCTTTTATCCGAATAATGGGTGGGCAGGAATTCTTGCTGAATGCGGCGAAGCGCTTTGGCCGAAGCCGTGTGGCAGGCGATTATAATAAGTTCGCACCCTTGCTTAAACAAAAAATCAACCGCCTCGCGAGTATAGTTATAAATCACTTCATCCAACTTGTTGCCATAAGGAGCGCGGGCGTTGTCGCCCAGATAAACATACTCATACTCCGGCAAAACCCGCAAAAATTCTTTTAGAACCGTCAAGCCACCAAATCCCGAATCAAAAACTCCAATCATAAGTTATTCGCTTCGCGAACCCGCCATTCGGATGTGTCCCATTTGTAGCGGGACTGCCGAAGGCATAACAGCGGGACATGCGAATAAAATTATTTTTTAACCACTCTCACAAACTGCCTTTTGCCTCTTTGTATCATCATTTCTTCGCCACTAATTTCAACTTCTTTATTTATATCTTTCATAACTTCCCCATCAATTTTAATCCCTCCTTGTTCAATAAGCCGCCGCGCCTCGCTTTTGCTCCCTGCCAATTTTATCTCCATCAACAAATCAACCGCTTTCCACTTTCCACTTTTTACTTTCAACTCTTCTACTTCCTCCGGCACTTCTTTCTTCTGCACCGTCTTCACAAAATATTCTTCCGCTTCTCGCGCTTTTTTCTCGCCATGGTAAATTTTTACAATCTCAAAGGCCAGTTTCATTTTCAAGTCGCGAGGATTAACCTCATTTTTCGCGAGTTGATTTTCCATCTTTTCTATCTCTTCTGCTGGCGTTTCCGCGCATAACTGAAAATATCTGATAATAAGATTATCCGCCAATGACATAATTTTCCCATACATATCTTCGGCTGTCTCCGCTAAAGCAATATAATTATTTAAGCTTTTACTCATCTTTTCTTTGCCGTCCGTGCCTTCCAATATCGGGCACATTATTATATCTTGCGGCTCCTGATCGTATCTTTTTTGCAGTTGCCTTCCCATCAACATGTTAAATTTTTGATCCATGCCGCCTATTTCCACGTCCGCTTTTAGCATAACCGAATCATAACCTTGCATAATCGGATATAAAAATTCCTGCAAACTTAAATCCTTGTCATTTTTTATCCTTTCTTTAAAATCCGCTCTTTGCGCCACTTGCGAATAAGTAACTTTTGACGCTAAATTTACAAGTTCGCCGAAAGATAGTTTATCCAACCATTCGGAATTATGCCTTATTTCCATCTTCTTAATATCCAAAATGAGGCCTGCCTGCTTAATATAACTTTTCATGTTTTCTTTTATCTCTTTGTCGGAAAGCGGCTTGCGGACAGAAGAGCGTCCGGTGGGATCGCCGATGCGAGCCGTAAAATCGCCGATTAAAAAAATAATTTGATGGCCCAAGTTTTGAAATTCTTTTAACTTGCGCAAAACCACCGCGTGGCCCAAATGCAAAACAGAACCGGTAGGATCAATACCGAGTTTTATTCTTAATTTTCTTCCGGATAACAGCCTTTTTTTCAATTCATCTTTAACTAAAATTTCCACCACTCCCCGCGTCAAAACCTCTTCAATTTTATTTCTGTCAATTATTATTTTGGACATAATTTTATAAATTTTTATATTGTTCTCCTAATTTATTTAACTCATTTTTCCAATTTTCCAATTTCTCTTTTTCTTTATTTACCACCACCGTCGGCGCCTTATTTATAAACTCTTTATTATCTAATTTCGCCTCAACGCCCTTTATCAGTTTTTCCAAATTCTCAATTTCTTTTTTTATTCTTGCTTTTTCTTTTTCCGGGTCAACCGCGCCGATTAAATAAATTCCAACATCGCCAACTGCCACGTAAATAGCGTCCTTTCTGCCAAAGGCGGATCCGCCTCCGGCGGATATTTTTTCACCTCTTTCTTTAACTTCCAGTTTCTTAATGCCTGTGCGCAAATTTTTTATCAAAACCGCCTGCGATTCAATCAGTTTTTTTCTGTTTAATCCTGAGCTTGTCGAAGGAGCATAAATTACGGCCTTGATTTTTCTCGCCGGCTCCACTTTATTTTCCGCCCGCGCGTTGCGAATGGCGGTAATAATATTAATAATTGTTTTCATTTTATCCGCGATACCTTCTTCTGAAAAAGACACCCATTCTTTATTGTATTTTTTATAATCAGGAAAATTTTCTATTATTAACAAATTATTTTTGCCTGAATTTCCCCAAATAGCTTCGGTCACAAAAGGCATATAAGGATGCCATAATTTTAATAAATTTTCTAACACAAAAGTTAGCACTTCCAGTTTATTCTCTTTCTCTATTTTTGATATTTCCACATACCAATCTGCGAAAGTATCCCACGTAAATTTGCGTAATTCTTCCGCTGCCGAAGAAAATTCATATCTCAACAAATGTTGATCTGTTATTCTGCAAACGCTCCATAATTCATCTAATATCCACTTGTCAGCTAAAGTTAAATTTTCTTTTTTAAATTCTGTCGTCTGTCGTCTATCGTCTGTCGTCTGTAAAATATACCTGCTAATATTCCACAACTTATTGGTAAAATTTCTAAAACCGGCAATTTTCCCCTCGCTCAAACTCATGTCATTGCCCGGAGTACTGCCCATAACAAGCGACAGCCGCGTCGCGTCAGCGCCATATTTTTTTATCATATCCAAAGGATCGATAACGTTGCCAAGCGACTTTGACATTTTTTTTCCTTTTTCATCGCGCACCAAACCGTGCAAATAAACGTCTTGAAAAGGAATGTCGCCGACAGTATAAGTCGTCATAATAATCATCCGCGCCACCCAAAAAAATAATATGTCATAGCCGGTTTCCAAAACGGCTATCGGATGAAAATTTTTAAAATCGTCGCTATCAATAATCAACTGATCGTCTTTCAATTTAATTTGGCCGGCGTTGTTCGCCAGCGTGGAAAAAGTCCAAAGACCGGAGGAAAACCAGGTATCTAAAGTGTCTTCGTCCTGAATTAAATTTTCTTTTCTTCCGCATGATGGACATTTTCTTGGTGGCTCAATGTCAACTATAGTCGTACCGCAGCCATTATCCGGTAAATTACGATCAAATGTATAAGTATATAACCAAGCTTGAGTGTTATTATTAACTTCTTTTTCCGGATGATGTCGCCTAAAAGCGGCAATCAAATCTTCCCTTTTTTCATAAGTTTTCCAGTGTTTTTTATCATTCAAATTAATTTGCCCGACAGTGGTAACGGCAACCTCGGTAATCGTTCCATGGCCAAATATTATTTTTTTTGCGCTATCCTCAAACGCCACGATATCGCCAACTTTGACTCCATGGTCGCGCAATCTATAAGAAGTACGAATTTTTGTATCAAAAACTTGGGCTACAATATCACCGGCAAACCCCATCTTTTTAATTGTGCGCGCTCGTTCGCCGCAGTACCAAACCGGGATGCGATGCCCAAACCAAATCTGGCGCGAAATGCACCAATCCTCCAAATTATCCATCCAATGAAAATAATTTTTCTCAAACCGCTCCGGCACTATATTAATTTTTTTTCGACCAAACACGCCTTTTCTTACCGCCTCGGTTGCCAGATCTTTCAGAGACTTGCCATATCTCGGAACTTGTTTGTTAACGTCAATAAACCATTGTAAGCTGGGTAGGGGTTCAATGGTTGTTCCGCAACGGTAGCAGGTGGATAAATTATTTTCCACTTCTTCCTCTTTTTCCAAGAGCCCCCGCGCGCGCAACTTTTTTATTATTATCTTTCTCGCTTCGGCGACTTTTTTTCCGCTAAACTCGCCGAATCCGGAGCGGATTTTTCCTTCCTCGTCAATCGCTTTGACTACCGGCAATTTATGCTCGCGCGCCATTTTCCAGTCAGCCAAAGAATGCGCCGGCGTCACGCCGACCGCGCCGGTGCCGAAACTCATGTCCACATTCCTGTCGGCTATAATTTTAATTTTCAAAAAAATGCCGCAAAAATCAACTTCATATTCTTTACCGACATATTTTCTATACCGCTCATCTTTCGGGTTGACCGCCACTGCCGTATCGCCCAATTTTGTTTCCGGCCGAGTCGTGGCAATGGTGATAGGAAAATTTTTATTATACTTAAAAAAATACAATTTCCCTTTCTGCGTTTTATATTCCACCTCGTCGTCGGCCAAGGTGGAATGACAACGCGGACACCAGTTCACCACCCGTTCGCCGCGGTAAATCAAGCCATCGTCATACATCATTTTAAAAACCGTTTGCACGGCTTTTGTGCGAATCTTGTCCAGGGTATAAGCCTCCCGCGACCAATCGCAAGAAGCACCCAATTTTTTAACCTGATTGATAATCGTGTCATGCGAGCTTTTAGCAAATTCATCAACTCGTTTCAAAAAATTTTCACGCCCCAATTTATGGCGGTCAGTTCCTTCGGTTTTTAATTTTTTCTCCACCACTGTTTGCGTGGCAATGGCGGCGTGGTCGGTGCCGGGCACCCAGAGCGTTCGTTCGCCGCGCATTCGCCGGTAACGGATTAAAATATCTTCCAAGGCAAGCATTACGGCATGTCCAATATGCAAAGTCCCCGTCACATTCGGCGGCGGCATGACAATGCAATAACTCTTGGCGTCTTTTTCCAACTTTAATTTATCTGGGTTGAAAAAGTCGGATTTCTTCCACTTTGCGTAAATTTCATCTTCGTATTTTTCCGGCTCATACGCTTTCGGCAATTCTTTTTTCATAAAACAATTTTGCCCCCTTGATAAAGGGGGTAGGGGAATTTATATCCTTTATCCTATCAAAATTAGCTCATTTTGGCAAGAAAAAAAGCCCCAATTATAAATTGGGGACTTTAGTTGACATGGTTAAAGTAATTTAGCTAAATATTGCCGCCTTGACACCCGCTTCTATTTAAGATAAAGTGATATATTGGCTAAAAACAAAATCCCCTTGCTTTCCCTGTGGGGATTTTTCTGTTTAAAACGAAATGTTAACCATTGAACAGCAAATCTTTGAGCAAATAAAAAAAGCGAAAAATATTTTAATAACTTTTCGCAAATCATGGAACGGCGATTCGGTGGCGTCCGCCCTCGCCATATTTTTATTTTTGAAAAAATTGGGGAAAAATGTTGAGCTGGTCGTTGAAAAATTTAAAGGAAATGGCGACAAAGAAATATCTTTTACTCCGGCCTCCCTTTCCTTCCTGCCGTCTTATGCCGAAATAAAAAATTCCATGGAGAATTTAAGGCAATTCATAATCTCTTTGGATATCACCAACACCAAAGTCAGCCAAATAAAATATAAGGTGGAAGACAATACTTTAAATTTTATTATTTCTCCCAAAGACGGATTTTTTACCCACGACGATATTACTTCGCGTTCCGGCGGCTTTAAATATGATTTAATCATTGTCGTTGACACGCCCGATCTGGAGTCGCTTGGAAAAATTTACGACAACGACACGGAATTCTTTTATCACACGCCCATCATCAACCTTGACCACCATCCTGAAAACGAAGAATTCGGCCAGATTAATTTTACCGAATTGACCGCCGTTTCCACGTCGGAAATTTTATTCTCCCTTTTTGACAGTTACTCCCGTGAATTTATAGACGAAAATATCGCTACTTGCCTTTTGGCCGGCATGATTTCCAAAACCAGAAGCTTTAAAACTCCCAACGTTACGCCTAAGGCGCTTTCCGCCGCCGCGCAATTAATTTCCATGGGCGCGCGACGCGAGGAAATAGTAAATAATCTTTACCGCTCCCGCCCTTTAAATGTCATAAAACTTTGGGGTCGGATGCTGGCGCGCCTTTCCAATTCTCTCGACGGCAAGCTCGCTTGGTCTACGCTAACCAATTTGGACTTTATAAAAACTAACACCTCGGAAACGGATTTAAACGACGTGATTGACGAGCTGATAATCAATATGCCGTTGGTTAAGGTTATCGTTATAATTTATGAAAAAATCAAGGACGGCAAAATCGCGACCAACGCGCTCGTTTATTCCGGCCGCAATCTCAACTCCCTTGATTTAGCTAAAAACTTTAATCCGACCGGTATAAAAGACATGGCTAAAATCCAAATTGATAAGTCATACGCGGAGGCGGAAAAAGAAATAATCGCCGCGATTGAGGAAAAAATGAAAAAACTGCCGTTGTAGCGAGCTGTTGATTTATTCAAAAAAAAATGATAAATTAAAATAAAAGGAATAGCATCCTTTTTTTATTTTAAGCGGACGCGTAGCTCAGTCGGTTAGAGTACTTCGTTGACATCGAAGGGGTCAGAGGTTCGAGTCCTCTCGCGTCCACCATATTGAATTAGTCGCCTCGCTCGGGGCTTCGCCCCTCGCTTCGGCGGGCAGTTTTGCGAGCAAATCAAAGGGCTTTTTGAAATCAATTTCCAGCCGTCCCGCCGCAAGGCGGCGGTTCGAGCCGATTTTTTTGAGAAAATTTTTCATCTCCGAAAAATTTTCTTGTAAAGCGATATTTTTGGCTTGGTTGGTCTCTAAAATCCAATTTCTCGTGAGTTCGAGCCAATGATTTCCTTTTCGCTCAAAATCCGATAATTTTTCCTCTTTTGTTTTCTTTTCCGCCATTAAGGCGTTTTTTGTTTGCTGATATTCCGCCAGTTCCAATGCTTCGGATAAATAAGCGTCGGTCAGTCTTTCCAGTTTTGTTTTAATGGCGGAAATATCTTTTTTAAGATTTTGAGCGAAAAGGTCTGATGTTTGGCGGTTCTCATTTTCCCATTCTTTCAACTTGTTCAAATATCTTTCCCGCCAAACATCGGGCAAAGAAACTTTTTGACAATTTTCTTTTACTTGTTCGGCAAAACTTTCTTCCCGCAAAAAGCGGTGTTGAGAACATTTTTGAATTTTGCTTTTTCTGGTGCAAAAGTAATAAACATATTCTCTGCCGCTCTTTTTGATTTTTCTGTCCGCCGTTACGCAATAGCCGCACTCGCCGCACCTTGCAAAATTCAAAAACAAAAATTCTTTTTTCTCTTTCCGCTTTTTGCGGGGCTTGCCGTTGTCTTTTAACGCCTGCTGTATTTTGTCAAAAAGTTTCTTTGTAATCATTGGCTTATGGCTTCCTTGATGAATTTCGCCACGGTAAAGAAAATGCCCATAGTAAAAAGGATTTTTCAAAATATGCTCAACGGACGACAAGGGCATTTTCTTTCCGCTTCTCGCGCCAACCAAGCCAAGAGAAAACATTTTGCTTTGAATTTTCGTCAAAGTGTAATTTCCGGTGGCAAAAGCCCGCAAAATTTCTTTTACTTTGTTAAATGTCTTTTTGTCGGGTTCAATCGTCCTTAATCTCGGCTCGTTGAAATATCCGAGCGGGGCTTTTGCCGAAAGTTCGCCTCTTCTGATTTTCTGTCTAATTCCTCGCAAAATGTTTTCTCTTAAATTGTCGGTGTAATACTTTGCCTGACCGAAAGCGACACTCAACATAAATTTTCCTTGCGGTGTCGCTTCAAACCAAAATGTGGGGAATTTTAGCGATCTTATTTTCAAAGTGTCCACCAAATAAATCACTCGTCCGCCGTCAACGCTGTTTCTCGCCAATCTGTCGGGGTTCCACGCTAAAATTCCCTCGGCGTTTCCTTTTTCAATTTCCGAAAGCATTTGATTAAATATTTCTCGGCCCGGCTCTTTGGCGGTTTTGCTTTCG
>CAZZBC010000015.1:6224-18378 GCA_964652175.1 uncultured Gammaproteobacteria bacterium | reverse complement strand
TTTGCTAAATACTATCTTAAAAAATTAGCTAGATGAGTTTTGTAACCATCTCAATATGTTTTAAATTTTGCGGTAATAATTTAATTTTTGAATTTTATAATTTTTAATTTTTAAAAAATTAAAAATTTCACACATGCATTACGACCCCGAAGCCAACATAATAAGCTGGGAATTATCAAGCGCGCCCATAGACCACGCGCGCGTATTGGGAAATTTTATAATACACTTTTCATCCGGTGAAAAACCGGTACTTATAGAAATGCTGGAAGCCGACAAATTCGCGAAACAATTTGAGAAGATAAAGGCCGTTAAAGAATACGAAGAAATGACCGCCGATTAAATTTTTAATTTCCAATTTTATAATTTTTAAATAATATTTTAATATCTAAATTTTTAAACATTAAAAATTAGGCTATTATTTAAAAATTACAAAATTAAAAATTTTTGCGATGAAACTAATTTATAAATATTATGGTGATAAAAACAAATGAAAAAAACAACGGTAAAAAGTAAATTTTTCCTGGCTCCCGGCCACACCGCTTGCGCCGGCTGCGGACAGATGATCGCGGCGCGAACAGTTGCCCAGGCCCTGGGTCCGAACACCATTATCGCCAACGCCACCGGTTGTCTGGAAGTGACGACAACCAAATATCCGGAAAGCTCCTGGGGCATGCCCTGGATCCATTCTTTGTTTGAAAACACGGCCGCGGTCGCTTCGGGAATAAGAGCGGCGTTGGATTATAAAAACAAAAGACGTCCGACGTCTCTTAAAGACGTCGGACGTCTTAACGGTGCTCGCGTGGTCGCTCAGGGCGGAGACGGCGGAACTTTTGACATCGGACTCGGGCTTATTTCCGGAATGTGGGAGAGAGGCGATGATATAATTTATATTTGCTACGACACGGAAGCTTATTCCAATACCGGCATCCAGGCTTCCGGCGCGACGCCTTTCGGCGCCAACACTACAACCACGCCGATAGGCGAATGTCCCCAAAACCCTTCTTGTGTCATTCCCGCAAAGAGCCTGTCCTCAACCCGATTGGGGACGGAAATCCAGAATATGACCGATATGCCATCGTCCTGGATCCCCGGGTCAAGCCCGAGGATGACAAAAACACAACTTTGCAAACTGACCGGTTCCGAGCAAAGGAAAAAAGATATGATTGCCATAGCTCTCGCCCACGGCCTTAATTATGTCGCTCAAACTACCGCCGGCTTTGTTGATGATATCGCCGCCAAAATAAAAAAAGCTCTGGCAACCAAGGGGCCAAGCTACATTCAAATTTTAACGCCGTGCGTGCCGGGCTGGAATATCAATCCGGCTCATGCCGTCAAAGTCGGCAAACTGGCCGCCCAAACCGGACTCTACCCGCTTCTTGAGTATGAAAACGGCCAACTAACGCGCGTTGGCAAAATACCAAAGCCGCGAATCAAGGTAGATGAATATTTAAAACCGCAAGGAAGATTCGCGCACCTTTTTAAGTCCACAAAAGGAAAAGAACAAATAGAAAAAATACAAAAATTGGCGGATGAAAATATAAGAAAATATAATCTCTAAATTTCTAATTATCAAACTTTACTTTAACTCACTCTGCTTCTTGGGATTAAATCCCGTTCCCACCGGAATCAAACGGCCGATAATCACGTTTTCCTTAAGCCCTCTTAAGTAATCCACCTTCCCGTTGACAGCCGCCTCGATTAAAACGCGGGCGGTCTCCTGAAAGGAGGCGGCGGATAGAAAACTCTCGGTGGTTAAAGACGCCCTGCTTACCCCCAAAAGCAGGTTCTCTGCTTTGGCTTCTTTTTGGTTGTTTTTCTTAGCCAAAGTATTAATTTTTCCATATATTCCTTTTTCTATAATCTCGCCGGGCAACAAATCAGTGTCGCCGCCGTCTGTAATATAAACGCGCGAAAACATCTGTTTGGCGATAATTTCAATATGCTTGTCGTTTAAAGGCTGGCCCTGGGAAGAATAAACGTATTGTATCTCTTTGATAACGTATTTCTGCGTTTCTGTCTTGCCCCGCAATTTATATAGTTGTTGCAAATCAAGGCTTCCTTCAGTAAGCTGATCGCCCTTTTCAACCATATCGCCGTCTTTGACGAAAAGATGGAACCCCTTGGGAATAATAAATTCCTTGACTTTCTCCGCCGGCGCGGAAACTTTGATATATTTATCCTCAATTTTCACGCTTCCGCCACTCTTGGCCTTAACGGTTTTGCCGGCAACGGCGAAAAGATCGCCGCCAGCCCTTACTTTATCGCCGTCTTTGACGAAAATTTCCGGTTTTGCTTTAGCGGCGCGGCGGGAAACCTTTTTTTCTTCTTTTCCTTCCGCCGGACGGGGTTCCTTCAAGGCTTCCGCGAAATAATATTTGTCAAAATCAACACTCTCGTAATAAATCTTTAAAATTTTAGACTGGGGGTTGCTGACAATAATTTCGCCGTTCTCGTCCTCAATCGTCCTCTGCGCGGTTTCTATCTGGACCCGTCCGGCCACATCGGCCACGAACGCTTTTCTTTTCGGAGGCCGGGCTTCAAATATTTCTTCAACCCTCGGAAGTCCCTGGGTGATGTCTTCGGTGCCGGCCACGCCGCCGGTATGGAAGGTTCTCATGGTAAGCTGGGTACCGGGTTCGCCGATTGACTGGGCGGCGATGATGCCGACAGCCGTACCCAGCTTAACCGGCTTGTTGTAGCCCAAGTCATAACCATAACACTTCATGCAAACGCCGCGGTTTAACTTGCAATTTAAAACCGATCTGATATGGACTTCGCTTATGTCCTCTTTGAATAATTTCTCGGCGATTTCTTCGGTAATTAAATCTCCGACAACGGCCAACGTCTTGCCTTTTTTATTTTTTAAGTCTCCGGCCAAAAAACGGCCGACTATCCTCTTAAACATATCGTACCCCATTTCATCGCTTTCTTTCTTGGTGATAATGAAGCCATCCTTATCGCCGCAATCTTCGTCCGTCACCATTACATCCTGGGATACGTCCACCAAACGGCGGGTCAAATAGCCGGCGTTGGCGGTGCGAAGGGCCGTATCGGAAAGCCCTTTGCGGGTGGCGTGGGTGGAAATAAAATATTCCAACACGCCAAAACCCTGCTTGAAGTTGCCCTTAACGGGCAATTCAATAATATCGCCGGACGGCGATGTAACCAATCCTTTCATTCCCAAAATCTGGGTTAATTGGGTCCAGGAACCGCGGGCGCCGGATTCAATCATGGAATAAACCGGGCCGTTTAGCGGCAAGCCGACCTTGCAGACATCGGTAACCTTATCTTTTACGTTGGTCCAAAGCTCAATAATTTTGGAGTAACGCTCGCTGTCGGTTAAAAGGCCTTCTTCATATTGTTCCTGAATTTTTTCCACCGCTTGGCTCGCTTCTTTGATTAATTCGTCCTTGGCTGAAAAATCCGGCAAATCATCCATGCCCCAGGAAAGGCCGCTTTTGGTAATATACTCAAAGCTTTTATTTTTAAGTTCATCTAAAAATTCAACAGTTCTTTCCTCGCCATAGAAACGCAGGCAGTCTTTGACTAAATTTTTCAACCTGCCCTTGCCCACCACCCCGTTAACAAAACGCAATTTGGAGGGCAATATATCATTAAAAATTATCCTGCCAACGGTGGTCCTTAAAATATCCTCCTTTGGGCGAACAGTCTGCTTGCCGGCAGAATAAATTTTAACCATTATTGGATCCTGCAATTTAATGCTGCCGCTTTCATAGGCTAACCGGGCTTCCTGCGGCGAAGAAAAATACTTTAATCCCTCTTCCTTTTCTCCCCCCCCCATTAAAGAGGAAGAGAGATTTTCTCCCTTGGAACGGGGCAAGGGGCTCTCGCTCGTCAAATAAAATATTCCCCAAACAATATCCTGATTGGGGGCCACGACCGGATCGCCCGTTGCGGGCTTCAAGAGATTATGTACGGAAAGCATTATATCCCGCGCCTCGGCAATCGCCTCGCTGGTTAAGGGAACGTGGACAGCCATCTGGTCGCCGTCAAAATCGGCGTTAAAAGCCGTGCAAACCAAAGGATGAATTTGGATTGCCCTGCCCTCAATCAATGTCGGCTGAAAGGCCTGGATGCCAAGCCGATGAAGGGTCGGCGCGCGATTCAAAAGAACATAAGCTCCTTTAATAATGTCTTCCAAAATGTCCCAGACTTTATCGTGGCCGGCTTCAATAAAACGGGAGGCGCTGCGGACGTTATGGACGATTTCCTCTTTTATCAAGCGGCTGATAACAAACGGTTTAAATAATTCCAAGGCCATTGTTTTCGGCAAACCGCATTGGTTTAATTTTAATTTAGGATTAACGACTATAACGCTTCTGCCGGAATAATCTATTCTTTTACCCAATAAATTCTGGCGGAAACGCCCCTGCTTGCCTTTGAGCGAATCAGCCAACGATTTAAGCATCCTTTTTTGGCCGGTGGAAGCGGCGACTGTTTTGGCGTGCCTGGCGGAATTGTCAATGAGGGCGTCCACCGCTTCCTGCAGCATCCTTTTTTCATTGCGGCAAATGACTTCCGGCGCATTTAATTCTATCAGCTGTTTTAAGCGGTTATTGCGGTTAATTACGCGGCGATACAAGTCATTTAAATCGGAGGTGGCAAAACGGCCGCCGTCAAGCGCCACCATCGGCCTCAAGTCAGGAGGAATAACCGGGATAATCGTAAGCACCATCCATTCCGGCCTAATATTGTTAGTTCTAAGCCCCTTGAACAACTTAATCCGCCTGATAAGCTTGTCTTTTTTTGAATCAACCGCCCCTTCCAATTCTTTTTCCAACTCCTTGATTATTTTGTCCAGATTAATTCTTTCAAGCAATATTCTGACGGCTTCGGCGCCAATACTGGCGGAAAAAATATGACCGTATTTCAAACTAAGATTCTGATAAGTGTTTTCAGAAATAATAACCAGCGGTTTTAATTCTTTTAATTCTTTTTGAGCCTGTTCAAGGGCCTGGTTTAAATTATCCAATTTTTCATCTTTGGCTTTGGAAAGCGACTCTGTCTCACGGCCCAAAAGTCCTTCAATTTCGGCCTCGTTTTTACCGGCTTGCATTAATTTCCCTTTTTTGTTTTTTATTTCATTGGTTTGGCGCAAAAATTCCGCTTCAATATTTTTTTTCTTCGATTTATATTCTTCTTTTATTTGTTCAATCGTGACCTGCTTCAGCTCCTCATTAACGTCGGTAATTATAAAACTGGCGAAATAAACGACTTTTTCAATCGCCTGCATGGACAAATCCAAAATCAGCCCTATCTTGGAAGAAATGCCGCGCAAAAACCAAATATGCGTAACCGGAGATTTTAAGGCGATATGGCCCATTCGTTCGCGGCGGACCATACTGTGCGTTACCTCCACTCCGCACTTATCGCAAATTATTCCCTTATAACGTATTTTCCTGTATTTGCCGCAATAACATTCCCAGTCTTTTGAAGGACCAAAAATGCGTTCGCAAAAAAGGCCGTCTTTTTCCGGTTTCTGCGTGCGATAATTTATGGTTTCCGGACGAGTAACCTCGCCGTGCGACCACGACAAAATATCTTCCGGCGAAGCCAGCCTTAATCTTATCGCGTCAAAATCGGTTGTTTTTATGGGAGCAAGCATATTAGACATTAGTAATTAGGATTTAGAAATTATTTTTTTATCTCTCTTTCCCTTTTCTGTTTCTTTCATATCTCCAATCTCTCTTTCACCGCCTTCTCCTCCCAAAAGTTCCACGTTTAGTCCAAGCCCCTTCAGCTCCCTGACCAAAACATTAAATGATTCCGGAACATTTAATTTTCTGATTATTTCACCCTTAATAATGGATTCATAGGCCTTGCTTCTGCCGGGCACGTCGTCTGATTTAATGGTTAATATCTCCTGCAGCGAATGCGCCGCGCCGTAAGCTTCCAGCGCCCAGACTTCCATTTCCCCGAATCTTTGGCCCCCGAATTGGGCTTTTCCTCCCAAGGGCTGCTGAGTAATTAAAGAATAAGGACCGATGGAACGCTGGTGAATTTTATCTTCTACCATGTGGTTTAGCTTCATTATGTATTTATAGCCTACGGTTATGCGGTTATTGTAAGGCTCGCCGGTTTTTCCGTTATATAAAACAGTCTTGCCGTCAAGGGGTAAGCCGGCCCTGCGCAACTCTTCTTTAATGCGGGCTTCGCCAATCCCGTTTAAAGGAGAGGTAACCACTTTATAGTTGAGTTTTTTGGCGGCAAAACCAAGGTGAGTCTCCAAAAGCTGGCCCAAGTTCATGCGGGAAATAATACCTAGGGGCGAAAGAATTACATCAATGGGCGTGCCGTCTTCCATATATGGCATGTCTTCAACCGGAACAATCTTGGAAATAACTCCTTTATTGCCGTGCCGGCCGGCCATTTTGTCGCCGATTTGTATCTTGCGCAAATTGGCGACCGAAACCTGAATCGATTGGATCACGCCGGCTGCCAATTTATCGCCTTCTTCCCTGGAAAAAATCTTTACGTCTATTACCTTGCCGTGTTCGCCATGCTCCAAATAAAGGGAAGAGTCGCGGACATCCTTGGCTTTTTCCCCGAAAATCGCGCGCAAAAGCTTTTCTTCGGCCGACAATTCGGTTTCTCCTTTAGGTGTAATCTTGCCGACTAAAATATCGCCGGAAGAAACTTCAGCGCCAATGCGCACAATGCCGTTCTCATCCAAATTTTTTAATTTTTCTTCGCCGATGTTGGGGATATCGCTGGTAATTACCTCCGGTCCCAATTTAGTATCGCGAATATCAATAGTGTAATCTTCAATATGAATTGAGGAATAAATATCTTCTTTAACTAACCGCTCGGAAATAATAACCGCATCTTCATAATTAAATCCTTCCCAGGCCATAAAAGCGACTAAAACATTTTTGCCTAAGGACAACTCTCCTTTGTCAACGGCGGATGAATCGGTTAAAATTTGGCCTTTCTTTACCTTGTCTCTTTTATTAATAATCGGACGCTGGTTAATGCAAGTTGAAGCGTTGGAACGTAAAAATTTAATCAAAGGATAAGTTTTGGTTTTGCCTTCCTTGTTTTTAATGACGATTGCCGTGTTGTCCACCTTAAACACTTCGCCGTCTTCTTCGGCTAAAATAACATGGCCGGAATCACGGGCCGCCCGCACCTCAATGCCGGTGCCGACGATCGGCGCTTCCGCCGTAATCAGAGGAACCGCTTGGCGCTGCATGTTTGTTCCCATAAGCGCCCGCTGGCCGTCATCATGCTCCATAAAAGGAATTAAGGCGGTGGCCACCGAAATAATTTGATGGGCGGCGACGCCGAAAAGGTCAACTCGCGCAACATCTTCGGTCGCCGGTTTGCCGTATTTTCTCACTTCGCATTTGTCAACCAAAAAATAACCGCTGTCGTCAATGGGAGTGGTGGCCGCCGCCGTTATATATTTTTCTTCTTTAAAGGCGTCAAGGTAAACTATTTCGTCGGTCACTACCGGCTTAACGGGAATCAACACATGCGGCCCCGCTTTTTCTTTTAATTCTTTAGCTTTCTTTTCATCAATCTTTTCCCCCGCTCTGATTATTATTTTCCCTGTTTCCGACTCATCATTTTTGATTTTTGTCCCGCCGACGGCGGGATGATTTTTAATTTCTCTTATGTCTTTCCGGACGATTTTTCCGGTCGTATGTTTCGGCTCATTGGGTACGTCATGCAACACCCGCCTATAAGGAGCTTCAAGAAAGCCATATTCATTCAAGCGGGCAAAACTTGCCAAGTGCCCCACTAATCCGATATTGGGCCCTTCCGGGGTGGCAATTGGGCAAATGCGGCCATAGTGAGTGGCGTGAACATCGCGCACGTCAAAACCGGCGCGTTCGCGGGTTAATCCTCCCGGCCCCATAGCTGAAAGGCGGCGCTTATGCTCCAGTTCCGCTAAAGGATTGGTTTGGTCCATAAACTGGGAAAGTTGGGAAGACATAAAAAATTCCCTCACCACTCCGATTACCGGCCGAGCGTTTATCAGTTTGTTGGGGGTCAATGACGCCATGTCGGCCGTGCTCATCCGATCTTTAATGATGCGCTCCATGCGAGCCAGCCCCACCCTGAATTTATTTTGAATGAGTTCGCCGATCGCCCGAACGCGGCGATTGCCGAGGTGATCAATGTCATCCTCTTGATCCTGCGCGATGTTGAGACGGATCACCTCTTTTATAACGGCGACCAAATCTTCGGGTCTTAAAATTCTTGTTTCTTTATTGTTGGGAATGTCAAAACCAAACTTCCTGTTTAATTTATAACGTCCGACGCGGTCAAAATCATAGCGGTCAAACCGGAAAAACATGGAGTGAATGAGCTGGCGGGCGTTTTCCGTGGTCGCCAGATCGCCAGGGCGGATTCTTTTATAAACTTCTCTTAAGCCATCGGCTTCATTTTTAGCCGCATCCTTGGCAATGGTGGCGTCAATATAAGAAGCATATTCCGCCGTTGCATTAATATCCTTGAATAATTGTTTAACCTCATCGTCGCTTCCGTAATTAAAAGCTCTTAAAAGAGAGGAGACGGCGACTTTTCTTTTGCGGTCAATTCTTACCCAAATCACTTTATTGATGTCGGTTTCAATTTCTAGCCAGGCGCCGCGGTTAGGTATAATCTTGGCGCCATAATACTTTTTGCCCTTAATGAATTCGGAAGTAAAAATAACGCCGGCGCTTCTGATGAGCTGGGAAACAACCACCCTTTCAATGCCATTGACAATAAAGGTTCCGTTTTTGGTCATCAAGGGAAAGTCTCCCAGGAATACCTCTTGGGTTATTGTTTGGCCGGTTCTCTTGTTAGCAAGCCTCATGTTAACTCTAAGCGGCGCTTCGTAAGTAATGTTCTTCGCTTTGCTTTCGGCTTCGTTGAATTTCGGTTCATCTAAGTAATAATCTTCAAAATAAAGTTCCAAATCGCGGCCGATAAAATCGGTAATCGGCGATATTTCATCAAACAGATCGGCTAACCCTTCCTTCAAAAACCAATTGTAGGAATTTTTTTGAATTTCTATCAGATCGGGCAAGGGTATCGCTTCATGAGGCTGGGCAAAAAGTTTTCTTCCGCCGACGTTATTTGCGCGCTCATCTATTATTATGTTTTTAGACATATTAATAACATATTAATAAACAAACAATGAGAACAAAAAACCTCAACCCCTTCATGTTAAGGATTGAGTATGCTTTAAAAAATATTTAAATAAGAAAACGGGTGGCCACTATTTTAAAAACAAAAAACGGCCAAGCTCTTAAATACAGAAAATGCACTTACCGTTTTTAATTTATGAAATTGTTGAGGAAGTTGAAAAAAAACGTTAATTAACGGATATGAAATCTTTTTTTATCCTAACAAGTATTCGAAGGCCTGTCAAGGGATTTTGTAAATATTTATCTAGATTAGTCAAGATATTTATTTTTTATTTAATATTAGGAAAATTTTTAAAAAAAAACGGTTGCCTTATTTTATATTTTTAGATGTTATCCACAACCATTAACTAAAGTGGATTTAACTTTTATTTCCAATAAGCTAATGAAGCTAAAAAGCTAATGAGCTGATAAAATTCCCCTCACCACCCCCCTATCATCCCAGGGAATCTTCTCTCCGTTCGCCATACAGATAAATTGCTCGCTTCCCTTTCCTGTTATCAGCACAATATCGTTTTGCTCTGCCAAAAATAATGCTTGGATAATGGCTTCGCGCCGATCTAAAATCTTAAATAAATTTTCATCTAATTTTTTTCCGACATGTTCCGCGCCAACCGCCACTTGGTCAATAATAATTTGCGGATCGTCATCGTAGGGGTCTTCGTTGGTTACAATTACCACATCGGCATTCTCGCCCGCCAACTTTCCCAAAATGGGCCGCCTGCCGACATCGCGCCCCCCGCCAGTTGAACCCAAAACATGAATTATTCTTTTGTGCGGAATTATTTTTATTGTCTCATATAATTTGGCGACGGCGTTCGGCTCAAAGGCGTAGTCTACGATAACCGTAAACGGCTGCTCACCTGTGCTGAGCGTCCTGTCCTGAGCATTGTCGAAGGAAGCCGAAGCATCAATTTTCTCCATCCTGCCCGCCACGCCTTCAATGCTTTCCAATCCTTTTTTTATTTTTTCCATCGGCAAGCCCTGCGATAATCCAACGCAAACCGCGTTCATGGCGTTAGCCGCGTTAAACGCGCCCAAGAGTTGTAAATTGATAAAAATCCTCCCATCCTCCTTTATCAGGGGGGCGATTTCAAAGCTTGTGCCCTCTTCACTAACTTTTATCTTGCCATACTCAACAATCTTATCAATGTTAGAAACTGGCGATACGCGTTGCGCAATACGCGTTGCGCGATACGCGATCTTCGCCTCGCTCCAAAACGAAAAAAAATAATTCGCGTGCTCGTCATCTAAATTGGCGATAATCGTTTTTTTCACTTTGTTCAAATCCGTCTTTTTAAGCCCGCTCGCGCCCCTATGGACGAATTTTTTTTCGTCAACATATTTTATTTTACATTTTTTTAAGCGGGTAAATAATTTTCCTTTCGCCGCCTTATAATTTTCAAAACCGCCGTGCGATTCAATATGTTCCGGATAAAGGCCGGTAAAAACCAAAATGTCATAATTGACGAAACGGTGGCGGAATTGGCGAATGCCCTCGGATGTCGTTTCCACGACGCCGTATCGGCATTTATTTTTTACCATACGCGCGAGCATTCTTTGCGTAAAAAACCGTCCGCCCATCGTCATCTTCTTGTCGTTCAGCCATTCCTTTTCGCCGTCATTGAACATAGCGGTTGAAGTAAAACCGGTTTTATAGCCGGCCTCCTCCAACGTCTTGGCGATCAAATAAACGCTTGTTGTTTTTCCGGTCGTGCCGGTCACCCCCACAACTATAAGCTTCTCGCTCGGCCACCTATATAAAAAAGCGGCCAACCAACTTAGGGTAAAATGGTAAATTGGTTGGAGGGCCTTGAATAGTCTGAGGGGAATTAATTTTTTTATTTTATTTAAAATTTTGTCCATGGATATATTGTCCCATATTTTTTGAAAAAAATAAAGTTCGTTTATTTGACAAGTATTATTTGCCGTCTTAATTTAAAAGTGTCGCCGTGGCGCAAAAGCCCAAGATATGAATTTAAAGCTTCGGGGGTTATACTTCTCCTCGCCTTCCTCATTATTCTTCGCCTTGTTGAAGTTCTTAAAACCCGATAATGCGGAAAATTAACCCAGCCCAAAAAATCAACTCCGGAGTTTACGGTCTTTATAAAAACTTTATCGAGGTGCAAATTCAATTTTAACTTATCGCGCAAAAATTTTCCCATATCCGAAATTAATTTATTCAACTCGCTTTTATTTTCCCCTAAAATAACAAAATCGTCGGCATAACGAATATAATATCTAATTTTCAGCTCTCTTTTGATAAAATGGTCAAGCTCGTTCATGTAAATATTGACTAGGAGCTGACTGGTAAGATTTCCAAGCGGAAGGCCGACACCGCATTTTCCATCCGTATGAAAACTGTCTATTACTTGCGCCAAAAGCCATAAGACGTCTTCGTCCGCGACATATTTCGCCAAAATATTTTTTAAAATTCCATGGTCAATATTAGAGAAAAATTTGCGGATGTCGCATTTTAGAACCCAACAAACCTTGGTATTATTTTTGGAAACTATCCGGCCAAAATACCGAAAATGGTTAATAGCCCGATGCGTGCCCTTTTTAATACGGCAAGAATATGAATCAAAAATGAATTTGCGGTCAAAATACGGATACAGAACCCGATAAATCGCGTGATGGACGAGCCGATCGCGAACGCTCGCCTTGTGAATGTCTCGTGGTTTCGGATCATTGATTTTGAACGCTTTATAACCGCCATGCCGATAGGTTTTTTCAACAAGCTCTTTATGAAGCAGAATAATATTATCCATAAAACATAAAGAAAACTCGGCGACGTCCTTCCGTTTTCTTTTTCCGCGCAAAAATTCCCGCCACGATATTAGCAGATTTTCAACGGAAATGATATTATTATAGACATGACGAATCTTTACTCTCTCTCTCTCTCTCTCTCGATAACACATCTATTCTCCAACGAATCAAAGAGGGATATTTGTTGTGGATAAATATCGTTCCGCATATTCCAAGGGGCGCGCGTT
>CAZZBC010000015.1:0-6124 GCA_964652175.1 uncultured Gammaproteobacteria bacterium | reverse complement strand
GAGGGATATTTGTTGTGGATAAATATCGTTCCGCATATTCCAAGGGGCGCGCGTTATACGATAGGCGCGCGGATTGAAAATAAATTTCTTAATTTATTGGAAGCGGCTTATACCGCTTACTTTGCCAAAAGAGAAAACAAAATTGAAAAAATTTCGGAGTGCGTTTTTCTTTTGGATACTCTTAAATTCATCGTTTCCGTTGCCTGGGAAACAAAACTCATTTCCGCCAAACAATACGAGGAGATAGCGTTAAAACTGGAAGAAGCCGGCAGAATGCTGGGTGGGTGGAAAAATAGCTTAAATAATCCGCAAAAGAAAAACCGCGCTTTTTTGTAAACGCGGAAATAAAGACAGTTTCGGCGAACGAACACCCACTGATTGCCGGCATTCCACTGATTGCTGGGGTTGCCGTTGTTCGTGTTGAGCCATGACTCACCATCATCGTTGCGGTTCACGTTGAAAATATTCAAGTTGCCGTCGGAGTCCGTTATATATGGCGCCCCACCCGAACCACTGCCGATTTAATCCGCCGAAAGCGGAGGAAATTCGGCTGTATCTTATTCGGCATCGCAAATGCCTTGGAGCGCCATACCAAGTATCTTTATTTTTTAGTTCATATATCACCACCCTGCCATAAATTTATCCCGTGGAGAAACACAGTTTCTCCTTCGGGACCGTAACCGATGACATTCCCGATGATATAAAACTGGTTAGTAGCGGAAAGCCGTGACCGCCCGCATTTCACCTTCCGTTTATATTATAGCGCGAAAATTCAAAAAAATTCAAAGTGTCAAAGTTTCTAAGAATTTAAAAGAGCAAAAAAATCTAAGATTTTAAGTACTTGCGGCGAACGAACACCCACTGAGAGCCGGCACTCCACCGATCGCTGGGGCTGCCGCTGTCCGTGATGAGCCATGACTCACCATCATCGTCGCGGCTCACGCGGAAAATACGCAAGCGGCCGCCGGAGCCCGCCATCGGCTCCATTCCAATAAAAAGATACTCACCTTTCGACTGTTCGTCTTTTTTATATTGAAGTCGGAATTCCGGTCCGACTTCTGCCGGACACAGTTCAAGTCCCAACTTTTTTGCTTTCTCATATATTTCTTGCATTGTCGCGCCATTCTTAAAACCCAAACTTGCCGCGCTTAATATGATCAATTCCGCTTCTGTTTTTTCTTTGATATTTTCAAAATTTATTTTTTTCAAAATATCTTTTGCCCAATCGCTGATTTTGTGCCCTTCCGATTTGATGCCTCGTTCAAATTCATTCGCTGTTTTAGGGCCGGAGCCGAGAATAATATTTTTAAATTTAATTTTCCCTTCGGGAAAATTCGTATAAACATATTCCACATTCTCTGGCAAAATTTTGAAAATTTCCTCTTCCAATTCCCCGACATAGGCCTTTATTTTAACGCTGGCTTTGATTTTATTTTTCAAATCGGAAACGCTGCCGGCGATTTGTTCCTTTGAACATTCAAAAACAACTAACGCGTCTTCTTCGGGGTTTCTTTGGGCGCGCAGTTCTTTGATGCGCGGGTCTCGCTGATAGCCGAAGCCCTCAATCGTTGAATCTATTTCGTAAAGGAAAATTAGTTCATTTTTGGCGAGTTCTTGTCCGACTTTGGTTTTCCTTTCTATTCCAGTCAAAAATTTCATGTCGGTTGATTTCTTTTTATAAGCCTCGCCTTGCGAACCGAATTCTTTCAATTTTTCTTCCAACACTGGCACAATATACGGGTCCATATTTTGATCCGGGGCTATACCGCGCGGATCTTCCGCGATTTGATCATTTTGCATACGGATAGCCAAGCGGGGAATAATCGCTTCGCCGGATTCGTTGATTGAATAATAGACGTGAAAATCTCCGCCCTGCAATTGTCCTCGCGCCGTATCATAATCAGCCGTGCACCATTCCAACGGATATCCTTCCAAAGATTCCACAAGCCTATGTGCGTCTGAATTTTTTTCGTACTTGATCCACTTGCCCCGGATTTCCTGCAGTTTTTCAGTAGAGTATTCGGGCATCTCGATTAAAAACTGGGCGTATATTTTGGAAAAATTTTCGGTGGAAAGAAGTCTTTGAAATTCTTCATCGTTCAATTTGACGCTTTGGTTTTTAACAGATTTCCGCTCTTCTTTTGGCTTGGCTTTTTCTTCCAGTTTTGAACGAAGCGCGCCGATAGTCAAAGCCAGAGCCCGCGGGTTTAGTGGAGGAAATGAAACCACCGTATCCTTAGTTCTTTTTTTGAAACGGGCGGTTTCTTTTCCGTTTTCATCCTCTTCTTTCTGTAATTTTCCCATCTCAATCATGGAACGAAACGCCCAATATTTCGCCCAGTCCGAATATCGCGCGTCGGAAGAAGAAAGATAATTTATCCACTTATCCAAGCTTCGCGTTTGATTGTTAATAATCTGAGCTGTTTTTTGTTCTTTGAATTCGTCCGTAATTTCAACATCGCCGTATTCTTGTTCTCTGGCGATTCTTTGCTCCAAAAGAAAAGCGGATTCCGGCTCTGCTTCCGCCTTAATGATGAATTTGTCATGCAGAACTTTTTTCAACGCTTTAATGCCTCGTTCGCGCTTGGCCGGCTCTTTGCGTTCAATAATTTCCTTAAAGCGGTCTATGTAATTTTGGATGCGTTCTTCCGGATTCTGCGAAACTTTCTCGCCAGTTCGCTTTTCGGCGCGTTTTGCCGCCGCTTCCACTTCGGGAGCGTTATGCAGGTCGTATTTCTTTTTGAGAAAATTGGGGTTTTCATTCATAAAATTTTATTCTCCGCTGCTAATTATAAAGCGATTTTAAAACGTCCGTCGGACTTTCCTTATCATTTTATATATTCCATACCACCCTTCGTCATAAACTAAATCAAACGTACCAGGGTAGTTTAATTCATCTCCGCCAAAGCCCTTTTTAAACCGCGTTACGCCCGGCCATTTTTCCTCGTCTATGCCGTGAAAATCAAAATATTTATATTCCAAACTTCTGGCGAATTTTATAACGTGCCATTGCAAAAGATGTGGCGCCATAACTTCTCTGCTTTCATTGGCCGAACCGCCGTGGAGATAAGTAACGCTGTCGCCGAAAAAAGAAAAAATGCCGGCGGCAAGCGTGCGGCCTTGATATTCGGCAAAATATAATTTCACGATATCGTTTTCCGGAGCGAACATGGCCTCGTAATAATTTCGGCCGTGCGGACGGAATTTGTCGCGGCCGGATGTTTGATCAATCAAGCGCCAAAAGTCTTCAAAATTTTCTTTGCCGCCCTCAATTACTTTTACGCCTTTTTTTTCAGCGAGCTTGATATTATATCTTGTTTTCTGATGCATTTCTTTCAATAATTCATCTTCACTTTTATTCAAATTCAAAATCAAGGTCTTGGACGGTTGAACATCCAAGGTAGCGTGTAGCGTGTAGCGTGTAGCGTTTATTTCAAATAGAGGGTCAAACCGCAAAAACATCGCCCCCTCTTCTCTCGCCAACTTTTCAATCTCACTAAATAACAATTCTAAAATTTGATTAGAATTTAGAATTTGTGATTTGGAATTTATTTCGGATTTAGGATTTCGAATTTCGGATTTCCATTGCGAAGTAATCTTCGCAATGGCAGGTCCTCGGCCGCAATAAAAATAACTCTTGCCCACCGGCAGTTCTTTTTTAACGATTGTTGCGGCCGCCACCAGTTCGCCGCCGCCTGCCCTGAGCTTCGCCAAAGGGACTTGTCCTGAGCTTGTCGAAGGGTCCTCCACACCCACTCGCCAAACTCCGGCACCCACTTTCTTTTGAAATTCTCCCCATTGCCAAGACTGGAGGAACTGGCTGTGTTCCTGCGAAGCGACAAAGTCGTTTAATTTATTTTTATCTGTTATTTGAATTATTTGCATAAAATTTTTAATTTCCAATTTTTAATTTTTAAACAATTTTTAAACATTAAAAAATTAGAATATTATTTAAAAATTACAAAATTAAAAATTACTTTCCCAACCTCCTCAACGCTTCCTTAATCCTCTCTCCGCTGTCTTTTAATTTCGGATCGACTTGCCGCAATGCGTCGCGCGCCTGCTGTACGGAATAACCCAAGGCCATCAGCGCGTCAATCTCATCTCCCGTCGCCATTTGACTGCCTTCTGCTTTCTGCCTATTGCCTATAATTGAACCCACCTTTTCCCTCAACTCCAAAATCACTCTTTCCGCCGTCTTTCTGCCGATGCCGGAGACCTTGGTAAGCAAAGTCGGATCGCCGTGGGCGATGGAATCTTTGACGGCTTCCACATTACCCACAGACAAAACCCCTAACGCCGATTTTGGACCGATGCCGGAAATGGAAAGCAAAAGTTCAAACATTTCCAATTCTTCCATTAATTGAAAGCCGTACAAATCCAAAGCGTCTTCGCGCACATACTGGTGCGTGTAAATTTCCGCCTCCTGACCGATCTTTAAATCAGCGTACATCGGCGCGTTGATATGCGCTTTGTAGCCGATATCGCCGACGAGCAAAATAACAAATCCGGCCTGTCCTGAGCCTGCCGAAGGAACCTTATTTATTATTTTCCCCCTTAAATATGAAATCATATTTTTATTATAGCATATTGTGCTCTATTCTAAACTTTGCACGAACCTTTTTTGAGCGGAACGACTGACCCGCCCCGCCGCCGCTCGCTAACGCTCGCCACCCCGCAAAAAAGTTTTCGTTGCGATCTTGATTTTGCGCGTGCCACCAATCTCTCTTAAAAGGAAACGAAAACTTTTTTGCTGGGTTCTGCTCTCAACAAGCAGGGTGGCGGGACTGGCTTCTATTTTATTTTGCTCGCGGGCAAGGCGTTCCCCCCCCTTGAACCAGTATGAGAGAAAGTCTCTACTAGGGGTTTTTGTTTTTGGTAGAGTGTAGAGAAGCGAAGCGATATTGCTTACCTTGACCCTGTCAGTCGCCTCTGGCGACAAAGGCCCATGGGGGATTGCACCGCTTCGCCTCTGTGCAAGAGCTATGAACAAATAGCGGATCTCCCTTCCGCCATGCCCTCGCTCGGGCTGCCCTTTTTTTCGGCGGATTTGGAGGCCGTGCCAATTTAATTGGTGCGTCGCCTAAAATTATAAAGTCGTTATTGGTCTAGATTGTACAATATAAAATTTTCTTTTTGCAAATGCCCACTCAATATCCTGCGGAGTATCGTAGTGTTTTTCTATTGTTTCGCAAATTTGTGATAATTTTAATATTTCTTTGTCATCCAATTTTTGTTTTTCTTGTTTCGGTTTTGGCACAGACTTTTCAATATTTCCGTCATTGTATTTTACAATCATTTTTTCTTGTTGGCTGATATTTTTATCCAAAATACTTTTTTCTATTTTATGGACAACATAGGTGTCGGGCGTAATCATTCCTCCAACGATAGCTTCGCCTAAACCATACCCGGCCTCAATCACTATTTGGTCGCGATCTTTTGTAACTGGATGAACAGTAAAACAAATGCCCGATATTTCAGATTGAATCATCTCCTGAACTACAACCGCCACTGAAATTTTAGTCTTGTGTAATTCTTTTTCAAATCGATAAAAAATTGCGCGCGGCGTAAACAATGAAGCCCAGCATTTTTTAATATTATCCAATAAACTTGTTTTTGTCGTATTGAGATAGCTTTCTAATTCTCCAGCCCAAGAGGCCGTTGACGAATCTTCAGCGGTAGCGGAGCTTCGCACCGCTACATATTTTGTTTTCAACTTAAAAAAATTTTTTGTAATTTCTTCCGCAATATTTTTGGGAAAATCAGCGCCCAAAATCAAATCTCTAATTTCATTTGAAACTTGGTCAACCGAATTGATATCTTGCTTATTTACTTTATGCAATAGCGATTCAATCTTGATATTTAAGTCCGTTTCGCTTAAAAATTTCTCAAAAGCTGTCGATAAAACAACGAAACCGCCAGGCACAGGAATTTTGGCTTTTATCATTTCGCCAAGCGAAGCACCTTTGCCACCTGCGATGTCTATATCCGTTTTCGATAAATTGTTCAGATTTTTTGTCATCATCGCTTATTCCCTTTCTTTAATAATTTTACCAGACCGCTATTGGCTATAATGGTCTTGGAATCTTGGACAGGCATATAAGGTACCGATATAATGGAAATA
>CAZZBC010000014.1:0-19304 GCA_964652175.1 uncultured Gammaproteobacteria bacterium | reverse complement strand
AGGTCGGCAGGATGATATCAGGCAGCTAAAACTCTTTGATCTGTGAGTTTTAACGAGTTCATGGTATAATTTAAAAAAGCGATAATATTGTTCTTTTTTATTATAAATATAAAAAACAAAAAAGAGGAGGGAGCGCGCATGGAAAAAATTATGGAAACGGTAGACGGCGGGCTTTATAGCGCAATTATTCCTTTTTCCGCATGGAAAGAAACCATAGGAAAAATGAGGTACGAAATATTTGTTGAATTATTGGGTTGGGTTAAGGGAGACCCGACAGCAAGGATTGAGCTGGATGAATATGATGAAGAGGCGACTCATTTGGCGGTTTTCAGGAGAGACGAAAAAGAAATTATATCTTATGCGAGAATTTTAGAAAAGAATCCCCGCACCAGCATAATGCTGGAAAACGACACTTTCAAAAAATTGCTGCCGGCAGGATTTGTTATTCCCGCTTCTTCAATTGAGGTTTCCCGCCTTTGCCGGCGGGGGAAATATGCGGGATTAACCGGCATGAAAGCTAATTTGTTGGTTTTTAGAGCCGTCCTGCTATATGCGGAAACTAGCGGCTATGAAGAGATATTTGCCATTGCCGACACTAAGGATGCGAGAGGTTACAGCCACGTTGATTTTTTACTCAAACATTTTACCTCTTTTAAAAAAATAGGCCATCCCCTTTTTTTTCAAAAAGGAGTGGAAACTTGGGCAATGACGCTTACTACGGCCGGTCTTCGGAATGACCTTAAAAAATATGAAAACATTTAGTACAACAAATGAGAATGGCCGGCCGGCGCAACCGGTTATTCTCATCATTTTATAAATTATATGACAACAACAAATATAATTTTAACTTTACTGACCATTCTTAATTTATTTTTGGGAGTTTTTGTATTAAGAAAAAATTTCAAAAGTAACATAAATATATCCTATTTTCTTTTTGCCGTTGGCATTTCGGCATGGGCGGTAACTAATGCAATTTTTCAAGCTACGAATAATTATTTCATCGCTTTTGTTGTCTGTATTTTAGCTTATTACGCCGGTGCTCTCATAGCTTTGCCGTTTTTTTATTTCACGCTCGTCTTTCCCGCCGGTTATTCAAATTTGAAAAATTATCACAAGTACGTTATAGCCCTTTGGGCGGCGATTTGGTTTATTATTCTTACGGTGCCGGATATAACTTTAAAAGGCGTTTCATTGGAAGGGCCGATCAGGGGGCTCATCACCGGACCGGGACTTTCTTTCCATTTTTTAAGCATAGCGATTTTAATGTTTGGCGGCATAATTAATCTCATTATCAAATATTTTAAAGTCAAGGGATTTTTAAAATGGCAGATAGCCTACGTGTTGTTTGGCGTTTTCATAATGACGTTTTTCGGCATGATCTTTAATTTAATATTGCCGTTTTTGCACAATTATTCGTTCGTTTGGCTCGGTCCCATGTTTTCTTCCTTTGTTTTGGGTACCACGGCTTACGCCATAGTTCGTTATCATTTAATGGACATCAAATTTATTATTCGCCTGGGAACTGTCTACGCAGTTTTGTTTGGTTTAATTATGATTGTTTACGTTTTCCTTTGCGGCGAAGCTGGGCGCTACGTGGGCGAGCCGTGGGAATACGTTATTCCTTCAATAATCATAACTTTCAGCTTCATTCCCCTTAAAAATTTCATTGAACTTGCCACTGATAAAATATTTTTCAGGAAGCGTTACAAATTCAGTGAAGTGATCAGCAAGATAGAGGAGGGCGTGCATTCGGCGGGCTTGAATCTTGACAAAGCGCTTAGCGCGACTAATCAAACAATAACGCAAGCCTTGAAAGTAAAAAGGGCGGTTATATTGATTTTAATACCCAAAGATCATTTTATTTCCCGCCAGATTATTGACGGAGGCCTGACCAATTTGGAATTGAAGCGCGACAATCCCATAATTACTTATTTGAATATTCACAAAGGAAAAATTCTGGATAAAGAGGAATTGGCGAGAGATATTCATGAAAAAGATTTATCGTCCGAATCTTCGACGGAAGCCGTTGTTAATGAATTGGAAAGAATAGAATTTTCCCTCGCCGTTCCCATTGAACTCAAGAGTAAGTTAATCGGCGTTTATTTGCTTGGATCCAAATTATCCCAAGACCCCTTTAGCGGAGAGGATATTAAACTTTTAAAGCACGTCACCTGGGAAATGGGGTTTGCCATTGACAACGCCAAGTCATTTGAGGAATTAAAAAGGCTGGACGAAGCGAAATCCCAATTTATTTCCGTGGCCTCCCATCAATTGCGCACCCCCACCGCCATCGTCCGTTGGAATCTTGAGCTTGCTTTAGACAAAAAAATGCAAGCGGCGGAAAAGAAAAAATCCCTTGAGTCGGCTTATGGCGGCATTATTTCGCTCGGCTCCCAGCTTGACCAACTGATGGTGGCTTTGGAAATAGAGGAAGGGTCAATAGTTTTAAGAAAGGAAGAAATTGATTTGGCCCGTCTCATAAACGATTACGCGAAAAACATGGAAAGGAAAATTAAAGATAAAGATTTAAAGCTGTCGCTTAACTTGCCGAAAGATTCGGCATTGGTCAGTTGCGACCGCGAAAAAATAATGAAAGTTCTGGAAGCGATTATCGGCAACGCCGCCACCTATACGCCGTCGGGAGGGGAGATTGCCGTCGCCTTGAACAAGAAAAACACGGGAGGAGCGGATTATTTCGTTATATCCGTTGCCGACAATGGCTTGGGGGTGCCGGAAGAAGACCGAAGCGATATTTTTGAGAAATTTTTCCGCGACGCGGGAGCGAAAGCGGTTTCGCCGAACGGTTTCGGGTTAAGCCTTTATATCGCCCGCGAGTTTATCCGCGCCCATGGCGGCGATATTTGGCTTGAAGCCAATTCGGGCAAAGGCGTCACTTTTTATTTTACTATTCCCCAAAATTAATTTTTAAAATATGAGAAGGAAAACATTTAAAATTTTTATCAATCGTCCAAATAAACGTTTTTTGTTTTTTCAACCATTTGCTTCAAGCTAAATTCTTTTTGAGCTCTATTTTGAGCGCTGATTCCCAATTTTTCCCTTAAATCGGGATTGTCAATCAGCTTTTTTATTTTTTCCGCGATTTGTTCCGGATTTTGCGGCTCAACCAAGAGGCCGGTTTCGGCGTCTTTGATTAAATCGGGATTGCCGCCGACGTTCGTGGCCACAATGGGCAGGCCGGCCAGCATGGCTTCAATGATGGTATAAGGCAGGCCTTCTTTAAGCGACGAGCAGACATAAATGTCAAAAGCTTTTAAAAGTTCGGCCGCGTTGGCTATTTTTCCGGCGAGCATAAAATTATTTTCCAGCCCGTTTTGTTTTATAAGCCGTTCAAGGTTTTTTCTTTCTTCCCCCTCGCCGATGACCAGAATTATGAATTTTGAATCAGGAATTATGGATTTTAAAATATTGGCCGCGTTAATTAAGCATTCCAATCCCTTTGTTTTATAAAGATTGGCTATTGTTCCGATTAACAAGTTGTAAGTTGCGGGTTGCAGGCCGCCAATTAGCTTGTCCAGCGCTTCGTTTTTAGGCAAAAAATTTATTGGTTTTCGGCCGTGGTGAATAATGACAAGTTTTTTTTCCGGCGCGATTTTTTCCCGCAGAGTTGTTTCGTAATCAAGTTTGGAAATGCAGATAATTTTGTCTTTGAGGAGGGTGGTAATTTTTTCCGCATATTTATAAAAAAATTTTTGCCAAAGCGGCAACGGCTCATTGAAAACCCAGCCGTGAACCGTGTAGATGATTTTCGATTTTTGATTTTTGATTTTTGATTTTAATTTAAAATTTAAAAGAGAAGCAAAAAGGGCGGCGAGGGAACCGAGGATGGAGATTTTTGAGCTGTTGAGGTGGATAATGTCCGGCCTTATTTTTTTAATTAATTTTATTATTTCCCATAGCGCCAAAAGGTCGTTAAAAGGGGAAATTGCTCGCTTAAGATGCGGCAAGGCGCGGCATTCTACGCCTGCTTCTTTAAGTTGGCGCGCCATTTCGCCCCTTTCTCCCTGCTCGCCAAAGCCGGCAATTATTTTAAATTCTTTATTCAGGCGCGTGGCTAAATCCAAAACATAGCATTGGGCGCCGCCAAGCTCCGATTGGGTTATTAAATATAAGATAGTTTTTTTATTGTTTGACAGTTGTTGCATTTTATTTAATAATAGCTTATAGAATTATAAAAATCAATTCTAAATTTATGTCCAAATGTTTGGTTACGGGCGGAGCCGGTTTTGTCGGCTCCAATTTGGTTGACGCTTTAATTGAAAGAGGCGACGAAGTTGTCATTATTGACAATCTGTCAACCGGCAAAAAAGAAAATATAAATCCACGGGCGAAATTTTGCGAAGAGGATATCAGAAATTTGGGAAAAATAAAATCCTTGTTTAAGGGCGTGGATTATGTTTTTCATACGGCCGCCGCCGCGCGCGTGCAGCCGTCAATAGAAGACCCCGTTACTTATAATGACATTAATGTTAACGGCACTTTGAATGTTTTAGTGGCGGCCAAAGACGCCGGCGTCAAAAGGGTTGTTTACAGCGCCTCTTCTTCCGCTTACGGCGATCAGGAAAAAATGCCTTTAACGGAAGACATGCCGGCGCATCCGATAAGCCCTTACGGGCTGCAGAAATATGTCGGCGAGCTTTATTGCCGGCTTTTTGCCGATATTTATAATCTCTCCGCGGTTTCACTCCGTTATTTTAATATCTATGGCCGGCGCCAGCTCTTGGAAGGCGCTTACTGCAACGTCATGGGCATATTCACGAGGCAAAGAAAAAGCAACGAGGCTATGACTATCGTGGACGACGGAGAACAGAAGCGGGATTATACCAGCGTCATTGATGCGGTGCGCGCCAACATTTTGGCCGCCGAAAGCGGCAAAGTGGGCAGGGGAGAGGCGATAAACATAGGCCGCGGCCAAACCTACAGCGTTAATGAGTTGGCAAAAATGATCGGCGGGCCGACCGTTAATGTCCCGTCGCGGATTGAGCCGAGAATAAATTTGGCCGACAATACGCTCGCCAAGGAATTGTTGGGATGGGAGCCGACGGTTAATTTGCCCGAGTGGCTGGAGGAGTATAAAAAAGAAATGGGGCTTGGGTAAATTATCGCCGCCTGACGCCGCTTTTTAACCCCTTGCTTTTTGGTTTTATTTGCTTTAATATAGTGATAGAAATTGTGAATAGCGCATTAGCGCTTATTTGTTTTAAAATATTTATAAACCTGCCCTGTTAAATAATAAAAGATTTAACAGGGTGAATGAAATGATTCGTCCCGCCACATATATTTTAAACGAGGGCGGGATCCCGCCAAGGCGGTGATTGATTTGTGGGAATGTTAATTAATTTACGATGACTAGCAATATAATCCAAAAAATATTTCAGCCCGGCGGCAGAGGAAAAGTCTGGCGGATTTTTGTTTTTATAATCTTACTTATTTTAGGCGGAGGATTGGTTGACGCGGGGCAACATTATAATAAAGGCGTTGATTGGGTCGCCGCCAAGACGAAAGATGTTGTAAAATTGCCGCGCGCCAAAGAGATAAATTTTCGGCTCGGACTTGATTTGCAGGGCGGCACCCAGCTTACTTATAATGCCGATTTGAGCGCCGTGCCGGCAAAAGACAAAGCATCGGCCGTTGAAGGCGCGCGCGACGTGATTGAGCGACGCGTTAACGTTTTTGGCGTGAGCGAACCGAATGTGCAGACCAACCGTTCCGGCGACGATTACCAGATTATCGCGGAACTGGCCGGAATTAAAGATATTAAGGAGGCTATAAAAATGATCGGCGAAACGCCCATTTTGGAATTTAAGGAACAGACGGGCGAAAAACGCCAGTTGACGGACGAAGAAAAAAAACAATTGGAAGATTTTAACAAGGAAGCGGAAAAAAAGGCCGAGGAAGTTTTGGGGAAAGTTTTATCTGGCGGCGATTTTGAAGCTTTGGCGCGCGAATTCAGCCAGGACGAAAAGACAAAAGAGGCCGGCGGCGATTTGGGCTGGATAACTGAAAACGATAATTTACAGATGGTTGTTTTTGCCCGCGAGCTTAAAAAAGGCGAGGCGACAAAGGATTTAAAAAGGACCGGCGATGGATTTGAAATAATGAAAATGGAAGATGAAAGAGTGAAAACCGACCCTTTCGCGAACGAGTCGGAAAAAGAGGTGAAAGCGTCGCATTTACTAATTTGTTACAAAGACATAAGCGGGTGTGAAAGCGGCCTGACCAAAGAAGAAGCGTTGGAAAAAATTAAAAAATTAAAAGCGACAGCAAGCCCGGTTAATTTTTCAACTCTCATAAAACAAAACTCCACCGAACCCGGCGCGCGCGACAGCGGCGGAGAACTGGGTTGGTTCGGCAAAGGAAAGATGGTTAAGCCGTTTGAAGAAGCCGTTTTCTCGCAGGCAGTCGGCGCCATTTCCGAGCCGATTGAAACTGAATTTGGCTATCACTTGATTTACAAGCAAGACGAACGCGAAATAAAGGAATACAAAGTAAGGCGTATTTTGATAAGGACCATGAAAGAAAGCGATATTATCGGCGCGCAAAGCGACTGGAAAAATACGGAATTGACCGGCAAAAATCTGAAGTGGGCGAGCGTGCAGTTTGATCCCAACAGCGGCGTGCCGGAAGTGTCGCTTGAATTTGACGACGAAGGAGCGAAAATGTTCGCCGACATCACCGGCCGCAACGTCGGCAAGCCGGTGGCCATATTTCTGGACGGCTATCCGATAAGCGTACCGACAGTGAATGAGAAAATTACGGGAGGCAAGGCGGTGATTTCCGGAAATTTTAATATTAAAGAAGCCAAACTCTTGGCGCAGAGGCTTAACGCCGGCGCTTTGCCCGTGCCGATTACTTTGGTTAATCAGCAAACCGTGGGCGCGACATTGGGACAAAAATCGGTTTCCGACAGTTTAAGGGCCGGCATCATCGGATTTTTGCTTGTCGCTTTATTTATGATAATATTTTACCGCCTGCCCGGATTAGTGGCCGTTTTCTCTTTGGCGATTTATGGAATTTTGGTCTTGGCCGTTTTTAAGCTTTGGCCGGTGACTTTGACTCTGGCCGGATTGGCCGGCTTTATAATGTCCATCGGCATGGCGGTTGACGCCAACATTCTTATTTTTGCCCGCTTCAAAGAAGAACTGCGCTTGGGCAAGCCGGTGGCAATGGCGTTAGAGGAAGGATTTAAGCGCGCCTGGCTTTCCATCCGCGACAGCAATGTTTCCACGCTTATAACCTGTTTTATATTGGCTGAATTCTCAACCAGCATTGTCAAGGGTTTTGCCGTGACGCTTGCTCTGGGCGTTATCGTTTCCATGTTTACTGCCATCGTCATTACCAGAAATTTATTGAATTTGGTTATGGGGCGGTGGGTTGAGAAGAGGATGTGGTTAGTGGGAAGCGGGAAAACAGAGAAATAAATTACAAATTCAAAATTACAAATTACAATTTTTTAAATTCAAAACATTATTTTATTATTTTTTGAATTTTGGATTTGTAATTTATTTGGAATTTGGTGCTTGTAATTTGTTATTTTTACGATATGTATTCCATAATCCAAAAAAGAAAAATTTGGCTTTCAATATCGGGTTTGCTTTTTGTCGTGGCCGTTGTTGCTATAGGGCTTTGGGGATTTAAATTTGGCATTGATTTTACCGGCGGTAGTTTATTGGAAGTCCGTTTTACAACCCCCTTTAATAAAGGGGGAGAGGGGGGATTTAGGCCGACGGTGACAGAAGCGCAAGACGCTTTAAAGGATTTAAATCTGGGAAGCCTGACTGTTCAGCCGGCCGGAGAAAAGGATATGATACTCCGGTTTCAGGATACGACCGAAGAGAAGCATCAGGAGGTTTTAAACGCCTTGGGCGGAAAAGACAAGGTGGAAGAACTTCGTTTTGATTCGGTCGGTCCCTCAATCGGCCAGGAACTGAAACGAAAATCAATTTATGCCATATTCTTCGTCCTGCTCGCCATTGTCGCTTACATCAGTTTAGCTTTCCGAAAGGTTTCCAAGCCGGTGGCTTCATGGAAGTACGGCGTGTCCGCCTTAATCGCCATGTTCCATGACGTTATTATAACTTTGGGCGTATTTTCCGTTTTGGGAAAATTCGCGGACGTGGAAATAAATACGCCGTTCGTGGCCGCGGTTTTGACCGTTATCGGCTATTCGGTGCATGACACAATCGTGGTTTTTGACCGCACGCGCGAGAATTTACCCAAGAGCAACGAGGATTTTGCGGGAACCGTGAATATGAGTTTAAACCAGACATTAGTTCGTTCAATCAACACTTCCTTGACCGTCATACTTACTCTTGTGGCCGTTATTATTTTCGGCGGTCCGTCAATCCGCGTATTCGCTTCAGCCCTGGCCATCGGCATTTTCATCGGCACCTATTCCTCAATTTTCGTCGCCTCCCCGTTGTTGGTGGTGTGGGAGAAGTGGAAGAAATAACAAGCGCGGAAAGCCGCAGACTAAAACGTGGAATTACACAAAATAAAAATAAAGGAGGAAAATAAAATGGAAAGATACTGCGAGAAGCTTAATATTTTTTGTACAAAGAAACAAAAAAAAATATGCTTTTTGCTGGGGGTAATAGAAGGGGCATTATTTGTGGCAACAGGATATTTGATATTATCCACAGGATTTTTATTACTCTGAATTAAAAAAAGGAAAATGAGAATTATAAAGCTTGGTTTTTTAAAAGAAGCTAAGCTTTTTTATATCTTAATTGCGAGACTGTTAAGGCAATTTAGAAATGTCATACCTTATTAAATTAGTTGGATTGAAAAATATTAAAATATCTGTTAAGATGCCAACATGGGAAGAGATATAAAAAAACTGGCATTAAACTGGTGTCAAAATAAAAAAGGAGAGATTCCAGATAAGGAATATTACTGCGCCACCCGTGATATTTTTCAGGCAAGATTGAGTAAAATGCTGGCGGAGTTGCTTGCCGGTAAAAAGATTGCGGAACAGAAAGCGTATATTATTACGGCCATAGCCGGAGAGATAGGAAACAATTCTTTTGACCATAATCTGGGCGCCTGGCCGGACGTGATGGGTATTTTTTTCGCCCATCAATTAAATGATGACAATATAACCTTGGTATTGGCAGATAGGGGACGGGGAGTATTGAATACTTTAAAAAAAGTAAAGCCGACATTATCCAGCCATAAAGAAGCGTTAATGACGGCTTTCAGCGAAAGAATTTCCGGACGCGCTCCGGAAGCCAGAGGCAACGGTCTTAAGTTCGTCAGGGAAAATATTAAAGACAGAAAAATGCATCTTGTCTTTGTTTCCGGAAACGCGCGAGCGAAATTGAACGAGGAAATGGAAATAATTGAAACAAAGGAAAAAATTATTGGATGCTTAGCGATTATAACTTTATAAAAAATATGCGCGTTGAATTAAAAAAATTCGGAGAAATACTTGTCTCCCGTCCATCCGGCAGAGAGGCCTATTTGGCCATGTCCGCCTACTTGTTAAAAGATTTGGGCAGAAATGAAAAAATAGAAATAGATTTTTCCGGCGTAAAGGTCTTGACTCCTTCGTGGGCGGACGAAGTTATTACTAAGATTTATGAGAGGTTTGAAAATGTTAAATTGGTCAACGCGGGAAATGTCACGGTGCAGGCTACGCTTAAAACATTGAGAGAGTATTCCGGCTTGAAAAATAAAAGTTTATAAGCGCGGATTTTCATTAAATGCCAATACTAATTTAAGGGCGATTTTTCGTTTTTTTATTTTTCTCAAATCGGTCTTGTCAAAACTAACGGGGGGGGGGTATAATTGTATTATAAAAAACTTATTAACAATTGATCTACTTATTAGCCATAATAATGGTTAATTTGTGGATAAGTTTACTTATATGTTAAAAGGAAAACAAACTTTTCAAATTGTTCTAACTTCGGCAATCGCTATTTTGGCTACGGTTGCCGTCGTCTCCGCCGTAACGACAATCAGCGGGAGCAGCATTTCAACCGGCGGAGCGGTAACCGCTGACGGCGCCACGACCTTCAATACTTTGAGCGTAACCGGCACTTCCAGCTTGGCGAATCTTTTGTATGTCAATAATGGAACAGGGTATGTCGGAATAGGGACATCAACTCCAGACGCTAAACTGGATGTTAATGGTACGGCCTTTATTCGTGGTATCTCACAATTTTCAAGCGAAACATATATTACAAATGCAAATACTAACTATGATGCTGTATTGAATATTAATGGTACTTATAACAATATTAATTCCGCTCTTTTGTCGCTTACGGCATCTACCTCTCGTGTAGTATTTTCTAATGGTAATCTTTCGGGTGGTCAATGGGGTATAGGTCTGAATCCACAACTTTCAGATACGCCGGGCAATGATTTTATTATACATGACATTCTATCCAGTACAAATCCTTTTGCTATTTTAAAAACTTCCGGCAACGTCGGTATCGGCACAATTTCCCCGAGTGCCAAATTGGATGTAAACGGCACATTCAGCGCGGCCACCTCAACCATCTCTAATTTAAATTTCGGCGTTGATTCGGGCTCAACCGACGATTATGCCATAACTTTAAGCCCGGCCATTACTTCTTACACCCGCGGCATGCAATTAACTTTTATCGCCAACACCGCCAATACCGGCGTTTGCACGGTTAATGTCAATAGTTTGGGCGCCAAAAGTTTAAAAATGAAAACAAATCAGGATCCGACTGATAATTATATTGTGTTCAACACAGTTGTGGTGGCGGTTTATGATGGCACCAATTTTCAAATGATACAACCGGCCGCTGTCGTTACAGCCGCCGAAACCATAAGCGTGGCCAAAAACAATTCTTTCGCAAGCAGGAGCAGTTCAAATCCCACAGGCGCTGTTGGCGATACAGACAAAAAGATAGCTTCTCTTGTTATTACCGCCGGTTCAAGCGAAGGCATGAATGTTACTCAAATTGTTTTAGCCGATAACAGCAGCGTAGAAATGGGGGATAATTTTCAGAATCTTAAAATAAGGAACGGCAGCACGCAGATCGGCTTCACCATCGCGTCCCTCAATACCACGGCCGGTACCTATACCTTTACTCCCGGCTCGGCCATAAACATAGCGGCGGAAAATTCTTATATTATTGATGTTTATGCGGATATTAAATCAGGCGCGGCCAACACGGACGTTAATATCAATCCGGTAATCCGTTTTAGCTCCATCTCGGCCGTTGGGGCATCTAGCAGTAATACCTTAATTTCGCCGAACGCCATTGACCTGCAGCAAGCTTATATTTCCTCAAGCGGCAATTTATCATTAATTATTGATTCTTCTTCGCCCGCGGCCCAGCAATTAATAATGGGAGTCACGGACCAAACGTTGGCCGCGTTTAAATTAACGGCCGATAGCGCGGAAAACATTAGTATTACCAAAATAGTTCTAAATGATTTAATGGTTGCGGTCGGAACAGGAACAATTGCCAATTTAAAATTATACGACGGAGCCGACCAGATAGGCAGTACCGTGATTCCTGTGTCCGAATATGCTTCCACCACTTATGCCGTTTTTAGTGGTTTGTCTTTGACGGTTTCCGCCGGCACCGACAAAGTCATAACGGTTAAAGGCGACATTAACACTTTTGACGGCGGCGGCGTTTCCGGCTCAACTCACGAGATAAGCATTTACCCGACGTATAATGGCGTTAATGAACCAATCACGGCTGTTGGCGCCGTTTCGGGAACTGCTGTTACGGGCTCTAAATTGGATATAGGCGGTGATAGCGATGTTCAGGTAAGGGGTAATCAAATGACTGTTTATAAAACAAAAATTACAGTTGCTTTTGCCTCGGATACCCCATCCGGAACAGCTGTGGGCGGGGATGACGCCACCGTAGCCAGAATTAATATCACTAATTCCGCCAATGCGGGAAATTACGCGGCCACTATTAAAACCCTTAATTTTGCCATTAGCCAGACCGGTATTTCCAATACTGGCGACAGAGAATTAAAAATATATAAAGATTCCATTAGTGGCGGCAATTTATTGGTTACCACCAGTTGGCTGGCAGTCGGCAATCAGAATTTTGGCGATACCACTATTGTCGACGCTGTTATCGACGGTGGCATGACCGACGTTGAGATTTCGGCTGGCGCCACCAAGCTGTTCATAATTACCATGGATACTCAAAACGCCGGAACTAATGACGCGCTTTCCGTAAACGTGGTTGCCGATGATGTGGAATGGAGCGACGGCGCGACAGGCAGCATTACAACTGTAAATAGTTTGCCCCTGTCGGCAAAAACTTTGACTTACTAAAATAATGAAAAAATTTTTATTTATCATAATTTGTTTGGCGATAGCCGCGCCTGCTCTGGCGGCCGGAGATGACGTCGTGTTTTCCGAGGATGTTTTAATTCATATTGACGATTTGAATATAAATTTAACCGTAAAGGCCGGCAGTAAAGTTGAATTGTTAACGATCGGTTCAAGTTATTTTACAGCCACATTGGCGTCCGGTTCATTATTGGCGGTGGAGTCACCAAACAGGCGTAATTTATCTAATAGCGTGACTTCCACAACTTGTCCTGCGGACACTTCCCAACCATCTTCTGTCACTTTAAGCGCGGTCGGCGCAATAACCGTTACTCCTTCCGTTGAACAATGTACGGTTCAAAGCGCCGCTATTCCAATTTCCAGCGGAGGCGGTGGCGGCGGGGGAGGCGGTGCCGCCGTTTCTGATATTGCAAGCAGCGGCACGCAGATATCCACTATTCAATCATCATTTATTTCCGGCGATGGAACGCAAGTAACCAGTGAAACATTAACAACAAAAGAAGCCGGCATTCCCGTTAAAACGGAAATAAAGGCGGACATAAGCGTGGCGGAAAATCCCGCGAACAATCAAACGATAAGTTTGAATACTTCTCCAGTCGCGGATGTTAAAGAAGTAAAAGTAGAATTATCAAAGGAAATACTAGTAGATTTATCAAGTGCTTACGGAAGCAAGAACATAGCCGTAAATATTGAATCAAGCAAGGCGAGCGCGGAACAAAAAACCAATGAAGCGAGAAGCGGGATGTTTTTGGTGGGTTTTGACGTTTTTACGGTAAAACTTTCAGCCGGCGATACGGAGGTTAAAAATTTCAGTTCTCCCGTGAATTTGTCTTTTGACGTAAGCGGCATCCCCAATCCGGAAAATTTAAAAGTTTATTATTACAGCGAAACCAAAAAAATATGGGAAAAAGCGGGCGACGGCGGAAAGGTAGTAAATAATAAATTGGTGGTGGCCATAGATCATCTCACCGACTTTTCTTTAATGAAAGAAACTGGAAATGGCCAGTCGGCAAATACAAATAATGCCGGCGTCAGTGAAACTAAAAAAACTAAAGACAAGAATATTTCCGCGATAGCCGTGAAAAACTCCAAATTATTTTCAAAACTCAAAGGAAAAATAATCCTGAAAGTGGAATCAAAAGGCGAGGCGTATTATGTTAATCCGGCTGACCAAAAAATGTATTCCCTCGGGCGGCCAGATGACGCATTTAAAGTAATGAGAGAGAAGGGAGTCGGGATCACTAACGCCGATTTAAATAAGATTCAGATAGGTTTATCCGACCTTTCTGCCGCCGATTCCGACGGCGACGGCTTGCCGGATATATTTGAGGACGCCATCGGTGCAGATAAAAACAAAAAAGACACCGATGGCGACGGTTATGATGATAAAACCGAATTAGAAGGCAATTATAACCTCGCAGGGCGGGGGAAATTAAGTATCAGCGGTAATTTTTCAAATGGACAAAAAGGGAAAATATTTTTACAGGTGGAAAGCAGGGGCGAGGCCTGGTATGTAAATCCCAATGACGGAAAAAGATATTTTCTCGGCAGGCCGGCCGACGCGTTTAATATAATGCGCAAGTTAGGATTAGGTATTTCAAATAAAGATTTTGATAATTTAAAATGAGGGGAAAATCAGATTGATGTGATGTGTTGACAGACTTGTGGCTATATGCTATCCTTTAATAAGTTGTAAGTTTTCTCAATTAGTTATAAGTTTGAAAGCGGCCATGTTTTTGGTCTCATAAAAACGAAAACAAAAGAGAATAAGGTCCACCTTACAATCGAATAATTTTAAGAGACCAATCCCGACGATACTGTCGGGACAAGATAAATATGGCAAAGAAGTTGTATGTCGGAGGAATTTCTTATTCTTCCACCGAGGAGTCGCTCAAAGAGCACTTCTCGCAAGCCGGCACAGTTGAGTCAGCGAGCATCATCACTGATCGCATGACCGGCCGCTCCAAAGGTTTCGGTTTCGTGGAAATGGCTACCGACGAGGAAGCGCAGACCGCGATAACCATGCTTAACGGCAAGGAACTTGACGGACGCGCCTTAACCGTAAATGAGGCTCGCCCCATGGAAGCCCGTCCCCCGAGAAGCGGAGGCGGCTTCGGCGGAGGCCGCGGTCGCGGCTTCGGCGGAGGCGACAGAGGCAGAAGGGATAATTGGTAAATTATCGCTTTAAAAACGCCCCGCTCCAGTTTTTAAACTGGGACGGGGCGTTTTGTTTTGACAAAGAAAAACTTTTCAGGTAAACTGAGAATGTTATGCTAAATAAACTATTGGGAAAATTTTCAAAAGATTTAGGCATAGACTTGGGCACGAAAAACACTTTGGTTTACACGCCGGACAAGGGCATTGTCATAAATGAACCGTCGGTAGTGGCGGTTAACATAAGAACCGATGAGATTTTAGCCGTGGGAGAAGAAGCTAAAAAAATGATAGGCAAAACTCCGGGGCACATTCAGGCGATAAAACCTTTGGTTGACGGCGTTATTTCCGATTTTGAAGTTACGGAAAAAATGCTTAAATATTTTATTGACAAAGCGCATAGCGAAAGTTTCACTTTAATGCCGCGTCCGCGCGTCATAATCGGCATCCCTTTGGATATAACGGAAGTGGAGAAGAAGGCCGTGGAGGACGCGGCCAAATCGGCCGGCGCGCGCGAAGTTTTTTTAATTGAGGAATCAATGGCGGCCGCCGTGGGCGCGCGGTTGCCCGTGACGGAAGCGACCGCTACTATGATCGTTGATATCGGCGGCGGCACGACTGAAATTGCCGTTATTTCTTTGGGCGGGGCGGTAACCTGGAAAACGTTGCGACTGGCCGGCAATGAGCTTGACAACAATATCGCCCAGTATATTCGCGAGGAGTTTAATATTTTAATCGGAGAGCAGGTAGCTGAAAATATAAAAATAAAGATTGGTTCCGCCACCCCGCTTAAAGAGCCGATGGAGATGCAAATCAGGGGGCGGGATTTGATTAACGGTTTGCCTAAAAGCGTAACAATCAGCGACAGTCAGGCGAGAGAAGCCATGTCCAGGACCATAGATCAAATTATTGAAAATATTAAAATTACTCTGGAAACCACCCCCCCCGAATTGGTGGCGGATATTTACGAGCACGGGATTGTTTTATCGGGCGGCGGAGCGTTACTTAGGGGCATTGACAAAGAAATAGCCCAAGCCATAAAAATACCAGTCCGCCTAACCGACGATCCTTTAACTTGCGTGGCGCGGGGCACAGGCATTCTTCTCGCCGACCCGGAGTTGTTAAGCAAAGTGTTGTCGCCGGGAACAGGGGAGCTGTAAAATTCAAAATCTAAAATTACAAATTCTAAATAAATTCAAATGTTCAAAATTAAAAATGTTTTGGATTTGTAATTTATTTGGAATTTGGTGCTTTGAATTTTGAATTTTCGAATATTTATTTAGAGTTATGTCTAAGTTCAGCATAAAAAAAATATTTCTGTTTATAGCAGTCATCGCGCTGCTTATTTTTTTGCATTTTACCAAAGCAATATTGCCGGCTGAATCGTTTGTCATTAACATTTCCCGGCCGCTGCTTTCCGGCATTTATTCAATTAGTTCTTACTTGCGTCTTAATTATTATGAGAATTCTGACAAAAGGGATTTAATTAAGCTTGCCAAACAATTGGAAAATAAAGTTGGCGAATTGACGGCGGAAAATGCCAAACTAAAAATTTTAGAAGAAGAAAATCAAGTTTTGCGAGAATATCTGAATTTTTCAACAAAAAGCGAATCATCCTTTGCGCTTGCCGATATTATTTCAAGAGAAGGCCCTTCTTTAATTAAAGGTCAATCCATAATCATCGATAAGGGCGCTAAGGATGGCTTAAAAGAAGGATTGGCCCTGGTTAGTAGCCAGGGAATTATTGTTGGGAAAATTATTTCAGTTAAAGAAGGTTTGGCTGGAGTCTGCCTTGTTAATAATTCGGAATGCAAATTAGCAGCTGCCATCCAAGGTCAAAACAAGACAACCGGCTTAGCGGAGGGGGAGCTGGGCTTGGTTGTAAAGATGAAATTTATACCGCAGACTGAAACAATTAAGGAGGGTGACACGGTTATTACCTCGGGGCTGGAAAAAGACATTCCCAGGGGGTTGGTAATCGGCAAGGTTGCGCGCGTTGACAAAGAAAGTAATGAATTATGGCAAACCGTCATAATTGAACCGCTGGTCGACTTTAACGATTTAACTATTGTATCGGTTTTATTGCCCAAATAAACAACAACCAACAACTTACGACTCACGACTTTATGTATGGAAAAATAATTTTAAATGTCTTCTTAATTTTAACATTAACCGCCGTTCAGCTGTCTTTCATAAGCGGTTTGCCGGGATGGCTGAATAATTTCAATTTAATTTTAGTTGTCCTTATTTTTATTTTGGGACTAGGGAATTTAAGATTGGCGCTTGCGTGGATGATTGGCGCGGGCCTTTTGTTGGATATATTCTCTTTCTCGCCCTTTGGAGTTTATTTGATAAGTTTAAGTTTGACGGCAGTAGCAACTAATTTTTTACTAACTAATTTTTTTACCAACCGTTCCCTTTATTCATTGCTTGTTTTGATTTTTTTTTCCTCCTTGGTTTATAATTTTTTTCTCGCTGTAATTAATTATACGGCGTTACTGGCGAGCGGCAGAGAGGCGATATTTTATTTGGGTTTAATTTTTTGGTCAGCCGTATTAAAACAATCGGTTTTAAATGCCTTGGGAGTCTTAGTAATTTTTTACGCGTTAAACCTTGCCAGTAAAAAATTTAAACCAGTGTTTCTCGTGAAATCCCCCGCATCTCGCATTAAAGAGGGGTTATAAAAGGGAATTATGGATTACAGGAAAGACAAAAAATTAGACCCTTTTTCCATTAAAGAAGGCAGATTTGGAAATATTGAAGGTTTCTCTTATCGTTTAGAGTGGACAGAGGATTCTTTCGTGGCCGGAGGGCCGGGACAAGAAATAATAGGCAGAACTTTTAATTATAAAAGGACTTATTTTATTGGTTTGATATTTGCGTTTTTTTTACTTTTAATATTAAGCAAGGCCGCCTGGTTGCAAATTATTAAGGGTAAATATTATTATTCCATAGCTGAAGGAAACCGCATACGGATTGAAAGAGTGGAGGCCAAGAGAGGCGTAATTTATGACAGAAATTTAAAACCTTTAGTCAGAAATGTCGCTAATTTTTTACTGTATTTCATACCGGCCGATTTGCCGCAGGAAGAAAGCAAGCTTAATAAAATTATCAATGAGATAAGTCAAATTTTAGGAAATAAAAATTCCGATGAAATAAAGCGGACTTTATCCAGAATTAAAACAGGATCATTGGAGTCGTACCAGCCCTTGTTTATCGCCGATAACATTGAATATGAAAAGGCCATACTTTTATATTTAAAGCAAGCGGAAATGAGCGGCGTTGTTTTGTCCAACAAGACAAGGCGGGAATATGATATTTGCGCCGGATCCGATCAAAGCCAAAGCGGCGAAAAATGCGCTTTAGCGCTGTCGCATGTCTTGGGATATATGGGAAAAATCAGCGAAGAAGATCTTGATAAATTCGGCGGAGAATATTCGCCAATTGATTATATCGGCAAGGCCGGAATTGAATATTTTTGGGAGCCGGATTTAAGGGGAATAAACGGCAAAAAACAGATTGAGGTTGACGCTTTGGGCAAGGAAAAAAAAATTATCAGCCAGACCGAAGCCCAAGACGGGCATAATTTAGTTTTGTCCATTGATTTGGATTTGGAAAAAAAATTGGGAGAAGCGATGGCGAACGCTTTTAAAGGTTCGCGCTTTAAAAAAGGAACGGCAATAATTATGAATCCCGCCAATGGAGAAATATTGGCTAAGGCTAGTTTCCCTTTTTACAATAACAATATTTTTGCTCGAGGCATGAAGAATGAAGAATATGAAGCATTGGCGAACGATCAGGATAAGCCTTTATTTAACAGGGCGATAAGCGGCGAGTATCCGCCCGGTTCAACTATTAAGCCGATTATGGCGGCAGCGGCTCTGGAAGAGGAGATTATTAACGAATATACTTCTTTTTTAAGTACGGGCGGATTGAAAATCGGCGAATGGTTTTTCCCGGACTGGAAAGCGGGCGGGCATGGCGCGACCAATGTCCGCAAAGCAATTGCCGAATCAGTCAACACTTTTTTTTATTATATCGGCGGCGGTTATAATGATTTTACCGGTTTGGGCGTTGACCGGATCGTGAAGTATGAAAAATTGTTCGGCCTTGGCGCGCAGACCGGCATTGATTTGCCGGGTGAAGCAAACGGTTTTTTGCCGACGAAGGAATGGAAAGAAGCCGCCAAAGGCGAGCGTTGGTATATTGGCGACACTTACCATCTGGCTATCGGCCAAGGAGACATTTCCGCAACCCCTCTGCAAGTAGCCGCCTATACCAGCGTCTTCGCTAACGGCGGTAAGCTATACAGGCCGCATTTGGTGCGGCAAATTTTATCAAGCGATGACAGCGTCCTACAGGACATAAAAGAAGAACCAGTAAAAAAAGATTTTATAAGCGCCAAAAATATTGAGACAGTGCGCCAAGGCATGCGCCAAACGATTACGTCTGGCAGCGCCCGCGGCTTGGGCGATTTGCCGGTGGCGGTGGCGGGCAAAACCGGCACGGCGCAATGGTCGTCAAAAAAAGCGCCGCACGCTTGGTTTACCGGTTTTGCTCCTTATGACAATCCGGAGATTGTTATAACGGTTTTGGTGGAGGAAGGGGGCGAAGGTTCAAGCGTGGCCGTGCCTATTGCCAAAGAAGTTTTGGAGTGGTACTTTGATAAAAACGTGCAAGAGATGAAATAAATTTATAAAAAGGAGGGGTAAGAAATGAAAAAGGGAGAAAAAGTGTTGACTGAAAGTGAAGCGAGCTATCAAATGGCGCTGTTGGCTCTTTTTGGGCCTGTCGCCAATTAAAATTTTTGGCTAAAATTAGCACTGCACTTTTT
>CAZZBC010000013.1:0-21905 GCA_964652175.1 uncultured Gammaproteobacteria bacterium | reverse complement strand
GATGATTATTCACTTTTATATTAGCACTATTTTAAGAAAAACTCTATATGAGTTCCCCTTCGGGAGCCCCACTACGAATGGGGCACATGCGAATTTCCTCCTTTGGAGGAGCCAAATTATGTTAACATTAGATATTGACATAACCAAAATAAACCGAGTAGGCGAGGCGACGGCAAAAAAGATGAAAAAATTGGGCGTGGAAGCGGTCAAGGATTTGCTTTTTTACTTTCCTTTTCGCTACGACGATTTTTCCAAAATTACGCCGATTGCCGAACTTAAGTCCGGAGCAAGCGCCAATGTTGTGGGACAGATTGAATTAATACAAAACAAAAGAAGCCGACGACGACGGATGTACATTACGGAAGCGATTGTTAGTGATGAAACGGAGAGCGTAAAAGTTATTTGGTTTAATCAGCCGTTTATCGGCCGCAATTTGCGGGTGGGCGATTGGGTGTCCTTAGCCGGCAAGGTGGAAGAGGATTTCGGGGGACCGGTGATGATGGCGCCGGTTTATGAGAAAGTGAACGCGGAAAAATCCCCCCTACCCCCCCTTATGCAAAGGGGGCAAGACCTCACTCCTACCCTCTCCTTGGTAAGGAGAGGGAGTAATGCCGCAATACACACCCAAGGGTTGGTGCCAAACTATCATTTGACTGCCAATTTGACGCATAAACAGGTAAGGTTTTTGATAAAGCAAGTGATACATTCAACAAAACAGATTATAGATTGGATGCCAATAGAAATTAAGAATAAGTGGAAATTATTGAATCTGTCGGACGCGATACAAAAAATTCATTTTCCGGCGAGTCAAGACGATGTAACGGCGGCAAAAAAGCGGCTGGCTTTTGACGAGTTATTTTTAATCCAACTTCAATCGCAAATAATTCGTAGAGACGCAAGATTTTGCGTCTCTACGCCAATTAAATTTTTTGAAAATGAAACAAAAAAATTCGTGGAAAGTTTGCCGTTCAAACTGACCAACGCCCAACGCAAAGCGGCCTGGGAAATTTTGCGAGACATAGGGAAGGACAAGCCCATGGCCCGTCTTTTGGAAGGAGACGTGGGAAGCGGCAAGACCGTGGTGGCGCTTATCGCCATGTTTAATGTCGCTTTGAATGGCGGGCAGGCGGTGTTGATGGCGCCGACGGAAATATTGGCGAGACAACACTTTGATTCCATAAAAAAATTGTTGAAGAAAAATATTCCCTTAGCGCTTTTAACACGTTCCCAATTTCTAATTTCTAATTTCGAATTTCTAAATAAATCCCAAATCCCAAATCCCAAAATTACAAAAAAAGATATTTTGGAAAATATTAAAAATGGCAACATTAAAATTATCATCGGTACGCATGCTTTGCTTCAGGAAAACGTGGAGTTTCCTGATTTGGCGCTAGCGGTGATTGATGAACAGCACAGGTTCGGAGTTGAGCAGAGAAAGGCGTTGACGGAAAAAACCAGACCTCACCCCAACCCCCTCTTTAGTAAGGAGATGAAGGTAGTGCCGCATTTATTAAGTATGACGGCGACGCCAATACCGCGTAGCTTAGCTTTGGCTTTATATGGCGATTTGGATCTGTCCATAATTAATGAAATGCCGGCGGATCGCAAGAAAATTATTACCCGCGTGGTGTCGGAGGAAAAGCGGGAGGCCGCTTATGAATTTATGAGGAAGCAAGTCAAAGAAGGTAGACAGGTTTTCGTGATTTGTCCTTTGATAGATATTTCGGACAAGTTGGGCGTTAAATCGGTAAAAGAGGAATTTGAAAAATTAGACAAGTTTGTTTTTCCGGAAATAAAGATGGGTATGCTTCACGGCCGCCTTAAATCAATGGAAAAGGAAAAAATAATGAGCGAATTTTTGGAGAATAAAATTAAAATTTTAGTTTCCACCTCCGTCGTGGAAGTCGGCGTGGATGTGCCGAACGCCACGATTATGATGATTGAAGGGGCAGACCACTTCGGTTTGGCGCAGCTGCATCAGTTCCGCGGCCGGGTCGGGCGCGCCGGCCATCAATCATACTGTTTTCTTCTTGCAGAAAGTGACGCTTCCAGCACACTTGAGCGTCTGAATGCTTTAACAAGACATAATGATGGCATGACACTGGCTAAAATTGATTTGAAGTTCCGTGGCCCGGGCGAGGTCTACGGCACTTTGCAGAAGGGCTTTCCGGAATTAAAAATTGCCTCGCTTTTTGATTATGAACTCATGAAAGAAGCAAAAGAAGCGGCGGAGAAGATTATAGGGCTGGGCTTAGGGAAATGGCCCATGATTAAAGATAAATTAGGAGAGTTTGAAAAAAAAATTCATTTAGAATAATTTTTAATTTCCATTTTTTAATTTTTAAACAATTTCTAATATCTAAATTTTCAAATATTAAAAATTAGAATATTATTTTAAAATTAAAATTTTAAAAATTTGTGATTAAAGTTTTAAATAAAAATTTTTATAATCGCAATACTTTAATAGTGGCCAGGGAACTTTTGGGGAAATTTATCGTTCGTAAAATCGGCAAGAAAAAATTGGTCGGGAAAATCGTTGAAGTTGAGGCATATCACGGACCGAAAGATTTGGCGAGCCACGCGAGTCGCGGAAAAACAGCGAGAAACAAGGTTATGTTTGGTTGCGCCGGCCATGCTTATGTTTATATGATTTATGGGATGTATTATTGCTTCAATATCGTGACCGGCGATCACGGTTATCCGGCGGCGGTGCTCATACGGGCGGTGGAGTGGATCCCCGATCAGGTCGGGGATGACAAAAAAAGAAAACCCCCCCCACCCCCTCCCGCCGTCGGCGGGATTAAAGGGGGTGAAAAAAATTTAACCAACGGGCCGGGAAAATTTTGCCGCGCGTTTAAGATTGACAAAAAGTTGAACGGAGTTGATATTACAAAAAGAAAAATATTATGGGTGGAGGACCGTGGTGAGTTAAAAAAAGCCGTCGTTGTGGCGGATAAAAGAATTGGCGTAGATTACGCCGGAAAATATAAAGACAAAAGGTGGAGGTTTTATATAAAAAGCAATGAATGTGTAAGCAGAAAATAATGCTATTTTTTTATTACCTCCAATAATTCTCCCAAATTTTTTACTTTCTCCGCTTTTATTTTTTTTACCTTCACCTCCGCGTTTGGAATGACGGCTTTGGTGAAGCCGAGTTTTTCCGCCTCCGCGAGGCGTTCCTCGAGGCGGCTGACGTTTCGGACTTCTCCGCCCAAGCCAACTTCACCCAGCATAATAGTTTTGCGGCTGATGGTCTGATTAAGGAGGGAAGAAATAATGGCGGCGGAAACCGCCAAATCAAGCGCCGGGTCGTCTATGCGCAGGCCGCCCACGACATTAAGGATAATGTCTTGATTGGTTAAATTTACTTTGGAGCGTTTAGTTAAAACAGCGGCGAGCACCTGCAAGCGGTTGGCGTCAAAACCAGAGGCCTTGCGAACCGGATAGCCAAAAACGGTTTTGGAAACAAGCGCCTGGATTTCCACCAAAAAGGGACGCGTACCTTCCATAACGCAACTTATGACCGAGCCGGAAATATTTTCTTCTCCCGCGTCTAAAAATACGGAGGAGGGGTTTTTTATTTCTTTAAATCCCTCGCCGCTCATTTCAAAAATCCCCAATTCATTGATTGAGCCAAAGCGATTTTTAACGGCCCGCAAGATGCGGTAATTATGGACATTTTCGGTTTCCAGGTAAATTACCGCGTCAACTATGTGTTCTAACGCTTTTGGGCCGGCGGCCAGCCCGTCCTTGGTGACATGGCCGATTAAAATCGTGGAAATGTTTTTTTGCTTGGCCATCTCCAAAAATTTAACAGCCGAAGCCCTAATTTGCGTTATGCCGCCGGCTTCTCCCTCCAACCCCAATGAATAAACAGTTTGGATAGAATCAATAATGATTAGCGCCGGCTTGGCGTCGGCGGCGGCGGCAATAATTTTTTCCACATTGGTTTCGTTTAAGAATTTAATATTGCCCAAATCGCATTTTAATCTTTGGAGCCGATTTTTTATTTGGTTGGCCGATTCTTCGCCGCTGGCGTAAAAAACGGGGCCTGTCGGCGTTCCCACGGCATTGGCAATTTGCGCCACAATGGTTGATTTGCCGATGCCCGGCTCGCCGGCAAGCAGAATCAGGGAGCCGGGAACGATGCCGCCGCCCAAAACGCGATCCACTTCGCCGATATTGGTCTTTGTTTTTTCCGTTTCTTCATTTTTAACTTCAGAAAAATCCACGATTTTGGCCGGGTTAATTTTTAATTCCTTTGCCTGGTCGCTTTTTTCTTCGCGCATTTCTGATTTTAGGGTTCCCCAGCCGCCGCATTCCAAACAACGCCCGCTCCATTTGGGAGATTGAGCGTCGCATTTTGAGCAAACATAAATTATCTGCGTTTTGGACATTATAAGGGATTCAGCGGTTTCTATTGGATATGCTTTTTTTCCGCGGCTTCCAGGAAAGCGGGAGTTACGGTAATAAGCGGATCGCCTCCCGCGCCTCTTTTTTTAGAATGGCTTTCGCGGGATTTATTTTGCCGCGCGTCCGCCTTGGCCGTTATGACGGATTTGAAAAGCGCCAAAAGCAGAGGAACCAAAAGGATGGCGGCTATTGACGCCGAGACAAACAGTAGGGTCGGAAATTTTGCCCTCGCACCCCGGAGGGTGTTAGGGTAAATTTTTTTAAAAAAGTTAAACATAATTTTATTTCAACCTTATTTTATATATTTTTTTGCTTGTTTCGTCGGTAAAATAAAGATAAGAGCCGTTACTTGAAAGAATTAAACCGGACATATTGTAATTTCCTTGGGGGACGGCAACCAGTTTTTTAAAGCCGGTGCGCGTGTCAATTTTATAAAGTTTGTCGGGAGTGTTTTTTGCCAATTCCGGGAAAAGACCCGCTCCTTCTTCCAATTTTTCAGGCACGGCGCAGTATAATTCCGTATCGCCGGCAAACGCGCATTTATCCGCCCAGGTTTCAATGCCTAAACTTTTTCTTCCCGCGCCTATCGCTTCGCCCTGGGCGTTAACAATCCAAAGGGATGGTTTCAGGTTGCTTCCGGAAGAGTAGACGCTGTAAAGCAGGCGATCTCCTTTTGGCGACCATTTGGGTTCAAAGCCCCGGCCCTCGATAACGGTTGACTTGAAATTTTCATTGTTCAAGCCGACAAAAAACACTTCTTGCCGGTCAAAATCAACGCCTTCGGTATACATGGCAACGCTTTGATTGTTCGGCGACCAAGAGGGATAAACAGTCTCGTCCTTTTCTCCCAGCGCTTCAATCCGGCGCGCTTTTGAACCGTCGTCATTAACAATCGCCAGCCAGCGGTTATTGGGGTCAAGCCCCATGCTTTTCATGATTATTTTGTCCCCCCGGGGCGAAAAGTCAAAATCTTTCCAGTGGTCCGGCAAAGTAATTTGCTTATTGGCGGAGAAGTCATAAATAATATTGGCGCCGTCAGGGTATTCTAATATCGCTTTATTTTTATTGGGCGACCAGGTGATTTTTTCTACGGAATGAAAAATTTTATCGGTTAAAGCCGTTATATTGCCGTCTTTGTCAAGGCGATAAAATTTGCCGTCTTCTTTATTGTAGTATTGCAGGTTAGAGCCGTCGGAGCTTAGGGTCGCGTCATAGGCGGCAGTTTTGCTGAGTTCATTTGTTTGGGTTAAGCCGCCGTTAGCTATCGCGCTGGGAGCCGCTTCCGGCGTTACTTTTTCTTCCGGCAAACCGGTTGGCGCGGTTGGAGCTACAATTTGCCCGGGGCCGGTCGGAGCCAGAGGCAGGCCGGTTGGCGTTGTGGTGGCGCCAGGCGCGGGAGTAACCGGCGCTTCCGCGCCCGGCTTAAAAAATAAGGCATAAAGCAAATAACCCAACAAGAAAACAATGGCAATAAAGCCGATTATGAGAATAATTTTTTTATACCTGGCAAAAAAAGACATGGCTGTTTGTTAATAATGTTTAATTTGTGGTATAATTAAGATATCCACCGCAAACGGAAGAAGTGGCTAATGCGCTAATATCATTATATAATAATATTAAAATATAATAAAGGACATAAAAAAGAACTGCTTTATGGGTTTATTTTTTTCAAAAAATAAGAATTATTTAGGAATTGATATCGGCACTTCCAGTATTAAAGTTGTTGAATTAAAAAGAGAGGGCGGTCAAGCCAGGCTTTTTAGTTATGGTTTTAGCGAAAACAGGCAAGCTGAAATTAAAAATGACTGGAAAATTGATATTATCAATACGGCGGCAGTGATTAATAAGATTTGGGAGAAGGCGGGAATGACTTCAAGGAACGCGGTGGCTGCTCTGCCGGCCTTTTCGGTTTTTTCTTCCATTATTAATTTATCAGGCGTTGACAAAAAAGATATCGCCGGCGCGGTGCAATGGGAAGCTAAAAAAGTTATTCCCTTGCCGCTTGACGAAATGATTTTAGACTGGAAGAGGATTGAGAGCGACGGGAAGGATGATAAAAATATCAAAATTTTTTTAACTGGCGCGCCCAGAACGCTTGTTAAGAAATACATTGAAATTTTCAAGGAGGCTAAAATTAATTTATTAAGCCTGGAAACGGAAACTTTTTCCTTAATCAGGTCTCTTGTGGGAAACGACAAATCAACCATGATGGTAGTGGAAGTCGGCGCCAGTACCACCGATATTTCCATTATCAGCAAGGGCATTCCCATGCTTAGCCGTAGTATTGACATCGGGGGGGCGACCATTACTAGATCCATTAGCAATAATTTGAACATCGGGATAGAAAGAGCCGAACAATTCAAATATGACTTAGGCCTTGGTTCGGCTGAATCTTGGCCGGGAGTGATACCGAAAACCATCAATGAAACCGTTTCCCCGATTATTAATGAAATTAAATATACCCTTAATTTATTTCAGGGGAAGAATGAAATGCCAGTGGAGAAAATAATTTTATCCGGCGGAGCGGCCTTATTGGCTAACTTTGCCGATTATTTGTCCAAAATAGTGGATAAAAAGGTTATTATAGGAAGTCCCTGGTCAAGAGTTTCTTGTCCGGTTGATTTAAAGCCGGCATTGGACGAAATTGGCCCGGCAATGTCGGTTGCCATCGGGCTGGCCTTAAGAGAAATAGAATAATCCTCGCAATCTCCTAAAATCATTTTTTAAATTTTATATGAGGGATGAAATAAATTTTTTACAACAAAAAGACGGCGGCTTTAAGCAAGGAAAAGAAGAAAAAAAAGACAAGGAAAGTAAAGAGGAAAGGGAGACAGAATGGTCAAAGACAAACAAAGACGAACCTAGCGTCCTCCGCTCCGCTAAAGAAAGCCGGGGGATTGACAATAAAAAAAACAAGATTGCCGGCTGGCTTTCTTTTTTTAAAAAAACCGAGGGGCGGCCGCAAGCGGGAGAAGCCGCAACAGACAAAGAAAAAATAAAACATTCCCGGCGGGAGATATTGAAGTTAATTCAAGAACACGAAGAAAAAGAAGCTTCTCGCGAGAAAATAGAAAAAGAAAAGGTGAGAAAGTTTGATTTTTCATCTTTTTTTAGCCGGCCGTTTAAAATATTCAGAAAGAGAGAAGGAGATAAAAACAAAATTTCAGTCGATTATCAAAAGGTTTTCAGGATTGAAAGGAAAGAAAAAAAGAAGGGCGAAGCGCCAGCAAGACTTAAGAAAAGAGAGGTTGTAATTTTCCAGCCCTTAGCGCGCGAGAAAAAAGAAAAAACTAAAATTTATCGGGGAAAGTGGAGCAATTTTATTAAATTTTGCCGGAAATTTTTTGCAAAAATAGGCGGGGCAAGACGCCTAATATCAGCCGCCGAAACAAAACAGAAAGAAGAGGGGCGGGAGGAGGCGAAAGACGCGGAAAAAGAAAAAAGTAAACAGGAAGAAAAACAAAAAAAAGAAGAAATAAAAAAAGGGAAAAAAATTTCTCCAACGCCCTCCGTTTTGGAAACCAGCTTAATTCAGGAGGAAATTATTTCCTTTTTTGATTGGCAGAAGAATATTATGACCCTATTAACCTTCGTTGCGCTTACTTGTCTGATTGTCGGCGTGGTTTGGGAGGGACTTATTTTGTGGGAAAAAAGCAAAAAAGAGACGGGAGGCATAAATTTCACTTTAGAATTTGATAAGTTGGCCCGGGAGATAAAAGAAGAAGAAAAGGGAGTAAAGGAAATTTTAAATTTTCAAAACAGATTGAAATTAACGGCAAAAATGCTTGCTGACCACATTTATTGGACGAACTTTTTTAAATTTTTAGAAGACAATACTATCGCTAACGTTTATTATCTTAGTTTTTCCGGAGACAATGCCGGCAAATACGCCCTGGCCGCCAAAGCCAAGGATTTTCACGCTGTCGCCGAGCAGGTAAAAGCTATGCGAAACAGCGACCAAGTTTTAGAAGTTAATGTGGGCGGCGGAAAATTAGGGTCTTATGACAATAAAAATAAAACCAGCGCGATTAATTTTGAGTTGCGCTTAACGGTTAACCCCGGCGTGTTTAAAAAATAACTATTATATATGGCAAAAATTATAGAAGAGCAGAAGGGGCAAATTAAATATGAGATTATCGCTTTTCTGGAGCGTTACTTCAAATGGATTGTTGCCGGTTTAATAATAGCCATTTTAGCTTTGGGTTATTTTTTCTTAATTCAGCCCAAATACCAAAAAATAATTGAAGAAAGCAAGTCGATCGGCGAAGATAAACAGGCGGAATATTGGGAGCGGGCAAATTATTTAAAAAAATTGCGGGAGCTAAAAGCCGTTTATAAACAAATTAACCCCAAAGACATCAGCAAGATAGAAGCTGTTTTACCCGCCGTAGAAAGTAAAGAAGAGTTGTTGGCGCAACTAGAAGCTATTGTTTTAAAAAATGGGTTGCTTTTAACATCGCTTCAGATTGAGGAAAAGAAAGAAGAGGAAATAAAGGAAAAAGCAGTCTTGAAGGGAGGGGAAAAGGGAACAACCGATAATTCCGTCAAGGAAATCGGCAGTCTTAAGATTACAATGGAGATTATCGGCACCGATTATACCGGTCTCAAAAATCTTCTCGGCGTTATTGAAAATAATTTAAGGTTGCTTGATGCGACCAAAATATCTTTTGCTCCGCAGGAGAATAAAACCTCCCTGGAGATGTTCGCTTATTTTTTAAAGAATAAATAAAATACGCCATAAGGTTTAACTTAATTTCATGCTGTCTCTTAAAAAAATTGATAGGAAAAAAATAATAATATATTTTATCATCATAAGCGTTATGTTGGGCGGCACCGGTTTTTTATTATATAAAAATCATTCAATCACCGCTCGAAAAAGCAACCAGCCGGTGATAACAACGCCGCCGGAATTGAATAAATTTTCGCAACTTAAGCTGGCTGACGTTTCTTCAGCAACAGACAAAGAGGGTAGTGGAGCTTCCGCAACTTCCACTAAAACCGCGGTTAGTACCGACAAGAATAAAAAAGCCAAAGGAGCGCTGGATATAAGCATTCTGGATGATGATAAGTTTCGGTCGCTAAAAGAGAATATCGTTCCCAAACAGCAACCGGTTAATGTTGGCCGCAAAAATCCTTTTGAGCCGTTTTAACGCAACATAACACGATTAGAATTATGTTTCTATGAATAAACAGGATGAATTATTGAATTTATTAGTCCAAAGCGAATTAATCAAGGAAGAGCAGTTGATCGAGATTAAGGAAGCGGCCAATTTAACGCAAAAAGGGATTGAAAACGTTTTAATTGACAGAAATTTGGTTGATGCGGAGGAGCTGGCCAGAGTTAAAGCAAAAGTATTTAATATTCCTTATCAGGGCTTGTTGGGCCAGAAAATAGATGATAAAGTTTTAAATATTATCCCCCCGGAAGTAGCTGAAAATTATAAAATTATCTGTTTTGCCAAGGCTGATAAAAAAATTAAGGTTGGCATATTAAATCCGGACAATTTTAAAGCCGTTGAAGCGGTTGATTTTTTAGCAAAAAAAGAAGGCTTTTCGGTTAAGTATTATCTCGTCTCCATTTTGAGTTTCAGCACGGCCGTTAAACAATATAAAACATTAGGCAAGGAAGTTTCCACGGCGCTTGAAACCAAAGAAGAAGAGGAAAAAAAAGAATCGCTAAAAATAAAAAAGAAAGAAGTGGATTTGGAGGAGGTTATCAAGAGCGCGCCGGTAGCCAAAATTGTTTCAGTTATTATTCGCCACGCCGTTGACGGCCGAGCCAGCGATATCCATATTGAGCCTTTGTCCCGCGAGAGCAGGGTGCGTTATAGGATTGACGGCGTATTAAGGAATTCCTTAATTTTGCCCAAGGACGTCCATAGCGCAATTGTGGCCCGCATAAAAGTGTTGGCCAATTTAAAACTTGACGAAACGCGCGTTCCCCAAGATGGGCGCATCAGAGTGACTATCAATGAAAAAGAAGTTGATTTGCGCATCTCAATTCTGCCATTATTGGGCGAAGAAAAAGTGGTGATGAGGATATTGGAAACTTCCAAGGGGGCGCCAGAACTGGAAGGCCTTGGTTATGGCGGAATAGGGCTGGAAGTTATTAAAAATAATATCAAAAAGACCGACGGTTTATTTTTGGTAACCGGGCCTACAGGGTCGGGCAAATCTACCACGCTTTTTTCCGTTTTAACTAAGATTAACAAGGAAGGAGTAAACATCTCCACCCTGGAGGATCCGATAGAATATTATATAAAAGGCATTAACCAGTCGCAGGTAAGGCCGGAAGTCGGTTATACTTTTGCTACGGGACTCCGGTCGCTTTTGCGCCAGGATCCGGACGTGATTATGGTGGGGGAAATCAGGGACAATGAAACCGCCGAACTGGCTATTCATGCCAGCTTGACCGGCCATTTTGTTTTATCAACACTCCACACCAATGACGCTATCGGCGCCGTTCCTCGCTTATTGGACATGAAAGTAGAGCCGTTTTTACTGGGGTCAACTTTAAACACGGTGATCGCGCAGAGGCTGGGGAGAAGAATTTGCCCTTTTTGCAAAGAAGAAACAATTTTACCAACCGATATTTTGGATGATATTAAAAAGGAAATAAGCAAAATTCCCGCCGAAACAATAAAAGAAGGGTTGCCGGACTTAGACTTAAATAAAATAAATAAAACCGTTTTTTATAAGGGAAAGGGATGCCCCCGTTGCGGCAATACCGGTTATAGCGGCAGGATAGCCCTAGCGGAGGTTTTTGATGTTAACGATAAGATTAAAGCGATAATAATGGAGATGAGCAAGGGGAGGTCGTTAACGCTTGAAGATGTGCTGGCAAGCCAAAAATTTATAACCATGAAGCAGGACGGCATTCTTAAGGTTTTACGAGGGCTTACCACCATGGAGGAAATTTTAAGGGTAATATATGATTAAATAATATAATTCGAATCTACGAATTTATCCGAATGCTTTGAATTCGGATGCCCCATTCGTAGCATTTGCAGTAAAATGTATGGCAGAAAACAAAATCAAAATTTTATTAGTGGAAGACGATCCCTTTTTGCTTAATATGTACGCGACGAAATTTGAATTGGAAAATTTTAAGGTCATTGTCGCGGAAGACGGCGAAAAGGGCGTAAAGCTGGCCATGAAAGAATCGCCAGACATCATCCTTTTGGACATCATACTGCCCAAAATGAACGGCTTTGAAGTTCTGAAGAAATTAAAAGATGATAAAGAACTAAGTAAAATACCGGTTATTCTTTTAACTAATTTAAGCCAAAAGAACGAAATTGAACAGGGATTGGCCATGGGCGCCAAAGATTATTTAATTAAGGCGCATTTTATGCCTTCCGAAGTGGTTGATAAAATTAAAGAAGTGTTGAAGAGCAAATAAACTAACGAGCTAACGAGCTAAACTATGGAAGTGCCATCAATTTTTTTAAATAGAGTACTGGTTGAAGCGGCTAAAAAGAACGCTTCCAGTTTGCACTTGACCATCGGCAATTTTCCTTTAATGAGGATTGACGGTCAGTTAGCGGCCGTGGAAGGGGAAAGTATTGTTACCGTCGATGCAATAAATAAAATTATTAATTCTTTCACCGACGAGGAGGAAAGACAGGAATTAAAAGAAAGGAAAGAAATTATTTTAGTTAAGGTATTCGCCGGCGGTTTTCGTTTTCGCGTTAATATTTTTTATCAAAAAGATTTATTATCTCTATCTTTCCATCACATTCCGGAAACCGTAAAAAGTTTGTCCGAGTTAAGACTGCCGCCGGTTTTAAGCGGCGTGGTGAAATTAAACTCCGGCCTTTTTGTCATTGCCGGCGCCTATGGTTCCAATAAGACAATGACAGCAGCCGCCTTGATAGAAGAGGTTAACAGGAATTACAGGCGGCGCGTTATCACCATTGAAGATCCCATAGAAAATTTGTTTGTAAACAAAAAAAGTTTGATAGAACAAAGACAGGTGGGTCGGGACGTTAAATCCGTGATTGACGGCCTTTACTATTGCCTAGAAGAAGATGTAGATTTGATTTATGTGGGCAAGATAAGAAAAGATTTCAAGTCCGCCATACCGCTCATTTTGGAGCTGGCCGCCGGCAATTCCTTGGTAATTTTGGAAATTGACATTGACAGTTCCGTCAGGGTGATTGAAAAAATTTTTAACTCCCTTGGAGAAACAACGTCTGTGGAGGCGGCCCGTTATAATTTAGCCGACGTTTTGTTTGGCGTCATTACGCAAAAATTAATTCCGCGTATCGGCGGAGGCATGGTAATGGCGGCGGAAGTGTTGCTCGCCAATCCTGCCGTCAAATCATTAATCAGGGAAGGAAAAATATACCAACTGGAAAGCATCATGCAGACATCCAGAAAGGAGGGAATGATAAGTATGGTAAAATCCCTAGAAGAGTTAATTAAGACGGGCGAGATAAAGCAAGAAAACGCCGGTTTGCCGCCCAATTTTTAAAATATGGTTTTTAAATATAAAACGTTAAATCAAGAAGGGAAAACAATACAAGGCCTGGTTGAAGCAGTCAGCGAGGAAGCAGCCGCTGAAATTTTACGGGAAAAGGGCCTGTCCATTATTTTTATAAAAGAGGAGTCGGCGGGAGGGGGAAAGGGACTTTCCGTTTTAAACAGGATTAAAACCAAGGATGTGGTTGTTTTTTCCCGGCAGTTTTCCGTGATGATATCGGCGAACGTAACCATGGTGCAGGCCTTAAGGGTTTTAGTGGAGCAGACGGAAAATATTAAGCTGAAAATGATTATTTCTGAAATAGCCGACGAAGTTGACAGCGGCTCTAAGCTGTCGGCCTCTTTAAGCAAGCGGCCCAAAATTTTTTCTAACTTTTATATAAATGTCATAAAAGCGGGCGAGACTTCCGGCCGGCTGGATGAGGCTTTGAATTATTTAGCCGATGAAATGGAAAAAGATTATGATATGACGAGCAAAATCAGGGGCGCCATGATATATCCGGCTTTTGTTTTGTGCGGGTTAACGGCGGTGGGGATAGTCATGATGGTGTTTGTGGTGCCGAAATTAACCGATATCTTGCTTGAGACAGGCGCCGAATTGCCTTTGGCCACGCGAATTTTAATCGCCGCCTCAAAATTTTTAACAAAATACTGGTGGTTGTTGATAATGATGATTGTCGGCGCCATCGCGGGATTGAAGTTTTATATAAGCAAGCCGCAAGGCAGGAGGATATTTGATTTTTTAAAATTAAAATTGCCCGTTTTTGGCAAGCTGTTTCAAAGAATTTATCTGGTCCGTTTTACCCGTTCGATGAACACCTTAATACTGGGAGGCGTGGCGATTACCGAGAGTTTAAAAATAGCCGGCGAGGTGGTTAGCAACCAAATTTACAAAGATCTGATAAGTGAAACCGCGGAAGAAGTGGAAGACGGCAATTCTATTTCCAGCGTTTTTATAAACAGCAAAGAAATTCCCAAAATGGTTTCACAGATGATGAGCATAGGGGAGAAGACGGGTAAACTAGATATAGTTTTGGCGCGAATTACCGATTTTTACGCCCGCGAGATTGATAATATCGTAGCCAACCTGATGACTTTGATGGAGCCGATAATTATGGTAATTATGGGGGTGGCTGTCGGTATAATGGTGGCGGCTGTAATTTTGCCGATGTATAATTTAGCAAGCAGCGTTTAAGAAAAATTTCTAATTTCTAAGTCCTAAATATAATTAATTTAAAAATTATGCAAAAAAATTTTTCTAAGGGGTTTACTTTAATTGAGTTGCTTGTCGTTATCAGCATCATCGGCGTTTTATCGTCTCTAGCCGTTGTTTCGCTTAACAATGCCAGAACCAAGGCGCGAGACGCTTTAAGGAAGGGCGATACGGCCCAGCTCAGGACGGCTCTCAATCTTTATTATGACAACAATAACCGTTATCCGATTTGCGATCATTGGAATGAAGGCAGAGCTGATTTTGGGGCCACGCCGGACAACAATGGTGCCGGTTGTTATAACACGCAATTATCTAATGACTTAACGGGAGGTTCAAGGCCGTATTTGGCGTCCATGCCCAAGGATCCAAGAAATCCAACCAACAGCCCGGCGGTTAGCGCTTCTCTTCTTTATCGTTATGTGAGCAATGGCGATGGCAGCCAGTATGCCTTAGTTTATCAGCTTGAAGAGCAGCAGATTGGCGTTGACCAAGTAATGAGGGGGTGGTAAAAAGCAAAGATTTATGGTTAACATAAAAACAGGTTTTATAATTTTAATTATTCTGTTTGCAGGAGTGGCCGCCTATGCGGCCACCGGCGACTATTATGATTTTGCCGCGGAAGAAATAAGCGCGAGCCCCTCCAGCCCGGCGGTAAATCAGGAATCAATAATTACCATTAAAATAAAAAATGCCGGCACCAACAAACTCTTCACTTCTGCCGGCACCAATACTTATAATTATCAATTTGATAATTTTTTGATGACGGAGGTTAATTTTACCTCTCCTTCTTACGACAATATAATTTCTTCCAGCGGCTATCTTTATTACACCATTAAGGGAAAATTTTTAAGCTCGGGAGAGAAAAATCTTGTTTTTACCATTGACACAGGCAAAGAATTGACGGAAAGCAACGAGGATAACAATTCCGTTACCAAAAAAATTACCGTGGTGGCCGCCGGGGGAGTTGACTTGTCCGTTGACTCCATAACGCTTGATTCCGAGGAACCGCTTGTAAATAACAGCGTTACCTTAACGGTTTCTCTTAAAAATAGCGGCACGGTAAGTTTAACTTCTTCAGTCGGTTTGGCCGAAGAAGATATTTTGATGAATTTTTCCGGCTTTACTATAGATAGCCAGAGCCGCAGCAATTATCCCGCGACAGCTAATCCCCTGAATCCCGGCAGCGCTTTCAAGTATACTTATAAAGGCAAATTTTTTAAAACCGGGACCAATAGCCTTTTTTTTCAGCTTGACAGAAATAACAGGCTGGCCGAGACCAATGAAAATAACAATTCGCTTACCGCGACAAAATCGGTTTATTTAACCGAAGAAGAAGCCGACACTTTTGAATTAACGGATATTACAGTGTCTTCAGTAAGTTCCACGTCGGTGGCGGTAAGCTGGAAAACCAGCAAAGGAACAACAGGAAAGGTAAATTATAAAGAAAAGATTTATGAAATATTGGAGAGCGAAGCGGCAAGTTCGGCCGCTACCACCACTCATAAAATTACCCTTGCCAACTTAAAAGCGGATACCACCTATTATTACCGCGTAGTAGCCGTGCGAGATTCTGTTACTCGCGACAGCGGCTACAAGGAATTCAAAACCACGACAAACGGTTCCGCTTCCGCTGCGGCCGGCGCCGACTCTTCTTCCGCCGCCACGGAAAGTTCCGCTTCTTCTTCGGCGAGCGATACGCAAAACTCAACCCCTTCTTCTTCCGCCCAAAAAGAAACTGCTTCAAGCAGCGGCGTTAGCGCGATAACAATAGCCGACGACAATTTATACGCCCGATTAAAAGGGAGGATTATTCTTAAAGTAGAAAGCAAGGGCGAAGCTTATTACATTCATCCCCAAAAGATGTATATGTATTATTTGGGGCGTCCCAGCGACGCCTTTGAAGTTATGCGCGGTAAAGGCATAGGTATCACTAATTTCAATCTTTCCAAAATTGCCGTTGGCTTAAGCAATTTATCGGGAGTTGATTCGGACGGAGACGGCCTGCCAAATTCCTTTGAAGATGCCATTGGTTCGGATAAAACAAAAAGTGATACTGACGGAGACGGTCATAATGATAAAGTTGAACTGGGGGGCGGTTATTCGCCGTTGGCCAAGAATACCGAGTTGCCTTTGGACAGCAATTTTGCCGCCAGCCAGAAAGGAAAAATATTTTTACAAATTGAAGGCAAGGGCGAAGCTTGGTATGTTAATCCGGCTGACGGCAAAAGATATTTTTTGGGCCGCCCCGAAGACGCTTTTTCCGTTATGCGCAAATTAGGCCTGGGCGTATCTAATGGCGATTTTAACAGTTTATGAGTTTGGCGTTTTACGAAAGAAGGACGATATTCGCGTTAAAATGACAACAAAAGTTAAATTATTTTTACTCATTTTGGGGATAGCCATTATTATCGCGGCTATTCCTTTTTTTTGGTTTTTATATCACCCAACTCGCGATTTAAGGACGTATTTTTTAGATGTCGGCCAGGGCGATGCCGTTTTAGTCAGGGCGCCGGACGGGCAAAACATTTTAATTGACGGCGGTCCGGATGACAGCGTGATTAGGGAGTTGGGAAAAGTTTTGCCTTGGTGGGATCGGCAGATTGACTTAATGGTTTTGACGCATCCTCATGATGATCACGTCGGCGGATTGGCGAGCGTTTTAAAGCGCTATCGCGTAAAAAAGATTTTATATACCGGGGTCTCGCATACCGGACCGGCTTATTCGGACTGGCTGGATTTGGTTCGCCGGAAAAATATTTCCGCCATTATCATTGACAGGCCGCAAATTGTTGATTTAAAAGGCGATTGCCGGCTTCAAATTTTATGGCCGACGGAGAATTTAGCCGGCCGCGCGGCCGACAACTTAAATAACACCTCAATTGTTATTAAGTTAATTTACGGACAGACGAAATTTTTACTTATGGGCGACGCGGAAACGGATGTTGAAAAGAAATTACTTGAAAGCGGTATTGATCTGAAAGCGGATATTTTGAAAATCGGCCATCACGGCTCCGATAACGCTTCCAGCGAAGAATTTTTGCAAGCGGTTTTGCCGCGGACAGCGGTAATAGAGGTCGGCAAGGACAATGACTTCGGCCATCCGAGCTTAAGGATATTAAAGAAGCTGGAGAGAATCGGCGCTCAAGTTTTCCGGACGGATACGGACGGTACAGTGACGCTGTTAAGCGATGGGAATACGATAAAGCAACGTTGAAATTTACACCCCTTTCCTTATTTTTCTCTTTATGCTAAGTTGGTATAAGTTTTAAAAAAAGGAGGTGAAGACCGTGATAAGTTTTGACGAGTTCCTTAAAAATTATAAAGATTCAGGCCTCTCAGAGGAAGAATTGGCAAAATTGTATTTTTTTATGGAAGAATCAACCATTCTTATATGCGCCGGAAGGCTCGGCCGTTCGCATTTGTTTAAATTGGAAAATGAAGCCTGGGCTATCTTAAAAAAAATTGACATAAACTTTGCCAGAAAAGCGGTAAAAAAAATTGGGTTGGCTTTGGTTAAGTTAATTAATGAAGAAAAAAGAATGAGAAACAGCAAGTGGAGGGGCGTGAATAATCCGTGGGAATATTTGCGCGGATTAATTTTAAGAAGGGCGGAATATTTTTCGGGAGTTTTTAAATTTAACAAGGAGGATCTGAAAAGATGTGAACACATAGGGGAAGAACTGAGAATCATCCTAAGCAGGGATGAAGAAAGCGTTAATGCTCCCGCCATTATAAAAGAGCTGTTGGCGGAATATAATGAGGACGTCAATTATTAACCCCCATTCCTTGTTGGAAAGAGGGGTTTTATTTTTTAAAATTTAGTGTTATAATAAGAAGACGCCGAAAACATATTATTTTAAACATGATTGAAGCGAAGAAAAAAATATTAATAGTGGAAGACGACGCGATAATTAACGCCATGTATAAGGCCAGATTTGAGATTGACGGTTTCGCCGTTTTGACGGCCGCTAACGGCGCGGAAGGCTTGGAAGCGGCGCGCAAAGAAAAGGTTGATTTGGTCGTTTTGGATGTGATTTTGCCCCAACTGGACGGCTTTGCGGTTTTGGAGGAGTTAAAGAAAGATCCTAAAACCAAGGAAATGCCGGTGATTATGCTTACCAGTTTGGGCACTGACGAAGACAAAGAAAAAGGAAAGACGATGGGAGCGATTGATTATATAATTAAAGACAGCTTGACACCGGCGCAAGTTAGTGAAAGAATTAAAGAAATTTTAAAATAAAAAGAACACAAATATTATGAATATTCATCCCAAAAATGAAAGAACATTGGTAATTATCAAGCCGGACGGCGTTCAGAGGTCGCTTATCGGCGAAATTGTCAGGCGTTATGAAAGGATAGGCTTAAAGTTGGTGGCCGTGAAAATGCTGGTTCCGGAATTAGAGCACATAGAGAAACATTACACACTTGATCCCGATTGGCGTCGCGTTACCGGCGAAAAAACCATTAAAAGTTATAAGGAAAAAGGCCTACCCCCCTCTTCCGACGATCCCTTGGCCATTACCGCCGTTATCTTGGAAAATTTAAAAAAGTATATGACCTCCGGTCCGATTATTGCCATGGTTTGGGAAGGGGCGCACGCGGTGCGGATTGTGAGGAAAATTACCGGCGGAACAGAACCGCTGACTTCAGACGTCGGCACCATCCGCGGCGATTTTGTTTTGGATTCATATCAAATGTCCGACGCGGATAAGAGGTCGGTAAGAAATTTAATCCATGCTTCCGGTTCAGTTGAAGAGGCGGAAGCTGAAATAGCCCACTGGTTTAAAAAGGAAGAACTGATCAGTTATAAATTAGTCCAGGAGCAGATTTTGTATGATGTTAACTTGGACGGGATATTGGAGTAGTTAGCCAATCTTTTTTTTGGCGTTAATTTTTAACGATTGACTTTTTTCTTTTTTGTGCTACAATGTGGACATATGAAACAAGTTGCTAAAAGCTTGTTATTGGGATTGTTGCTCTTGTTACTGCCTCAACGGGCGGCTTGTTTTTGTATGATTTGAAGCAAAATTAATTTGCATATACAAAAAAGACCGCCCGTAAAGGCGGTTTTTTTGATAGTTCTTTTGACAATAAACGCGAAAGGAACAAATAAATCCCTCTTCATCCCCCTTAATAAAGGGGGCAGGGGGAATAAAAAAGGAGGAAGTATGGGAATTATCAAAATTTTCGACACGACCTTAAGAGATGGAGAACAGTCGCCGAGGGCGTCAATGAACGTGGAGGAGAAGTTAAAGATTGCCAAACAATTAGCAACGCTTGGAGTAGATGTTGTCGAAGCCGGGTTTGCCAAAAGTTCGCCAGGTGATTTTGAGGCCATTAAAAGAATCGGCGGCGAAGTGGCAGGGCCGATAATATGCAGTTTGGCAAGAGCCAAAGAAGAAGATGTAAAGGAGGCTTATGGGGCGCTGGAAAATGTTTTCAAAAAGCGTATTCATGTTTTTCACTCCACTTCCGATATTCACCTCAAGCATCAGCGCAAGATAAGCCGCGAAGAAGCGCTGAAAAGATCCGTGGTGGCGGTAGAATTAGCGAGGAGTCTGGTGAAAGATGTGGAGTTTTCTCCAATGGACGCGACTAGAACCGATATAGAATTTCTCCTTGAGGTGGTAGAAGCGGTTATTGCGGCCGGAGCGTCTACCATTAATATACCGGATACGGTTGGTTACATAACGCCGATAGAATTCGGAAAAATTATCCGGCGAGTCGTGGAAATAGCTGGTGAAAGAGCGGTTATTTCCGTGCATTGCCATAATGATCTTGGTCTGGCCGTGGCAAATTCGCTGGCAGCAGTGCTTAGCGGAGCCGGTCAGATAGAATGCACTATAAACGGCATTGGGGAACGTGCCGGCAATGCTTCCTTGGAAGAGGTGGTGATGGCTTTAAAAACCAGAAGAGATTTTTTTCAGGCTGATACAGGTGTAATAACGGAAGAAATTTATAAAACTTCGCGGCTAGTTTCCAAAATCACCGGCATAGTTGTTCAGCCCAATAAGGCGATTGTTGGCTCAAACGCTTTTGCCCATGAATCAGGAATCCATCAGGACGGCATGCTTAAGGAAAGGGAAACATACGAGATTATTGATCCAAAGAGAGTTGGCATCCCGAAAAGTAAACTCTACCTGGGAAAACTTTCCGGTCGGCACGCCGTAGGAGATAAACTTAAGGTTCTTGGTTATGAATTGGGTGAAGAAGAATTTAATCGTGTGTTTGCTGAATTTAAGCAAGTTGCGGATAAAAAAAAGCATGTTTTTGATGACGAGTTTGAGGCGCTTGTCATCGGCACATTGCCGAAAACCATTGAATATTTTAAGCTGTTAGACATTTCTATTTCCGGCGGAATGCAGCATAAACCCATGGCCGCGGTAAGACTTTCAGTTGGCGAAGAAGTTTTTGACAAGATAGAATACGGCGATGGACCGGTTGACGCGGCTTTTAAAGCCATAGTTTCTATAACCAAAACAAAAAGCAGGTTGGAAAAATTTGAGGTAAAGAGTTTAACGGGTGGCACCGATGCCATGGGCGAGGTTATGATAATTCTTGAAGAAGAGGGAACAGTAAGGGGGAATGGCGCCGACACCAATATCGTGGTAGCGGCGGCCAAAGCCTATGTTAACGCTTTAAATAAGTTGCATAGGTTAAATAAAAACGGAAGCAAAATTATGGCGGGCTGAGAAGTCCGCCTTTTTTTGTGGATAAGTCGCCTTGATTTTCTGGGCGTTTTTGGTATAATTATCCACAGATATGATTAAAATAATACAAAAAATCGGTTTCTTTTTTATCTTTTTTAACTCCTGCCGGAGACCGATTTTTTGTGGTGTTTTAACTTAAATTACTTAGGTTAAACTCACAGGGGAAAACAAAAATCGGCTCCGGCAACGGGGCCGGTTTTATTTTCGCGGCTTTTTATTTTTTTCAGTATATTGAAAAATTTATAATGATGCGTTTACGCGTGTTGAAGTTTATTTTTAAAAATGATAAGTTGGAATGGTGAACGGAGTATAGTATAGTGGTAGTACGCGCCCATGGGGTGGGTGTAGTTCCGGTTCGATTCCGGATACTCCGACCAATCAAGACATTGAGAATTTTGCGAGGAGTTTGTTTGCTCGCTCGCCCCGCCGGAGTTTATCCCGCACGACGATGCGGGAGCGGGTCTCGCTTCGCAAAAAGCCCTGTATTTCGGAATTAAATCGTAAGGTCGGACAAATTCAAATTCAGTTTTTCGGGAAAGCAAACGGCGGTTCGTTCCAATTTTTTCCGCCAATGATTTTATTTCGTAAAAATCATTGGACAAAGCAAGTTTTTCGGCGTGGTGAGCGGATAAAATCCAATCTTTCAATGGTTCAATCCAATTGTTTCCCTTTCGCCCAAAATCAGACTTTTTCTTGTTGAGGTCTGTTTTTGTTTTGATGAGTTCGTCCTTTTTCACAAGGTAAGTTTCTTTTTCAATTGAGCCGTCTAAAAATGCGTTGACCAATTTATCAAGTTTCGTTTCCGCTTCCTTGATTCTCTCGTCAAGATTTTGGGCGAAAGATTGCGACGACAAAACATTTTCTTTTTCCCAAACATCAACTTGAGCGTTCATTTTTTCCGCCCAGTCGTCGCCAAGAGCGACATTTTGAAGCCGTGATTTTAATTGATCGGCGAGCAAGTCCTCGCGCAAATATCGTTGAGAACATTTGCCCAGTTTTTTCGTGCAACGATAATAGCGATATGTCCCGCTGATTAGTCCTGGCTAAACTGAACTGGTGGACATATGGGAAATTAATCGGAAATA
>CAZZBC010000012.1:0-22248 GCA_964652175.1 uncultured Gammaproteobacteria bacterium | reverse complement strand
ATATAATAAATATAAAAATAAAAATCCAAAATTCAAAGCATCAAATTCCAAATAAATTACAAATTCAAAGTATTTTGGATTTTGAAATTAGAATTTTGGATTTATTTAGGATTTATAATTTTGGATTTAGAATTTTTAAGTCATTTAATTTATGTCTAAAATATTCTGCATCATCCCTGCTTATAATGAGAGTGAAACTATCACGGAAGTTGTTAAAAACGTCAAAGGGTTTGTGGATGAAGTTGTGGTCGTTGATGACTGTTCAACCGACGGCACGGCCATTCTGGCGGAAAAAGCGGGAGCCGTTGTCTTGCGCCATATAATAAACAGGGGGCAGGGAGCGGCCTTAAAAACAGGCACTGAATACGCCCTTGCCGGAGGCGCCGACATTATTGCGCATTTTGACGCCGACGGGCAGTTTTTAGCCGAAGAAATAAAGGATGTAGTCCGGCCCATAATGAGCGGCGAAGCGGAAATCGTTTTCGGTTCCCGTTTTCTAAGCAAGAAATCCCCAATGCCCTTTTTCAAGAAAAATTTCATCATGCCGCTTGCCCGGTTTGTTAATAGAATATTTTTAAACGTTAATACGAGCGATCCGCAAAGCGGTTTTCGGGCCATGAGCGTCCGCGCGGCTCGTAAAATAAATTGGCGGCAGGACCGTATGGCTCATTGCTCGGAAATCTTAGCTGAAGCGGCGGCAAGCGGATTAAGAATCAAAGAAGTTCCTGTTATGATCGCGTATCGCGGTTTTGGTCAACGCCTTGCAAGCGGCTTTAAAATTTTAAAAGAATTATTAATGGGAGCATTATTAAAATAATAAACTATGTTTCAGCAAATAATCGCTCTAATTATCATCGCTTTTTTCTTGGCTCGCCTTTTTTGGCAAAAGCAAAAAAGGCAAATTGGAGCCAATGAATTTATTTTTTGGTTTTTCTTTTGGTTAATCGCCGCCTTAGCCGTCATATCATTAAAGTGGCTTGATAAAGCAGTGGCCGCCCTGGGTTTTTCCGGCTCCGGCATTGAAGTGCTTCTTTATATCGGCATTGCCGTTTTATTTTATTTTATTTTTCGCCTGCGCTTGCGGTTGGAAAAAACAGAAAGAGATATCACGAAGATCGTGAGAGAGATGGCTGTTAATAATTCAAATACTTCTTCAACTGAAAGTTCAAAAATCTTAAATTCTAAATCCTAAATCCTAAATCCTAAATCCTAAATCCTAAATCCTAAATCCTATATGAAGATAGCCCATATCGTCTGCGCCTTTCCTCCTTATAGGGGAGGGATGGGAAACAGCGCCTATCACTTTGCCCGCGTTTTATCCGAGCAAGGCCATGAAGTAACCGTTTTTACTCCCGCTTATTTGCCCCCTAAATCCGTTAAGGGCGCATTGTGCTATCCGGAAGACATAACTTCAAACGACAAATTGAAACGAAACGAAAAATTTAAGGTTGTAAGGCTGGGGCCTTGGTTTAAGTATGGCAAAGGCGCTGTTTTACCGCAGTTGTTATGGCGACTCAAGGGCTTTGATGTCATCCACCTGCACTATCCTTTTTACGGGTCTTCCGCGATCACTTTGCTTGGCAAAGTTTTAGCCGGAAAAAAAACAAAATTAATCATTCATTACCACATGGATACGGCCGCTTCCGGAATTAAGGGGGTTATTTTTAAATTAAGCCGTTACTTAACTTTGCCGATTTTAGCCAGAGTTTCAAAAGTTATAACTTGCGCTTCCTTGGATTACATTAAGCATTCGGATTTAGCCGAGTTTTACCGTCGCCATCCGGAGAAATTCAGACAAACTCTTTTTGGTGTGGACTCGGAGCGTTTTTATCCGCCCGCTCACACGGGAGAAAAAGAAGAGAAGACTATTTTATTTGTCGGTGGGCTGGATAAGGCGCATTATTTTAAGGGGCTGGAAAATTTGCTCGCGGCGTTTAAGCTTCTTGCCGGGCGCGCGGGTAAGTGCCGTTTGATCATTGTCGGCGGCGGCGATATGTCGGAGTATTACAAAAATTTGGCGAAAGAATTTAATATCGCGGATAAAGTAAAATTCGCCGGGCTTGTCAGCAACCGCGACCTGCCCGGATATTACAGGGATTGCGATGTCTTCGTATTGCCTTCCATCAGCCAAAACGAAGCTTTCGGTTTGGTATTACTGGAGGCCATGGCTTCGGGCAAACCGGTAATCGCTTCCAATTTGCCGGGAGTAAGAAGCGTTTTAAAAAGCGGCCAAGAAGGCTTTTTAGTTGAGCCGGGAGATATTCGCGACTTGGCGGCAAAATTGAAAACCGTTTTAACTGACCGAGAGACGGCGGAAAGAATGGGCAGGGCCGGCCGGGAACTTGTTGAAAAAAAATATAACTGGGAAGAGGTCGGGAAACGGCTGAATTTAATTTATCATTACGCCAAATATACTCCAAAATGAAAATTTGCGTAATTAACAATTTGCCCCAACATTATCAAAGGGGAGGAGCCGCTGTGTTGGCGGAAAAAATGGCGGAAGGATTTAAAAAAGCCGGACATGAGGTCGTGATAATCAGCACCACTTCTAAATTTAAAATTTTAAATTTTAAATTTAAAATTATAGAAGGAATTAAAAATTATCGGATATTTTCTTTTTATTATAATTTAAGTAAATTGCCTTATTTTGTAAGATTAATATGGCATATCGCGGACATGTTTGACGTCGGCGGTTTTTTGAAAGTAAGGGAGATTTTAAAAAAAGAAAAACCGGATTTAGCAATAACGCATAATTTAAAGGGTATCAGTTACCTTGTGCCGATAGCGATAAGATCATTAAAAATTAAACATATCCATACCCTGCATGACATTCAGCTGATTCATCCTTCCGGATTAATGATGTGGGGGGAAGAGAAAAAGATTAATAGTGTTTTCGCCAAAATTTATACTGCCATTTGCCGCTGGCTTTTTGGCTCGCCCGATGTTGTGATTTCACCGTCAAAATGGCTTTTAAAAATGCACGAGGACAGAGGATTTTTTAGGGAGTCAAAAAAAGAGGTGATGCCGAATCCAATTTTTTCACGTCATTCCCGCGAAGAGCCTGTCCTCAACTTGGTCGGGGACGAGAATCCACAGATTGATATAAAATCCTTCTGGATTCCCAATCAAGTTGGGAATGACAGAATAAAATTTCTCTACGTCGGCCAAATTGAAAAACATAAGGGAATTTTTCTTTTAATTGAAGCCTTTAAAAAGTTATTCCCTTCGGGAAGCCTCAACTACGAATGGGGCACATACGAATTAATGATCGTCGGCGGCGGTTCGGCGATGGAAGAAGCGAAAAAAATAGCCGCAACGAATGCCCCCTTGATAAAGGGGGCTTGTCCCGAGCTTGTCGAGGGAGTTGGGGGGATTGTGTGGCCGGGAGGATTTATTAAATTTTTAGGCTGGATTCCGGAAAAAGAAATGGAGTGGATGAGCGAAGCTGACTGCCTTGTCGTCCCCTCTCTTTGCTATGAAAATTCACCAACGGTAATTTATAAGGCATTAAGTATCGGCCTGCCGGTAATCGGCGCAAATTTGGGCGGTATCCCGGAATTGCTCGGCGAAACCCCCCTTTCACCCCCCTTTGAAAGGGGGGTAAGGGGGGTTTTATTCAAGCCTGGAGACGCCGATGATTTGGCGGAGAAAATGAGATGGGCGGCGGAGAATAGGGGTGAGATAAAAGCAAGAAGTAAAATTATCAAAGAAAATTTAGGAAATTTTAAATTGGAAAATTATATTGAATTGATTTATTTTTTGTATTCAAAAACATAAATCTCCCCATTGCCGATTTTTTTCCAGTTGTCTGCTTCCAGTTTGGCCTCTTCCAAAATTTTAGGGAACGCCCACCAGTATTTATTTAAGACAAAATAGCCCTCGCTAACGCCGGCCAAATCCATGGCGGCAAGCATGGTGGCGCGTGACGGCTTTTTATAGACCATATCCAAATAATATCGGTAAAGCGGGCCGCCGGTGGGGATGGGATAGTAGAAAATTTCTAATTTCGAATTTCTAATTTCTAAATTATTTTGACCATTGATTGTTGTGTTTTGTCGTCTGTAATATTTGGCGAATCCATATTCGCGGAGGGCGGCGGCGCTTACTTGCTGGTTGGCGAGGACGATGTAATCTTTTTGACGATTTTCCTCTATCCAGCGCACGGCGGCGATATCGTTTGCTGACGTTGAGTAGCCGCGGGAATTGAAATAATTGTCAAAACGAGGATAGGAAAGATAAAGGGAGGCGGAAATAAGAAAAGTAAAAAAAATAAGAAAAATAATTTTTACGCTTTTAGCTTGTTTTAAAGTTTTGTCAATTAAAGCGCTGACGGCGAGAAGAATAAATGGTAAAAGAAAAAAAGCGGAAATTAAAAGCAGCCGTTCGGAATAATTTTCACGTTCGTAGTTTATTAAAAAATTAAAGGGTAAAAGTGTGGTTAGTAAGTATGACGCAAATAGCGCCGCGGACATTAAAAAATACAGAAAGAATAACTTATATTTTTGTCGTTCACGATAAGCGATAATTATTCCTGTTGCGGCCAAAATTATGATAATCGTTTTGATGTTAAAACCGTAGAGATAAATAAAATTAAGAATGAAGTTTTCATCGCCGGGCACGATAAATTTTGGCGAGGAAACCGGCGCTTCCGCCACGGAAGCGACAACAGCGTTTCCTTTTTCCCAAAGGTAAAAAATTATAGGCAGGGCGACGGAGGAAAAAATGAAAATTAGGGCGTAAAAAACCTCCCTACCCCCCCTTAAAAGGGGGGCGAAGAGGGGTTTAAGAATAGCAGAGGAATGATGAACGGCGAGCATCAGGGCGAACGCGAGCGCCGGGATGCCGGCGATGGGATGGATAATGAGCGCGGCGGCGGTGAAAAGAAAAATGACGGCTAATTCAAAAGTGTTTTTCGCGGTTAAACCGAAAAGAATGGTGAGGAGCAGGAAAAGGTAGGCGAGGTTTTGCGGGGTAGTGACGATGAAAAAGGGGAGGGGGAGCGCGAGCGAAGCGGCGGCTGTCAGGAGCGTCGTTTTTTTGTTTTCAAATAATTTTGCAGTTGCATTAAAAATAAACAGAGGAAGATAAACAGCGGTTAACAGCGGTACTAAAAATTTGTCCAGCCAGACAAGAGGGGCGGCGGTGATTTTATGGACTATGATAACAATGGCGTATTGGCCAAGATAATAAAACGGCTTCGGGTCAACGGCGCCGATTTTGTCAATCAAGTCAACTGTTGCCTGATGTATAAACGGATCAAAACCGTAGCCGATTTTGTAGATTATCAAAGCGACGGAAAGGGACAGGAAGTAATGAAGGGAGAGCAACAGGAGCGCATAGCGTTTAGCGTTTAGAATTATGGCTATTAAGAAAGCGGTTGCCAAACTATAAAAAATGAAGAAATAAGACGGGACAACTTGCCATGGCGAAATAATCGCCCCGGCGGTGCGATGGGAGAGAAGGATATAAAAGCAGGCGATAACAGATAACAGATATTTAATATGCGGAATTTGTATCCCATGTTCTATATTCCATGTTCCATGTTTTGTGTTGTATTTACGGTCTATTCGTCGTATAATAATGAAAGAAATAATAGCCAATATTAAACTGATGGAAACGCCCATACTATTAAGCGCGTAGAAGCGGTAAACAAGACCGCCATAGATAATGACAGCACTGATAAAGATGAGAATTTTATTTAGGATTTTGAACATTTGAATTTGTTTCGGATTTCGGATTTCGTGCTTTGGATTTAATAATATTGTATCATTTTTTTATGACCATTACTACTTCGCGCGACTCGCATCACCGGAAATTTCAAGTGGCTGACAAAATTTATTTTCATGACCGGCTTTTGGCCAAAACTTTTTTAAGATTGTTTCCGGCACGCGTCATTCCCAATCACCTTACCGCTTTCCGTTTTGTTGCCACCCCGGTTGTCGCCCTTTTGATGTGGTATGAATATTATTACGTAGGGCTTATTGCTTTCTTGGCGGTGGCTTTTTCAGACGTGTTGGACGGCTCCATGGCGCGGACAAGAAACCAGATTACGGAGTGGGGAAAAATTTACGATCCGCTGGCGGATAAGGTTTTAATCGCCAGCATGGTTTTTATTATCGTGCTTCGTTACGTTGATTTTTGGACGGCTATAATCATTGTGGCGCTTGAGACCATGATTATCGCCGCAGCCTGGATAAGAAAAAGAGAAGGAAGGATAGTCCAGGCTAATCGCTGGGGGAAAATAAAAATGTTCTTGCAGGTCGCCGGCGTATCAATATTGCTTTTGTCAATTATTTTTAACTGGGCTGCCCTTTTGCCGTTCGCTTCCGGAACATTGTATTTGGCGATCGCTTTCGCGGTGGTCAGTTTGTTGACATACGGAATATAAAAATATTAAATTGTCATTGCGGGCTTGACCCGCAATCCAGGATAAGTCCCGTAGGAAAATGATTTTTAGGCGGACATTTTAGAAGCTGACGTCCCCGTCGCTCCCTCCTGGATCCCGGCTCGGAGGCCGGGATGACAGAAAAAGGCTAGTATGACAAAATATAATTTTAACACGATTTATGCCGTTTCAAGTTATTAAAAATTTTATTAAAAAATATTGGCACTTTTTTATTTTAGCGATATTAACCGTCGTCTTTTTTCTCGGCACAGCGAGTTTCAATTATTTCGCGCAAAAGGACGGTTTTGTAAAATGGTTGTCGCCGGACGAAACCGCTAATTATATTTTTGCCAAATTGTATGCCGAAACCGGAGAGCTGAAAATTTTTGAGAAATATAATCTTATCGCGGCCGACATAATTCATCCGCGGAGTTTCCGAAGCGATCTTGGCGCTTTGGAACCGGTAAGCTTTTTGGGAATAATCTTAATTTACGGCAAAATAGCCGCTTTGTTTGGCAGTAAAATTTTGCCGTATTTAACGCCATTTTTCGGCGCGGTCGGAATTTTGTTTTTTTATTTTTTAATCAAGGAAATTTTCGGCCGCGCGAACGCTTTTATTTCCGCTTTATTGCTCGCCTTTTTTCCGGTTTACGTTTATTACGGCGCGCGCAGCATGTTTCATAATGTTTTATTTATTGCGCTATTGATTATCGGGTTGTATTTTGCGGTGTTGATGGTGAAAATAGGCCGTGAAAAAAATCCCCCTGCGCCCCCTTTATTAAAGGGGGTAATGCATGCCGCCCTTGCCGGCTTGTTTATCGGCCTCGCAATTATCACCCGCGCTTCGGAATTAATCTGGATAGCGCCGATGTTGGTAATTTTATGGCCTTTTAACATCAGAAAAATCGGCTTTGTCAAGCTTCTTGTATTTTTGTCATTTTTATTTTTGTCATTTTTACCCGTTTTTTACTGGAATAAAATTTTATATGGTTCATTTTGGCGGGGAGGGTATCCGGAAATGAACGAATCCATAGCCGGCATCGGCGCCGTCAGTTCAGACTTGGTTAAAACAATGGCGACGGGAAAAACGCAATATGTCAAAGAATTGGCGGCACAACTAAAAAATAAAATTTTTTACTTCAGCCTTAATCCTTACCAAAGCCTTAAAACATTTTATTTTTATTTTACAAAAATGTTTTATTGGCTTTTTTGGCCGGCTGTTTTCGGTTTTTTGCTTTTTGCCGTGAAAATTCTAAAATGGAAAAAAAAACACGTTGCTTTTCTTTTTTCTTATTTTTTTATCTCTCTTATTTTATTATTTTATTACGGCAGCTGGGGGTTTCACGACAATCCCGACCCGAAAAGTTTTACCATCGGCAACTCTTACACCCGCTATTGGCTGCCGATTTATCTGGGCGCCATGCCTTTGGCGAGCATGTTTATTTTACAGCTGACAAAAATTTTTAAAAATAAATATGCAATCGACATCGCCAGAATGGCGATTGTGGTGGCAATATTTTTTGTTTCCATAAAATTTGTCCTGGCCGGCTCGGAAGAAGGGCTTATAAATTCTTATGAAAAAATAAGGGGCATGAAGGCGGAGTATGACAGAATTCTTGCCATGACAGAAAAAAATTCCGTCATAATTACCCGTTATCATGATAAGTTATTTTTTCCGGAACGGAAAGTGATAGTCGGTTTATTTGACGACGCCGGCATGGTTACCGAATACGCCAATCTAACAAAGCATTTGCCGGTTTATTACTATAATTTCACTTTGCCGGAGAAGGATTTGAATTATTTAAACGAAAGAAGATTGCCGCCGGCGGGGCTGCGGATTGAAGCTGTTAAAAAAATAACGGACGATTTTACGTTGTATAAGTTAATACCATTTTTTCCTTTGTCATCCTGAACTTGATTCAGGATCCAGAAGATTACTGTAAAATCTCTGTCAAATTAGGCAGTTAATAAAATGACATTTTTACGATTCACTCCTGGATCCCGGCTCTACGGCCGGGATGACAGAAAAAAAGAGTCCGGGATGACGAAATATATTATGAACAAAATAAAATCAAAATGTATCGGCATTGACGCCCGCTTCTACGGTCCGATTGGCAAGGGGCTGGGTCGTTATACGCAGGAAATTGTTGATAATATTATTAAAATAGACAAAGATAATGAATATATTATTTTTTTGCGAAAAGAAAATTTCGACGAGTTTTTGCCTCCAATTGGTCTTGGCGCGAGGGTAAAAAAAGTAATTGCGGACGTCAAGTGGTACACTTTGGCCGAGCAAATTTTAATGCCGTATGTTATTTGGCGCGAGCATGTTGATTTAATGCATTTTCCGCATTTTAACGTGCCGGTATTGTGCCCGGCGAAGTTCGTCGTGACAATACATGATTTGATTCTGACAAAATTTCCGACCGCTCGCGCCACCACCTTAGGACCTATTTTATATAAAGCAAAAAATTTTGTTTATAAAATCATAATTTGGCTGGTCGTTAAACGGGCGAAAAAAATTATCGCCGTTTCCGAATTTACCAAAAATGACATGGTAAAACAGTTTAGCGTGAAACCGGAAAAAGTAGTCGTCACTTACGAAGGCGTGGCCAATTTGGCCAAGGGCAGAGATTCTTTGTTTGTGGCCAAATTGGATGACAAAAAGACGCTTTCAGCGTATAATATAAATAATCCTTTTCTTCTTTACGTCGGCAACGCTTATCCGCACAAAAATTTGGAGGCGCTGGTGAGGGTGTTTGGAAAGATGGCCAACCGTCATTCTGAACCCGCTTTGCGGGCGAAGAATCCCGTGGAAAACGAACAACGACTATCAACGGGATCCTTCGCTATCGCTCAGGATGACGACAATAAATTAAGCTTGGTATTGGTCGGGAAAGAGGATTATTTTTACAAAAGAATAAAGGATTATGCCGCGAGTTTAGGATTATGGCGGGAAGGAGACGCTTTGTCGCCGATAATTTTTCCCGGCTACGCGCCGGACGCCGAGTTGGAAATTTTATTCCAAAAAGCGCTTGCTTACGTTTTTCCTTCGCTTTATGAAGGCTTCGGACTGCCGCCGCTTGAAGCCATGGCCAAGGGATGTCCGGTAATAAGTTCTAATAAAGCGAGCATGCCGGAAATTTTAGGGGGCGCGGCGATCTATTTCAATCCGGAAGATGAGGAAGAGATGGAAAAAAAGATAATGAAAGTCGTGATTGATGAAAATTTGCGGCAGGATTTAAGAAAGAGGGGATTTGAGCAAGTAAAAAAATACAGCTGGTGGGAATGCGCCCGAAAGACGCTAGAGGTTTATGAGGAGGTTTTAAGATAGTAAAATTATTTAATATTAGTCATTTTATTATTTTATTGGTGTAGATGCTTGACGGAAATAGTAAAAATGCTACAATTTATGGTTAGCATTTTTTTGTACTTTGATAAAAATTAAAAGCCAGCACTTTGTTAATTTAATTTCAAAAAATTAACAGGACGCTGGTTTTTAGTAAAAATAAAAAAAATAAAGGAGGGAAGGAAATGGAAAGAAAAGGAATCGGAATAGCAAGGGTAGTGACGCATCCGAATATACACCTTGATGAGTACGCCGCCATGTGGTTGCTTAAGAAATTTGGTGGACATCTTTTTAAAGGTGTTGAGGATGCCGAAGTGGTTTTTTATAATGGCAATGGTGAAATCCCGACAAGGGATGATGCTATTGCCATCGGTATCGGCGGCGGCATGTTTGATGAACATGCTGTTGGCGGGCGGGAAGGCAAAGACGGAGAATGTTGCGCTACGTTAGTGGCAAAACATCTCAACGTTAAAGACGTGGCGGTGAATAGAATTTTAAAGTATGTTCTCCGCAACGACACGACCGTGGGCACCGACTCATTCGGCCTTGCCTACATGGTAAAACTCCTTCACCGTCGGTATCCCCGTGGCGTAAAAAAGGTGGCAAACTGGGTTGAGATGGCGCTTGACGCCTTGTATGATTTTTTCGATGAAAAGATTAAAGCGCCTGACTTCAAGTTTTTTAGCGGCGCTACCGCCAATTGGCTTAAAGAAAAGGAAGGCGGCGATGCCGTTAAAGCGATTTCCGCCTATCTTGAAAAACATAAGGCGGGCAAGGTAACTAATCCTTTTTCTTTGGCCGCTTTAACCGACTTGCTTTTTGAAAAACATCCAAACGGCTATAAAAAGGTGGCCGACTGGATGGAAATGGCGCTTGAAGCAAAGCGCGACGAGCAGGCGGAATTTTTTAGCGAGGCCGCTCGTGAATTTGCCAATGCGCTAATGGATAAAATCTACGTTGGCAACAACGAGATTATCGTAGTCAGCGGCGAAGCGGATTCAACCGCCTTCAACGCTTACTGTCGCCACGTTGCTTTCGCGGACGTGGTCGTGCAGAGAAAAAGCACCGGCCACACTTTCGTTTTTACGCGGCAGGAACGCGGCAGGCCGACTGTTTCCTTACGCGAGGTGGCCGCGGTTATCCGTGCGATGGAGCAGGAAAAAAGAGACGCGCTCGTTACGACCGACTGGCGGGCGTTGAAATCGCCAGGTCACGCGAAAGGAGCCGAGATGTGGTATTACCATGAGGCCGAAATGCTTCTTAACGGAAGCGAAACGGCCAAGGGGTTGCCGCCGACGGCTTTGACGCTTGAAGAAGTGAGGCGGGCCATAAGGATTGGCTTGGATCCTAACTTCTTTGAGGCGACAAAGTACAGAAAATGCCGTGGCGGACATTGTTCATCCAGTCGGCGCAGTCCTTGCGGCTTCCATGATTTCGGCTTAAGCCGTTGTGCTTCACTTCGCGCGAAGGCATGGCAAGAAAGGGTCGCGTGCCGGCCTAAGTAGCAACTAATAAAGGGTGTCCTGTTGCGTAAGCAAAACAATGCTTATGCGACAGGCCCCTTCTTTTTTTGTTTTAAAAAACTTTTTATGGTATAATAAATGGGAAGTTTTTATTTTATGACAGGAGAAACAAACAATAAGATGGCTAAATACCTCAACGCCTCGCGTTTTGTCGTGGATTTGAAGAAAAGTTATCGCTCCGCGAGCCCGCGCTATCCCGCCGATGGCGGGACGGCACATCCGAATAGTGTTTTTTCGTTAGGGGAGATAATTAAGAGAAATTTTTTCGGCTTTTTTTCAAAATTGCGTTTTAAATTGCCAGACCTCACCCCCGTCCTCTCCTTGGCAAGGAGAGGAGGCAGATTGAATAATCTCGCTATTTTCAACTTGTTTAAAATAATTGTAGTTGCCATTCAGGCGTTTGGCAAGGTATTTTATAAATTATGCTATTGGCTGGGGTGGGGGACTGTTTACGGGGGGAGGTTGGTTTACTTAATTGCTCAAAAATTTTTAATTTTTAATTTTATAATTTTTAAAATTTTAAAAATTAGAATATTTAATTATTATTTAAAAATTAAAAATTATAAAATTAGAAATTTATTTCCGGCGCGTCTGGCGTTTGATGCCGCGCGTTTTAGGCCTGCTGTTATGTTCGCCGTTGTTCTTTTAATTTTAATCTTGCCTTTCAAGGCTTTTACTTATTACAAATCGTTAAGTTTAGATGACCTTAAAAGCAAAGTGGCGAGCGCGGGCGAAGAGGCGATGAGGCGTCTTTCGGGCGGAGCGGAATCGGCGGCCGGATTGAATTTCAGCCAGGCGCAAAAAAATTTCAGCCAAGCCGGAGAAAATTTTCTACAAGCGCAAAATGAATTAAAAAAAATAAACGATTTACTTTTTGTTTTAGCCGGAGTTGCGCCCAGCGAGGATTTGCGCCTGGCAAGCGAAGCGAAGGATATTTTAGCGGCCGGAGAAGCAGCTTCAAAATTGGGAAACGATTTAAGTTCGGCCATGGACAGCTTGTTTGGTGATGGTAATAATAAAGGAAGCTTAGCTTCCAACGAGGAGGTTAAGCTTCCAAAAAGGTTGAATAATTTTAACCGCTATGGCCGATTGGCGATTGGCGACGCAAGAGAATTAAGAAAGCGGTTTGAAAAAATTGATGTCAATAATTTGCCTGAAAATTACAAAGCGCAATTTTTATCAGTGAAAGAAAAAAGTGAATTTTTGGAAAAAGGACTGTCGGAATTTATTGACTTGGCCGAGGCGGCAAGAAATTTCCTGGGCGCGAATGAAGATAAGCGTTATCTTTTAGTTTTTCAAAATAACGCCGAAATGCGAGGGTCGGGCGGTTTTATCGGCAGTTTCGCTTTGGTTGATTTTAAGGACGGAAAAATAAAAAGTATTGAAGCGCCCGGCGGAGGAAGTTATGATACGACGGCGGGGCTTAAAGAAAAAATTTTGCCGCCTGAACCGTTTTATCTTGTTGGCGTGCATTGGCGTTTTTGGGACGCCAACTGGTGGCCGGACTGGATAAAATCGGCCAAGAAACTGGCCTGGTTTTATGAAAAAAGCGACGGCCCCACGGTTGACGGTGTCATAGGAATCACGCCGACGGCGGTTGAAAAATTTCTGGCCGTCATCGGCCCGATTGACATGAAAGAAAAATACGGGATTGAAATAACGGCGGATAATTTTTGGTCCGTTACGCAAGAAATCGTGGAAGAGAAAAAAAGCGGAGCCAAAGAGCCGAAGAAAATTATCGGCGACTTAATGGCTAAAATCATGGAAGAAATTCCGAACAGGTTAAATAAGGACAACATAGTTGGCCTGATAAAAGCGGCTGAAGAAAGTTTAAGCGAAAAGCACATCCTTTTTTACTTTAACGATTCCGAACTTGAAAAAAAAGCGGATGAAATGGGATGGAGCGGACGGATGAAAGAAACAAAATCCGATCATCTTATGATCGCCAACACCAATATCGCCGGCGGAAAGACAGACCGCCGAATAAGGGAAACCATAAACCACGAAGCGGAAATCATGCCGAATGGTTCAATTATAGACACCTTAAAAATCGTCCGCGAACATACCGGCGGCAAGGGTGAACCGTACGTGGGAACGCGTAATGTTAACTGGATGAGAATTTACGTTCCGGCCGGCAGCGAGCTTATTGAAGCGCAGGGATTTGAAAAACCGGACGATATTTTTTTCAAACAGCCGGAAGAAGGCTGGAATAAGGACGGCGATGTCGCGGCCGAAGAAAGGACGAGGCGGATTGACAAAGAGAGCGGCACTGAAATTTACGAAGAGGGAAATTACACGGTTTTTGCCAACTGGTCGCTGGCCGATCCCGGCGAAACGATTACTGTTTATCTGAAGTATAAATTGCCGTTTAATATGGCGGCTGGCGAAAAATCATTTTGGGAGAAATTAGAGAGCATTGGAGGCAATAAACTTAGTTCTTATTCCTTGCTTGCCCAAAAACAGCCCGGCTCTTTCGGGAGCGCGATGAATAGCATTCTGAAACTGCCGGAAGGATATAATATGATATGGCAATATCCGGAAAATCCTCCCAAAAAAGATTACGGCTGGCAAATAAGCGACAAATTAAATACGGATAAGTATTGGGCGGCGATTATAGAAAATGAAAAATAAAAAATTAGGAGTGAAAATTTTGTAAAATAAAATTTTCACGATTAATTTTTACCTAATTTTTTATATTTTATATTTTATTTTTACTTTATTATTATGGCTCAACAAAAAAATAATCGTCTTAATGAGGAAGAAATAAAAATTCAGGAAGACGCTTCAAGCGTTTCTGAATTTGTTAAACGTTCGCTTCCCTCGGAGAAAGAAGTGGAGAAATTTGACGAGTTTGCCGTAGAGGAGGCCAAGGAAGAAGAAATAGAAGAGGGTTTGGCGGAAATTTATCAAGATGAAAAAGGCGAAGCAGTTGACGTAAAAAAACTTGAGGTAAGGAAGCGCCGCGGATTTTTGTTTTGGTTTTTTGTCGCTATTTTTATTACGGCCAGTTTAGGCGCCGCCGTTTACGCAGCTTATTATTACGTATTTATAAAAGGCGGTTTCGATTCCACCGCCATTAAACTAACTATTGAAGGCAAGGACAAGGTGTTGGCCGGAGAAGAATTTTTTTACATCGTCGGCTATAAAAATTTAAGCAATGTTGACATTAAAAACATTGAGATAAAATTAACTTACCCCGAAGGTTTTGTCGCCATGGAAAGCTCGCCGCAAGCGGCAACCAGCAGCGCGGCGGCGCAGACGGCTGACTGGAAATTTAATTATTTGGCGGCCCACAGGAGCGGAGAAATAAAAATAAAAGGAAAGCTGATCGGCGCCAAAGACGAGGGCAAGATTATTTTGGCAACGATGACTTACGCGCCGGTCAACTTTTCTTCCGAGTTTAAAAAAGAAGCGGCGCTGGAAACCGTCATAAGCGATGTCGGCGTTGATTTTTCCTTTGAAGCGAATTCAAGCGTGCTGGTGGGCGAAGAAAATGAAATTATCGTCAAATACAAAAAACAGCCGGATAATTACCTCAGCGGCTTCCGGCTTACCGTCTTGCCGCTTGACAACATGGAATTCGGCAAAAGGGAAGAAAAGGGCGCTTTGCCGGGAGTTTGGCAAATTAACGAAATCGGCGAGGAGGAGAAAGAAGTAAAAGCAAGGTTCAAGTTCAAGGACAAACTGGCCGAAATGCAGGACTTGGTTTTTAATTTTGAATACGCGGATCCAACAAACAGCGAGAAGTATTATAAATTTTTAGAGCAAAAATTCAGCCTGGAAGTGATAAAAAACAATCTGAATTTAAACCTTATTGTTAACGGCTCCCGCAATGACCAGGGAATTGATTTTGGCCAGATCCTCAATTATTCCATAGTTTACGCCAACAAGGGAGAGACGGAAATGAAGGATATCGTCATTATGGCGGTTTTGGAAGGAGACATTTTGGACTGGAAGACGCTTGACGATAAAAATAACGGCAAGGTGAGCGGCCGGACGATAAGTTGGAGCAAAAACGAGGCTCCGGCGCTGGCCTCGCTGAAAAACAGCGACGAGGGCGCTATAGATTTTTCCATAAAAGTTATGCCGCTTGCCGAGGCGGCGGAAGGGATTGCCGAATTGGACGTAAACAAAAAATATGAAATTAAAAGCTACGCCCAGTTTAACATAGGCAGCATGGTTGCTGAAGGAGAAGGTGGCAGCGCGACATCCACGCCGGCGGAAGAAACCGGAGACACAAAAAGCAATATTATTATCAGCAAGATTAATAGCGATTTGAAGTTAAGCGAACAGGTAAGGTATTTTGACGATGATAATATAGCCGTTGGTTTCGGGCCCTTGCCTCCCAAAGTCGGCCAGACCACGAGCTTTAAGGCGTATTGGACTCTAACGAATAATTTGCACGAGCTTGAAAATCTTCAAGTTGAAACTGTTTTGCCCGATTACGTAAATTGGGACGATAAAAACAGAGCGACGGTAGGCGTCATAAAGTATGATGCCGTCAGCCGAAAAATTATCTGGCGCATCGGGCGTTTGCCGATTACCGTTTATGAAGCCGGCGCCGAATTCAATATTAACATAACGCCGGCGGAAAGCGACAGGAATAAGATAATGGTTTTATTGACAGGCACCGTTGTTACCGCGACAGATACGGAGACGCAAGCCATAATAAGCAAGACAATGCCGGCCAAGACGACTAAATTGGAGGATGATAAAATAGCGGAAAGCGACGGAGTGGTGGAATAAGAGTAGCTTATTAGCTTCATTAGCTTGTTAGCTTATCAGAAACATGTTTAAGATAATAAAGAAGTCAAAGGCAACGGCGGCGCGGGCAGGCATTATAAATACCGCGCGCGGCAAAATAAGGACGCCGTTTTTTATGCCGGACGCTACCCGCGGTTTTATTAAAACTGCCGGCAATGATGATTTGCTAAAAATAGGAATGGGACCGATGGCGGTTAATACATACCATCTTTTTCTCCAACCGGGGATAGAAATTATAAAAAAAGCGGGCGGCATCCATAAGTTTATGGATTGGCCAGGACCGCTTCTTTCCGATAGCGGCGGTTACCAAGTATTCTCGCTGATACGCGGAAAGACGCGGAATCCTGCCATGGCGGGACGGAAAGACGCGGAAGAAAATATGCCAAGACGCGGAAATGAGCCGATGGGAAGGGTAACGGACAGAGGAGTAATTTTTAAGTCGCCGTTGGACGGAAAATCGCATGAATTAACACCGGAAAAAGCGATTAAAATACAATTTGATTTAGGCGTAGACATGATGGTCTGCCTTGATGATTGTCCGCCCAATAATGTTTCAAAGGAAGAAATAGAAAAATCCGTGGAACGCACTATCGCTTGGGCAAGGCGATGCAAAAAAGAATATAATAAAAAAATCGCGCATCGTAAATCGCGCATCGTAAATCGCAAGAGACCTTTATTATTTGCGGTTATTCAGGGCGGACCGTATATGAACTTGCGAAAATATTGTGCCGAAGAATTGGTTAAAATCGGATTTGACGGCTACGGCTTCGGCGCGCGGCACATTGGCGCGAAGGGTGAATTTTTAGACGACGTTTTAGCGTATACCGCCGCGTTGATTCCCGAAAATTCGTTGCGTTTCGCGCTTGGCATAGGAACGCCGGAGGATATTATTAAATGCGTTTCTTGCGGGTGGGACATGTTTGATTGTGTCATTCCGACAAGGGAGGGGAGGCACGGCAAAATTTTTCTTAAGAAAAATTTTGAATTTCTAATTTCTAATTTCAAATTTCTAAAAAATGCGAAGAAATTTTATGAAACGGTAAATATTACCAACTCCAAATTTGCGCGGGACTTTTCACCGATAAACGCCGATTCAAAATTATCCGAGCTTCGGCAATATTCAAAAGCGTATCTTAATCATTTGTTTAAATTAAAAGAACCATTGGGGCAGAGATTAGTTAGTTTGAATAATTTGGAATTTTATCTTGATTTAATGAAAAAAGTAAAAGCGGGAATTGATTAATTTTAAGATAAATGTTAATATATTTCTGTTTAACTTATAAAAGAAAAAATTTATGGAAAAATTAAAATTATTTTTTCGGCAAATTATCGTTTTTTTCAAGGCGTCCCTCAAAAAGCCCTTGGCCGCAAACCAGGAGGTAGCCGCCAGGGCGTTGGATTTTGTCGTTTTTGGCGCTATTTTTCTAATTTTTGCTCTTTGCCCGCTTTTTTTTACCGGATTGGCGGCGCAAGGAATAAGCTTTGACAAAATGGCGCTGTTTTATTTATTGACGCTTATCGGCATGGCCGCTTGGCTGGCGCGGGCGGTTTTAACAGGAGAGTTGAAAATTAAAAGAACTCCCCTTGACTGGCCCATTATTTTCCTTTTGTCCGCCTTTATCCTTTCAACGGTTTTGTCCGTAAACCAAAGAGATTCCTTTCTGGGCTCTTACGGCAACTCGCCCAAAGGACTGATTGCCGTCATTATATTCGCCCTTTTTTATTATTTGTTGGTCAACAATATTAATAAGGAAAGAGTGAAGGCGTTATTTTGGGCGATGGTCGGTTCAAGCGCTTTGATTATTATTTACTCCCTGCTTCAGCTTTTGGGCGTTTTTATATTGCCGTTTGAATTTGCTCGCGCGGTTAATTTTAATCCCCTGGAATCATTGACAGCTTTAACTATTTTCTTAACGGGGATTTTGCCTTTATTGGTGGTTGGGGTTTGGCAAACCGCCTCAATTATTTTTAGAGTTTCGCTGGGAGTAATTATTTTTTGTTCCCTTATTATTCTGACATTGCTTAATGGATTTACTTTTTGGCCCGCCCTCATTCTGGGCATGGCGGTGGTTTTAATGTTTTTGCTTGCCAAGATCGTTAAAATAAGCGGCAAAAGTTTACTCATTCCTGTCGCCGTTTTTCTTTTGCTGGCGGCGCTTCTGGTGGCCGGTAATTTTAATTTGATTAAATTGAACGCGCCGGCTGAAGTGAATCTTTCGCGCGGCATATCCTGGGAAATCGCCAAAAACAGCTTGCGGGCGGATCCCTTGCTGGGTTCCGGCCCCGCCACCTTTTCTTATGATTTTTCAAAATTTAAAGATGCGAGTTTCAACGCTTCTCCGTTATGGAACGTGCGTTTTGAAAATGCCATGGGAGTTATGTTTGAACTTTTGTCAACTGTCGGAGCATTGGGCGCTTTGGCCGTCACTGCCGTAGCGCTTATCATATTGTCCCTCTGTTTTTCATCTTTGATAAAATACAAGGAAACGGAAGAACCGGCGGTTATTTTGTCTGTTTTTGCCGGGCTAATTTCTGTCTCTGTCCTTGCCTTACTATTTTCTTTCAATAACTCCCTTATTTTATTTAATGTTTTATTATTTTCTTTTGCCGCCGCCGCCGTTTTAGCCGCGCGTGAAAAAGAATTAAAGACATTTATTTTTTCCTTCCGCGTTTCTCCCAAGCCCGCCCTTGTTTTAGCCGGCATATTTTTGGGTATTGGCGCGGGCATCGTTATTTTGTTTATCCTGGGCTTTAAAATATATCTGGCTGATATCTATTTCGCGCGGTCGTTAAAAGCGGAAAATGTTAATCAAAAAATAGTTATGCTAAATAAGGCCGTAAGCTTGGCTCCCTACCAAGACGCGTATTACGCGAATTTAGCCAACCAATATGTAGTCCTTGTTAACCAGGAAGCGGTTCAAGGCAAGGACCAGGTAAAACTTTTAAATTATTTAAACGCGGCTGTCGTGGCGGGGAAAAAAGCGATTGAGATTTCTCCCAATAAGGCAAACAACATTGAGACGCTAGCCTTGATTTATGAAAACGCTTCTCTTTACAGCAAAGGAGCTTTAGAGTTGGCGGAAAATTTATATAACCAAATTATGGAATTGGACCCGCAAAGCCCCACTCCCTATTTACGCCTTGCTTTGATTAATATGGCCCGGGCAAACGCCGAAACGGATGAAAAAGAAAAAGCGAATTACATCAATGAAGCGATTAAAAAATACAATGAAGCGCTCGCGAAGAAAAGCGATTTGGCGGCCGTTTACTACGGCAAGGCCGTTGCTTATGAAAAATTAAACGACCTTAACAAGGCGATTGCCCATTTAGAGAAGGCTAACTTGATTGACGGAAGCAATGTTGATTACAGGTTTGAGTTAGGGAGGCTTTACTTTAATCGCGGCGTGGCGCAGGCCGGTTTGGCGCAGAAAACGCCGGGCGATATAACGAAGGGATCTTCCAACGGCGGCGGGTTAAGCGTTGAGGAAGAAAAAGCCGGCGAGGCTGCCGCGATAAGCCGCAATAACGACATAAACGCGGCTGAACAAATTTTTCTTGACATATTGTCGGTTGCGCCCAATCATGCCAACGCCCGCTACAGCTTAGCCTTGCTTTATCAAAGAACGGGGGAAAGCGAGAAAGCGAAAGGCATGGTTAAATCACTTTTGGATATTTTGCAAGACGAAAAAACAAAAGAAGCGGTTAAAAAACAATTTCCAGGACTGTATTAAAATTATTTTATGAATAAAGTTCTATTGAGCGCGGCGATACTATTTTTGATTTTGCCGAATATCGCGCTGGCGGCGGTTAAAGTCGGTTTTGTTTCCAATAATATTTGGCTTTCGGTCGAACACCCTTTGGCCGGCGAAACGCTGAAAATTTACTCGGTTATCGTTAATAGCGATGAAAGAGACGTGGAGGGCGACATTTTATTTTATGACAATAATGCCGCCATCGGTTCTCCTTCGCGTTTTGCTTTAGGGGCGGGCGGAACAAGCAAGGTAATCGCCGTTGACTGGTTGGCGGTAGCCGGCAATCACCAATTTAAAGCCATAATTGCCAACGCAGAGAGCGTGGACGCAGCCGGAAACAGGACGTCTGTTTCCGGTAATGTGACCAGTCAAACGGAAATAATTTTTGTTGATGTTGATTCGGATAGCGACGGCGTGCCGGACCAAGAGGAAATAAAAAACGGCACCAATCCTAACAATCCGGATACCGACGGCGATGGCGATAGCGATGGCGAAGATCCGTCTCCGTTCAATTCAAAAGTTTTTAACGGGCCGGATACGGATAGAGACGGCATTTCCGACAAGATTGACACTGACATTGACAATGACGGCTTATATAATTGGGAAGAGAAAAAACTCGGAACCGATCCGGCGAAATACGACACGGACGGCGATGGAGTGGGCGACAAAGAAGACGCTTATCCGGTTGACGAGAAAAAATGGGAAAAAGAAATCGCGCCGGCGGCAAATCAAGCGCTTACTGCCGCTGAAAATTTAAATATTTCCACTGCCGAAGAAAAAAAAGAAAATAATGGAAGCGTGTTGGGAGAAAAAGTTTATGTTCCCGAAGATGATAGCGTTGCCGCAAAAAAGCAGCCGGCCATGCCTGCCGGCAGTCCGGACCGAAAATTTTTTTCAACCGACTTAACGATAAAAGTATTGTCCTTTTTGGCCGTTATTTTTGCCGCGGCAGCCGCTGTTCTTTTGTATGTTTCAAGAAAGAAAGAAAAAGAGAAGCAAGACTCTCATGGCAATTAGATCCAAAAAGAAAGTATTAGTGGCAATGTCGGGCGGCGTTGATTCCTCCGTGGCGGCGAAGTTATTGAAAGACGCAGGTTATAGCGTGGCCGGCGTTTTTTTGCATTTTTGGAAGGATAAAAATCCCCCCTCCCCCCTCCCGCCAGCGGCGGGATTAAAGGGGGCAAATATGGAAGAAAATAAATGCTGTTCCATAAAGGCTTTTATGGACGCGCGGCGTGTTTGCCGGAAAATCAGCATCCCGCTTTACACCATGAACATGAGCGGCGTTTTTAAAAAAGAAGTGGTTGATGATTTTTTAAGCGAATACAGACATGGCCGAACGCCCAATCCCTGCGTGCGTTGCAATAAATTGGTAAAGCTCGGCCTTTTGATAAAAAAAGCGCGCCAGCTGGGGTTTGATTATGTGGCATCGGGACACTACATAAAATTAAAAATTAAAAATGAAAAATTAAAAATTAAGGAATATAAATTATTTAGGGCCAAGGACGAAAATAAAGACCAATCGTATTTTTTGTATACTTTTAATCAAGAAGAATTGTCTCATCTGATGTTTCCCTTGGGCGATTACACGAAGGAAGAGGTGAGAAAAATGGCGAAAAAATTCGGTTTGCCGACGGCGGAGAAAAAAGAAAGCCAGGAGATTTGTTTTATCGCCGGCAAAAGCCATAATGATTTTTTAAAAAAACACTTGAAATTGAAGCCGGGCTCGATTGTCATCCTGAGGCCGAAGGCCGAAGGATCTCGTAGAAAACGGCTGACGGTTATCAATGGGATCCTTCGTCCCGCTCCGTCAGACGGCGGAGGCGAAACTCAGGATGACGAGAGAAAATATCAACGGGAACTCATGATGACGCGTGAAGTTATCGGCCGCCACCAAGGCCTGCCGCTTTACACTGTCGGCCAGCGCAAGGGCGTGGAAATCGGCGGCACCGGCCCTTATTACGTCGCGGGAGCGGATTATAAAACAAATACGCTTTACGTAGTCAAGGATTGGGATGATTCGGCTTTGTATGGTGACAAATTGATTACCTCAAACGTCAATTGGATTTCGGGCAAGCCGCCGAAACTGCCTTTTAAATGCGAGGCGGTTATTCGTTATCGCCACAAATCTGTTAAATGCGCTGTCTCCATATTACCCCCTTTAACCCCGGTTCATCCTATGGAGCAGACAAAGGGGGGGAGGGGGGATTTTTGGAATTACCCCCTTTGTAAAAGGGGGATTAAGGGGGATTTATTAGTTAAATTTATAACATCACAGCGCGCCATTACGCCGGGACAAAGCGTAGTATTTTACAGGGGCAGGGAAGTTTTAGGTGGAGGAGTTATAAGATGAAAAATTAATTTATCCACAGATCGCGGTTGACAAGTAAATTTTTATTTATTACACTTTCAATATAAACGAACTCATATAGGGTTTCATATATTCTTCCCGAATATTTCTCGGGAATTAACCAT
>CAZZBC010000011.1:11189-23671 GCA_964652175.1 uncultured Gammaproteobacteria bacterium | reverse complement strand
TGTCATTTTTTATTATTTTTTCTGGATTCCCGCCTTCGCGGGAATGACAGGACGGGAAATGCGTAAGTCCTATGTTTATTTTAATGTCGCGGTGCCCAATTTGCTGACTACAAAATAACTTATCGCGTAAGCCGCAAGAACTATTATCAAGCCGATAATGGCGGCGGTGATTAAATTTTTCGCTTTTGTCACCTGGTCCTCGCTTCCCGAAGCCGTCATCCAAAGATACCCGCCGTAAATCATCAGCACTAAAAATATAACGCCTAGGAAAGAAAGCGCGATTTGGATGATGGTAGAAATTATATCTGTCGGGTCGGTTTTGTCGGTATTATAACCGGCGCCATCACCCGCTGTCTTATTTAAATAATCAAGACTAAACGCATCTTTTAGATTTGCCGCTTGAACAGAAAAAACGCCAAAAAATATAAATGACATTAAAATAATTATAAATATTTTTAATTTCATATACTCTATAAAAATTACATTCTGTTATCACTATAATAAATTCCTAATTCCCAATAAATAAAGGCCGTAACCACGTACGCCGCCAAAACCACAATTAACCCAATAACGGCGTTTTTAATTATACCCTTGGCCTTTTCAACTTGTTGCTCGTTGCCGGAAGCGGTCATCCAAGTATATCCGCCGTAAATCATTAATAAAAGAAAAATGACACCAACGAAAGACAGCGCCGCGCCAATTATTTTTCCGATTTTTTTCGGCAGTGATGTCTGGCTCGTATCATATCCCGCCCCGCTTGTTTTATCGGCTGTTTTGTTTAGACCGCTACTTTCTTTAAAATTATATTCCTCTGCCGCGCTATTTTGAACAAAAATCGGCAGCGCGTTAAAAAATAAAAAGGTTAAAATGAAAAATAAAAGTCCAAAATGGAAAGTTTTGAATTTTGCATTGTAATTTTTCACTTTGATTTTTGAATTTTAAATTATCCTGTTATCGCCCCGCCAATATAAGCCGTAATGGCGTAGGCGGACAAGACAATAATAAGACCGATAACGGCGGCGATAATCAAGTCCTTGGCCTTGGTTACCTGCTGTTCGTTGCCCCGCGCCGTCATCCAAGTATAGCCGCCGTAGATCATTAAAACCAAAAATATAACGCCAAGAAAGGATAAAATAATTTTAATAATTAAACCTATTATTTCCGGCAATGATTTGTTCCAAAAACCAGAATCGCCTCCCGAATCATAACCCATCTCATACCCCGCTTCCACTAATCCACTTTGATCCTCAAAATCATAAGCGGCCAAAAGCGGAACGATATTAATAAACAAAAAACTAAACAATAAAAAGGTAAATGCTAAAATTTTTCTAAATACGATGGCAGACATAAGCTTTACTTTGTCATTGCGACCCCGCACTTGATGCGGTGGAAGCAATCTCGGAATTTCGGAGCTAAGCTCCGGGAAGCCGGAGCTTAGCTCCGAAATTCTTATTTTATCCCTTTACTTACGCTCCCGACGCATTGTCATTCAATTCCGGTTGGACTTTTTGCGGAGAGGTGCTATCCCCCCCACTATCACCGGTTATACTAGTTCCAATATACATCGTAATGGTGTAGGCGGACAAGACAATAATAAGACCGATAACGGCGGCGATAATCAAGTCCTTGGCCTTGGTTACCTGCTGTTCGTTGCCTTGCGCCGTCATCCATAAAATTCCGCCGTAAATCATCAGAATAAAAAATAAAATCCCAATAAAAGCCAGTCCCGCGCCCACAATTTTGCCAATGGTAATGGGGACATCAGTATTACTTTTAAGGGCGGACGGAACCGATGTTTCTAATCCGTAGCAAGTGGTAGAGTCTCCCGTACATTTAGCATCTTCCGCCATTGCTCCTTGTGACATTACAAAAAAAGCCACAAGCAAAAAAATACTTATTAAAATTCTCTTATACATAAATTAATTTTATCTGTCATCCCGCGCCCTTTTTGTCATCCCGGCCACCGAGCCGGGATCCAGGAGGGAGCCGTAATTTAATTTAACGTTCTTAACGCTCACTGCCGCTTTGTTTATATTCTCGTTCCTCCTGCTTGCTCCTGGATTGCGCCCCGGATCGTGTCCGGGGTGACAAAGGAGCCCGCAATGACAAGGGGACAAGTCCGGCATGACAAAAGGGAATTCTGGATTGCGGGTCAAGCCCGCAATGACAAATGAAAAATGAAAAAGTAAAAATTATGTATCCGTTATCGCCCCGCCAATATAAGCCGTAATGGCGTAGGCGGATAAAACTATAATCAGGCCGATAACCGCGGCGATAATCAAACCCTTGGCTTTGGTTGTTTGCTGTTCGTTGCCTTGCGCCGTCATCCATAAGATTCCGCCATAAATCATCAAGATAAAAAACAAAATCCCAATAAAAGCCAGTCCCGCGCCCACAATTTTGCCAATGGTAATGGGGACATCAGTATTACTTTTAAGGGCGGACGGAACCGATGTTTCTAATCCGTAGCAAGTGGTAGAGTCTCCCGTACATTTAGCATCTTCCGCCATTGCTCCTTGTGACATTACAAAAAAAGCCACAAGCAAAAAAATACTTATTAAAATTCTCTTATACATAAATTAATTTTGTTTTTTAGACAAAATAACCAAAAGAATCATCGCTATTAACAAAAGGGCGCCCAGAATATAGACATTGATCATAGTGTTATAAATATTAATCATAATATCATATATTACTTCCACCGCCCCAAACACCACTACTTAATGATATTCACGGCAGTGGTCCCGACGATGCGGTCAGGATCCACCTCCCGTCCACACCTATCGCACGATAGGTGTGAGGGTAAATTCTCATTTAAATTTAAATGACAAAGATTATTCGGTCGTCGCAGTCAGCAGGTTATTAATGACGAAAGTGGCAATGCCAAAAGCGGCCAGTATTATAACCAAGCCGATAACGCCGGCGATTATTAGCTTTTTGGCCTCGCCTACTTTGTCGTCGTTGCCCATAGCCGTCATCCACTTAAATCCACCCAAAAGTATGATTATAACGGCCACGATGCCCAAAAATCCCAAAGCGACATTAATCACGGAAGCGGCGATATCTCTAGGATCCTTATCGCCCAAGCCGATTGTTGATTGGATGTCGCTTTCCTTACCTCCCCATGGATCCACGTCGCCCGTCTGGGCCATGGCCAACATCGGAGTCATAATCAAAAGAAACATGGCCAGAACAACCAAATGTTTAATTTTTTTCATAATCATAATACACCTCCTCTCTAACAATACACGAAGTAAACGAATATTACGCAAATAAAACGAATTAACATTCGAGGATGTCGTGTAAAATTATAGTTATTAACATACTATCTGTAATTATTTTAACATATTTAGGAATAAAGACCAACAGTCGCAGACGGTTTTTATTGACACCCATTTAATCTTATTATAGTATTTTTAATATAAAGGGGAAATATGGATTCCCGCCTTCGCGGGAATGACGAAAAAAAACAACACAAATATGGAAATAATTGAAGAAATATTGGAATTGGTTAAGAAAAAAATGAAAGAGCAGGCGGCTTACGACCGCGAGGCTTATGAAGAGTTGGTTGACGAAACAATCGGCTATTTCCGCGAAAAAGGAAAATTAACCGATGAAGACAGCGACGAATTTATCAAAGACCAGTTGATGGCCATGTGGGAAACGGTGCAAGACGAAGTCGCGGATAACAAATAATCCCACAAATCTACAAATTTAACTACAAATAGCACAAATAAATGATTTGTGAACCTGTCCTGTTAAATAATAAAAGATTTAACAGGGTGAATGAAAAAATTTGTTGATTTGCGGGATTTTTTTACACCTTAATCACCACCGGCAAAACCATCGGACGGCGTTTGGTTTGACTGAAAAGAAACTGGCCGATATCATTTCTGATTTTATTCTTCAAGTAATCGTCTTCCGGCGGGGTGCGCGGATCATGGTCTTTTACTATTTTTTTCGCCTTCATTCTGGTTTTTTCAATAAGTTCCTTGTTTTCCTTCATATAGACAAAGCCGCGGGAAATAATGTCCGGATTGCCGATGGGCTCGCCGGTATGGGAATCAACGGTAGCGATAATCACCACCATGCCGTCTTCAGCCATCACTCGGCGGTCGCGCAGCACAATATGCGAAACGTCTCCCACGCCCAGGCCGTCAACCATTACGTATTCCGACGGCGCTTTTTCTTGGGTCAACCTGCCATAAACATTTTTGTCAACGCCGCGAGAAAATTCCACCACCTGCCCGTTATCGGCCACAAAAATTTTATTCTTCGGTATGCCGACTTGTTCGGCTAAATCGGCATGCGCCCTAAGCATAAAATGATTTCCTTCGATAGGCATGAAATGCTCGGGTTTTAAAAGCCGCATCATAAGCTTAAGATCTTCCTGTTTGGCGTGTCCGCCGGCGTGCACGTCCATCATTTCGTAATTGATAACGCGAGCGCCCTGCCTGACGATCATGTCCATTAAGTTCTGGATGGTGCGCTCATTGCCCGGAATGACGGAGGAAGAAAAAATGACCTTGTCGCCTTCTTTTAATCTGACGGCGCGATGTTCGCCGCTGACCACGCGCATCAAAAAAGCGTTTGATTCTCCTTGCGCGCCGGTGCCCACTATAATTACTTTATTGTCAGGCAAGCGCTGCAATTCGTTATCGCTTTGGATTAAAATGCGAGGATTAAATTTAAGGTAGCCGATTTTATGGGCGATTTCCACGTTGTCGTTCATGCTGCGTCCCTGCAAGGAAATCCGGCGGCCGTAACGGGCGGCCAGGTCAAATATTTTCTGGACGCGGGAAAGCTGGGAAGCGAACGTGCCGATGATTATACGGCCGTTAATTTTTTCAAACAGCCGGCCGATTTCGTCGCCGATTGACGATTCGGAAAGCTGGTATCCCGGATGGGTGGAGTCGGTGGAATCGGCCATTAAAAGAAGGATGCCGCGGCCGCCGATTTGGGCGATGCGGTTTAAGTCGGCCGGCTTGTCATTGACCGGCGAATAGTCAATTTTAAAATCGCCGGTATGAATAACCGCGCCTAACGGCGTATGAATAATAATGGAAAAACAATCGGGAATGGAATGGTTGATTCTTAGAAATTCAATCCTGAACGATTTTCCCAGCTGCAGGCGGGTATTTTCATCAACTTCGCTGATAGCCAGCTTGGGGCACTTGGGAAATTCTTCAGCCCGTTTTCTCACTATGCCGGCGGTCAACTTGCCCATAAACATGGGCGGATTGCCGAGCTTGCCCATAAGATGGGGAATGGCGCCGATGTGGTCCATGTGGCCGTGGGTTATAATTACGCCCTTAATCCAATCCTGCCTTGATTCCAAATAGGTCGTATTGGGAATTATATAATCAATGCCGGGCATGTCTTCTTCCGGAAATTGAAGGCCCATGTCAATAATGATTATTTCCCCGTTAAATTCCAAAAGGGTCATGTTGCGACCGACTTCTTCCAGCCCGCCCAAAACCATGATTTTTAGTTTGTTCGCGCCGGAAACCGCCGGCCGTTCTTGTTTTGCGGCGGCGAGCACAGCGCGCGACGGAAAAATTTTTGCCGTTTCTGAAACGCGCTTAAAGCGCCCTCCGCCCCGATGAGCCGGGCGGCGGTAATTTGTTTGCGGTTTGTATTTTGTAATCATAAGTTATTCGCTAATTTTTAATTATTAAGAGTTATAATATTTAGTGGGGATGGAGAGATTTGAACTCTCACAGTCTTGCGACTATAGCGTTCTGAACGCTACGTGTCTGCCAATTTCACCACATCCCCATCCCCCCCTACCAAACTAATTTTTTGCCCGTCTTGATATACCAATTATTAATGTCAGCGAAGCGGTCCTGGGGCGTTAAAATGCTCGACAAACCAAAACCTTTGATTTTTTTGCTTTGAACGTAAGTATAAAAAGGAGAATAAAGAAAAACAGCCGGCGCCTCGCCAACAACAATGTCTTGGAATTGTTTATACTTTTTCTCTCGTTCGTCTTTGCTGGAAATAAGGCGGGCATCCTCTATAAGTTTGTCAACTTCCTTATTGGAATAATCAGCGATGTTTAAGCCGTTTTCGCCGATTTGCGAAGAATGCCAAAAGGCGTAAGGATCGGGATCGGCTCCCATTATCTGCCCGTAAAGCAGGGCTTCAAAATTTCTCGGCTTTATCACATTTGCTCCGATTTGAACGGGCTTAATTAATTCTATGGTTGTTTTAACGCCCAAATCTTCCCAAAATTTTTTAATAATTTCCGCCGTTTTTGAGCTTTCATCCGTTTCCACGGCAGTTAACTTAACGCTTAAAAATTTGCCGTCCTTATACCGCCATTTTCCGGCTCCCGCCGATAATTTGGCTTCGGTCTCTTTTTTTGTTTTAACATTCTCTTCCGTTTTATCAACTTCGGCTTTTTTAAGGTCGTCAACGGTGACCTCAATGGTTTTCCAGCCGGCGCCTTCAAGCAATTTAACCGCCTCTTTTTTGTTAAATCCATTTTTATCGCCGGCTTCTTGTATAAAATTATTTAAGACAATGGGTCCGTTGGCTATTTGGGCGTCTCCTCCAAAAACATCGGTAATAACATCATCTTTATTGATGGCCAAAGCCAACGCTTGACGCACGCCCTTTTCTTTTAGAAATTCGTTATTTTTTTGGTTAAAAAATATCGCCGTTAATTGAGGAATGCTCAACTTATGGATGAAGAGGGAATTTTTGGAAACTAAACTGTTTTCCGCGTCCTTGGGCAAATAACTTATTCCATCCACGGAATTTTCATTCAAGGCGCTAATAGCTTCTTCAAAGTTTGGAAAAAATTTAAATGTCAAATCGTTAATCTTCGGTTTGGCGCCATAATAATCTTCATTAACCGTTAAATTATACGTCTTTATTTGGCCGGCCTTGTCTTTTATCAGTGATTTGAATTTATACGGGCCGCTGCCAACCGGCTTTAAGTTTAATTCCGCGAGCGGAGCCGAGGAAGGAGGAATTTGATACCAAAAATCCGCGGGCAAAACGCCAAAAGTTAAAAGTTCTCCAAAGGCGGCATAAGGTTCCGCTAAAACAAATTTCACGGTTTCTTCATTGATTTTTTCTACCTCCACGCCGCCAAAACTTGATTTCAGGGGAGATTTATAGCGATTGTCCTTTATGGCGTTAAAAGTAAATAAAATGTCATCAACGGTAAGGGGGGCTCCGTTGTGCCACTTGGCGTCTTTTCTGATTTTAAAAGTGTAGGTCTTGTTGTTTTCGCCGATTTCAAATCCTTCGGCCAAATCATTGATCAGTTGGCCGTCCTTGCCTCTTTTAAAAAGCGAAGAAAACACCAGGCCGCTGATATCGCTATCCGCGTCGCTAAAACCAGAATAAAGAGGATTGATGTATTTCGGCGAACCGACAAGCCCTTCAATATATTCCCCGCCGCGAACCGGCGCCAATCTAATGTGAGTTAAGTAAAATCTGGTTCCTAAAAAAATTAAACTAACCAAAAGAGTTAAAAAACTTAAGCGCCAAAGCCACAATTCCTTGGGGTTTAAAAATTTTTGTACATATTTAATCTGTCCGAAACTTGGAATTCTTGACCCGGAAAGAGAATAAACTAACTTTTTATCCAGTTCAGCTTGCCGGCCGTAATCACCAAAACCCCTTTTTATTTTTTTAAAAAATTCTATAATTTTTAAGTATAATGAGTTCACGAAAAAGTATTCAAAAATTCAGTTAAAACTTACCTTGCCAAATAAATCCGGCTAAAGCGACGGCGAAAAAAATAACAGCCAGGGCAATGGTTGCGATGAAAAGAATTTTTTCAAGCCCCCTTTTTGTGCGGTAAATATTGCCGCCGCCGCCGAAAATTCCGGAAAGGCCAACGCCGCGATTCTGCAATAAAATCGCCAGCGCGAGAAGAATCGCAATAATAATTTGAGAAATTTGAAACCATTTCATCATATTCCTTACTAAACTATTTAACCCTGACTTCTTTTAAAATTTTAGTTAAAATATTTTTATTGTTGACAGCCAAATCCGCCAGAATTTTTCTGTCCAACTCCACTTTATTTTTTTTCAACAAGTTTATAAATTTTGAGTAGCTTAAACCTTGTTCGCGCGTGAAAGCGCCGATTCTAATCTGCCATAATCCGCGCCTGTCCCTTTTTTTCTTTTTTCTGTCAACGTAAGCGTGAACGCCGGCCTTCAGCACGGCCACGCGGGCATGTTTAATTAATTTTTTGCGTCCCCAACGATAACCCTTGGCGCGAGCCAAAAGCTTTCTTCTTTTTTTAACATGAGTAATTCCTCTTTTTACTCTAGGCATAACTTTATAAAATTCGAAATCCGAAGCACGAAATTCGAAACGTTAATTGTAAGGCATTAACTCCCTAAATGTTCTTTGATCGCTTTTTGCGATACTGACATCACGGCGTTTCTGATGGCCGACTTTGCCGCTTTCACGGGCGTTAAAATGGTTCTGGCCGGCTTTTCTTTTTTTTAGCTTTCCGGTTTTGGTTATTATAATCCTTTTGGCAGTGGCTTTGTGTGTTTTTATCTTCGGCATATAAATAATTCCCTAATATAAATAATTCCCTATATTTGTATATTCGCAGTTAGATTTGTTGATTCGTTAGGAACATAAAAAAACAGGCCAAAATACCTGATTTCCGTATTTTTAACTATTTTTTATTCGTTATTATTATAGTAAACCTTCCACCTTGTTTTGTCAAGTCCTGCTCGCGCACTATCTTAAAAGCCTCCGAGCGCTCCAATTCTGAAATAAAACTATTAATAATTTCAGCAGCCTTCTCCGGGTGCTGTTTTTCCCTGCCCTTTAACACTAATTCTATTTTTAATTTGTCGCCTCTTTCCAAAAATTTCTTGGCTTGCTCAATTCTAAAATCAAAATCGTGTTTGCTGATGCGAACCGACAACCTGATGCCCTTGATTTCAACTTTTTTTTGCTGGACTTTTTGTTTATGCGCCTGTTTTTCTTTCTCATATTTAAACTGGCCATAATCCATGATTTTGGCCACCGGCGGCGCGCTCTTAGGATCAACCTGCACTAAATCCAGTCCGGCTTCGCGAGCCATCTCTAAAGCTTTAAAGGTGGAAATTACTCCAACTCGTTCACCATTTTCATCAATCAAAAACACTTCCGGATTTCTTATCTGTTGATTGACCCAAAATTTTTTTTGACTGACGGCCGATTGTGGCCGTCTCCAAATTCTACGCATAATGAGCGGGTAACGGGAGTCGAACCCGTATTTCGTCCTTGGCAAGGACGCATAATAGCCGCTATACGATACCCGCGAGGAAATGTGCCGGGAGAGGGAATCGAACCCTCATGGTATTGCTACCGAGGGATTTTAAGTCCCTTGCGTCTGCCTATTCCGCCATCCCGGCCTTATTTAAATTTGGTGACGATTTTTTCTTGTCCACCCGGATGACCAAATTTTATCAGATTTATTTTCTTTTGTTTAGACCTCTTTTTTAATTGTCGTTCCCGTTTTATCGCTTCCTCTTTATTTTTATAGTTTTCAAAATATGCTAACTTAACCGGCAACTTGCTGCGCAAATAAAAAGAACCAAGTTTATCATTATGTTCAATCAGTCGTCTTTTTAAATCTCTTGAGTAACCAACATAAAAAGATAAATTTGCGCATAATAAAATGTAAACTTTATACATAAATAAGGTTGCCCTTCGACGGGCTCAGGGCACTCGACGCAACCTTTATGTGTTTAAAAATTTAGGTGGCCTGCCACGAGCGAGCCTTCCGCCAAGGAAGGCGAGTCGAGTGGAGATGGAGGGAGTTGAACCCTCGTCTAATAAACTTTTAAAAACACTTTTACAAAAATAGTCCGATTTGAATTCTTGCCGTTATCGTGGAAAATTGGACAAAACCGACAATGGCCAGTTCTCTTTAGTTTCGGCTAAGCGGCGAAAACTTCCGCTTGGCCTATTCTGATAAATGGCACCCGTTGCTAACTATCAGAAATCGTTAGGCGGATGGGTCGCGGCTGTTAAGCGACGACCGGGACTAAAGCCGGAACTTTCCAAGAGAAAGTGGCTTTAGCTAATAAGTTTTTGGCACTTATTTTTATGTTTGATGGTTTAGCGTGGCAACAAACATGCACGTCTTGAATGTCTTTAAAAAGTTTTATTATCGAATCACGGCATCCCCGAATCAAAATTTTTAATTTTTAATTTTAAATTTTTAAACAATTTCTAATATTCTAATATCTAATTTTTAATATTAAAAATTATTTTACTTTTTTTGTTAATGTTCTGATTTTTTTCTCCACTTCTCTTTTCTTTATCACTTCCCGCTTATCAGCCTTTTTTCTTCCCTTGCCAATGCCGAATTCCAGTTTGATAAAACTGCGTTTAGTATATATTTTTAAAGGCACTAATGTCAAGCCTTGTTCCTGTTTTTTTCCAATTAAGCGCTCAATTTCATTTTTTTTAAGCAGCAATTTCCGCGGCCGGTAGGGGTCGTAATTTTTCACTCCTGCCGCATGTTTATACAAAGGAATGTGGGCGTTGGTTAGATACGCTTCCGGCAACTTGTTCCCGATCGCGCTTTTCAAAGTGACAAAACTTCCCTTTAAGCTGATATGACCCGTTTTTATTGATTTCACTTCATGCCCGAACAAAACTATTCCCGCCTCATATGTTTCCAGTATTTCATAATCAAACTTCGCCCTCTTGTTAACCGTTAATACAGACATAAATTTTTAATTTCTAATTTTGTAATTTTTAAATAATATTCTAATTTCTAATATTCAAAATTGAAATATTAAAAATTGTTTAAAAATTAAAAAATATAAAATTAAAAATTATTTTCCCACATTCCATTCCTTCAGTTTTTCAATGACCTTCCTGTTGGTCAAAATGTTTCTCAAATAACTTTTATACCCCGGTTCTTTTACCCGTTCTTCCACTTTCGCGTAGCCCCGGTATTGTTTTAACAACTCCTCCACTTTTTCTTCCACTTCTTTTTCGCTGACTTCTATTTTTTCGCGAGTGGCAATTTCGCGGATTACAAGGGCGGTTTTGACGCGCTTGACGGCTTGCGGCAATAAATCCAGGATTAATTGATCACGCGTTTTTTTAATGGCCGCAAGATAATCATCAAACTTGCCGCCGTGAGCGGTTACGTCATGTTCCAATTCATGCAGCATAGGGTCGGCTTCGTGGTTCACCAGTATTTCCGCAATGTCGCCGAATTTTGTTTTAGCCAAAATTTTATCCAACATTTCAATTTCCGCCCTTTGCTCCGCCTGCTGTTTTTTCTCCGCCTCCAGACTGTGTTTTATATTATGTTTCAATTCGTCAATTTTTTTCGCGCTGAAACTTGCCGCGAACTCATCGTCCAAAGCCGGCAGCTGCCGTTCGTAAACTTCTTTTATTTCCACTTTGAACTCCGTCACTTTGCCGACCAAGTTCGCCAGGTGATAGTCGGTCGGATAGGGAAGGCTAAATTCCTTAATTTCGCCCTTGCGCGCGTTAATTAAATTTTTATCAAAACCGGGGATAATATAATTTTTGCCGACAACCACGGCCGCGCCTTTTCCCTGCCCGCCTTCAACCGGCACTTTGTCCAAAAATATTTGAATATCAATAATGGCTTTATCGCCCTCTTTTATTTCGCGGTCAACAATTATTTCCTTAACACGCATTTCTCGCAAATCATGAATCATTTTTTCAACTTCTTCATCCGACGCGAACGCATCGGCGCTTTTTTCTATTTTTAAATTTTTGTAATCTCCTAATTTTATTTCCGGCAAAATCGCTAAAACAATTTTATACTCCAACGGGTTGCTCGGCGCCAATTTGGTAATATTCACTTGAGGTTGCCCGACCGCTTCCTTGCCATCCAGATTTTCCCTAATCGCCTGGTCAATGGTTTTATTTATCGCCAGCCGCGCCGCTTCTTCTAATATCGTCATCTCGCCGACTTTGGCTTTAACGATTTCATAAGGCGCTTTGCCTGGCCTGAACCCTTCAATTTTTATCTCCCTTGCCACCGCTTCCGCGCCTTTTTCAATATACGGTTTGAATTCTTCAACCATTAATTCAACCGTGAGTTCAAGTTGGGATTTGGGAAGGAAATTTTTTTTAACTATTGACATAGTAGTAATAATTTGATATATTTTTTAGTCAGCATAGCTGGCAAATTTAAAGTGGCTAAAATAAGCCAAAAGGAGGAAGTGATGAAAAAATTAGACTGAAATTTTGACATCAAGTTAAGGCAGTTCGTTTGAAATAAATTCAACGGCTGCCTTTTTTATTTACTCCATCTTTCCGACAATTGTCATCAACGTCATTCCCGCGCATGCGGGAATCCAGAAAATTTTGACGTTCGTGTTTTTTCTAGATTCCCCTTTTCAGGGGAATGACGCATAAAATTCTTTCTGGATCCCCGTTTACACGGGGATGACAATGCTGCGTCATTCCCGCGCATGCGGGAATCCAGAAAATTTTGACGTTCGTGTTTTTTCTA
>CAZZBC010000011.1:1242-11089 GCA_964652175.1 uncultured Gammaproteobacteria bacterium | reverse complement strand
TGTTTTTTCTAGATTCCCCTTTTCAGGGGAATGACGCATAAAATTCTTTCTGGATTCCCTTACCCTCGCTCCTCGACAAGCTCGGAGCTCGGCCGGGAATGACAAAAAACGCTTCTGCGTCTTTCCGCGCTGATTTCTTGTTTTCTTAACAATCTTCTTATCGGCTTTAAATATTTATGACTATAAACGATGGTCATATTTTTTTTCACCAAACCTCGCCTTGTTCCTCTCTTTAGTAAGGAGAGGAGGCCATATTCCACATTTTATCAGTAAAACAAATTCTACTTTAAATACCCTCTCACCAACTTAATATGATCCTCTTCGGCTTGAGCCAGGGCGGTAAACATTATTTTTATCGGCTGTTCGGAGGCCTCTTGCGCAAACTTATGATAAAAGCCGGCGGCGCGGGCTTCCAACTCAATCGTTTTTTTAAAGTTCTCAATTTCTTCATCGGAACATTTTTCCGCCGGAACATCAGGCATTTTTATCTTCAATATCTTGCAGGCAATATTGGCGTGTTCCAATTCAACTTTGGAGAGTCGCTTAAACATGGCTTCTATTTCATAACTTTTCGCTTTGCCGGCCATGCACAAATAAATTTCTTTGGCCTTTAATTCAAGGCTTAAAAATTCTTCAATGTTTTTCTTTGATACCGCGCTTAAGTTAATATTCTCTTTTACCACCGGCAAAAACCCCAAGGCCCTGCGGGCGGAATAAACATCACCTTCTCTTATAAAGGCTTCGTGCGCCCCGCAAAAGGGGCAGTTCTTCGGTTTGGCTTCACCCAAATAAGCGTCGCCGCAAATTTGGCAGATGTAGGTGGTCATGTTTTCTATTGTCATGCCGGACCTGATCCGGCATCCAGGGATGAGCCGCAGGAATATTGTTTCTTAAACGGCCATGCCATAATCACGTTCCTGCGATTACTCCTGGATTGCGGGTCAAGCCCGCAATGACAAAAAAGTTATAATAACAACCCCACAATAAGCAACGCGACAATATTCAATATCTTTATCATCGGATTGATCGCCGGGCCGGCGGTGTCTTTATAGGGATCGCCGACGGTGTCGCCGGTTACGGCCGCCTGATGGGCGAACGAGCCTTTGCCGCCATAGTTGCCGCTTTCAATATATTTCTTGGCATTATCCCACGCCCCGCCGCCGCTCGTCATGGACACGGCAACGAAAATGCCGGTGATAATGGAGCCGACCAATAAACCGCCGAGAGCTTCCACTCCCAAAACAAAACCGATTAAAATTGGAGCGGCAACAGGAATAATGGCCGGAATAATCATTTCGCTTAAAGCGGCTTTGGTGACTATGTCCACGGTCTTACCGTAATCAGGCTTGTCTATGCCCTCCATAATTTTCTTTTCCTTAAATTGCCGGCGCACTTCTTTCACGACCGAACCGGCGGCGCGACCGACCGCCTGCATGGACAAAGCGCCGAAATAATAGGGGAGCAGTCCGCCGATAAACAGTCCGGCCAGTACACGCGGGTCATTGATTAAAAATTGGAAGGTTTCAGGCAAGCTATGGGTGAAATCAGCAAAAAGTACGAGCGCGGCGAGCGCAGCCGAAGCTATGGCATAACCCTTGGTCACAGCCTTGGTCGTATTGCCGACCGCGTCCAGCGGATCGGTAACGGCGCGCACGTCGTCTCCCATTTCCGCCATCTCGGCAATGCCGCCGGCGTTGTCGGTAATTGGGCCATAAGAATCAATGGCCACGATAATGCCGGCCATGGAAAGCATGGCCATGGCGGCCACGGCCACGCCGTAAATTCCGGCGAGCCAATAAGCGCCCAAAGTCGCGGCCACAATAACGATAATCGGCCAGGCTGTTGACTTCATGGAAACCGCCAAACCGGTAATAATGTTCGTGCCATGACCCGTTTCTGAAGCTTTGGCGATATCCTTGACTGGCTGGTATTTTGTGGAAGTGTAATACTCGGTAATAATCACCATCGCCGCGGTGACAGCCAAGCCGATGAGCGAAGCCAGATACAAATTCAAGGTTCCGTACGTTTCATTTCCGTCCATTAAATAATTTGTAAGCGGGTAAAAAGCGATAGCCGCTAAAACGCCGGATACAATCAATCCTTTATAAAGGGCAGACATGATGTTATTATTTTTGCCCAACTTCACAAAAAAAGTCCCAATAATGGAAGCGACAATGGAAACGGCGCCAAGGGCCAAAGGATAAATTGCGGCATTGGGAAAAGAAGTAAAAGTTAAAGCGCTTAAAATCATGGTGGCGATGGTGGTTACGGCGTAGGTTTCAAAAAGGTCGGCCGCCATGCCGGCGCAGTCGCCGACATTGTCGCCGACGTTGTCGGCTATCACGGCCGGGTTGCGCGGGTCGTCTTCCGGAATGCCGGCTTCAACTTTGCCGACCAAATCCGCGCCCACATCAGCCGCTTTGGTAAAAATGCCGCCGCCCAAGCGCGCGAAAATGGAAATAAGCGAACCGCCGAAACCAAGTCCGATAAGCGCTTTAATATCATGGGTCAAAAAATAAAATCCGGCCGTGCCGAGAAGCGCGAAGCCGACGACCAACAAACCGGTTATGCTGCCGCCGCGGAATGCCACTGTTAAAGCTTTTTGCAGGCCGGAACGCGCCGCTTCGGCTGCGCGCACGTTGGCGCGCACAGAAACATTCATGCCGATATAGCCGGTCAGAGTCGACAAAAACGCGCCGAGCAAAAAAGCGACCGCGGTTTTCCAGCCTAAACTCGGAACAAAACCAATAATTAAAAATAAAACAGCCGCCACCACGGCAACGGTCCTGTATTGCCTGTTTAAATAAGCTTTGGCGCCTTCCTGAATAGCCTTGGCAATAGAGGCCATTTTTTCATTGCCGGCCGGAAGACGAAGCACGAGTCTGATAAGAACAAGTCCGTAAACAATGGCCAGCGCGGTAGAGCCGAGGATGAAAAATGTGGACATAAAATTTAAAATTAAAATAAAAAATAAATAAAAAATCCAAAATTACAAATCCTAAATAAATCCAAAATTCAAATATTAAAATTCAAAATGTTAACGCCTTCCGTATTTTCTTTTTCTTCCATATTATCTATCGTCTATTTTGTCTGCCCTGAGCTTGCCGAAGGGTTATCTGTTATCTCTTCTTCTTTCCCTTCTTCCTCTTTTTTGCCCTCTACGTCCTCTTTGACTTCTTTGGCCTTTTCAGGCCCTTTTCCCACAATATCAATCTTCCACCCCGTCAGTCGCGCGGCGAGGCGGACGTTTTGGCCGCCCTTGCCGATGGCGAGCGACAACTGGTCTTCGTTGACGGTTACAACCGCTTTTTTTTCATCCTTATTGATTTCAATATTAATAATTTTTGCCGGCGACAAAGAATTGGCGATGAATTTTTCCGGCTCGTCTTCGTGTTGGATAATATCAACTTTTTCTCCACCGAGTTCGGCAATGATGGTTTGGATGCGCGCGCCCCGCTGGCCGACGCAGGAGCCGATGGGGTCGATATTTTCAGAAAGCGCGGCTACCGCCACTTTGGAGCGAGAACCGGCCTCGCGCGCCACTGCCTTAAGCTCAACCAGGCCGTTGGAAACTTCCGGAATTTCAAGATAAAAAACTTTCCTTAAAATTTCATCGGAAGTGCGGGATAAAATCACTTCCGCTCCTCTGGAAGTTAAATTAACGCCTTTGACAAAAACTTTAATCCGATCGCCCGGGTTATACCTTTCATTGTAAATTTGCTCCTCTAACGGCAAAATGCCAACCGCCTTGCCAAGGTCAATTAAAACGATTTTCCCTTCGCGGCGCTGAACAACCCCGCTCACCACTTCATTTTCTTTGTCTTTGAATTCGTCAAAAATCATATTGCGTTCCGCCTCGCGAAGCCGCTGAATAATAACCTGCTTGGCGGTTTGGGCGGCCATGCGTCCGTAAGCGTCCGGCGGAGTAAGTTTCATTTTTATTTCATCGCCGATTTTAACGGCCTTTTTAATCTCTTTGGCGTCGCTTAACTGAATCTCGGTTCTGGGATTAAACTTTCTAACCTCTTCCTCGCCTTCCTTTGCCGCAACTTCCTCTTGCGCTTGGCTTTGACTTGCAGGAACGCCCATGCTGAGCGACTTGTCCTGAGTATTATCGAAGGAAGCCGGAGTATCTTCCGCCCGCGCCTGCGGTGAGCCCGCCGAAACCGCCGCTCTTCTTTTAGCTCTTTCCTCCAGTTCCTTTTTTTCCTCTTCAGTTAAATCTTCCACTACCGTTTTCACGTCAAAAACTTTTGACTTGCCGGTTTCGGGGTCAAATTCAACTTTGATATTTTGATTTTTTTCGCCAAAGTCCTTGCGATAAGCCGCGGCTAAGGCCGATTCAATGGTTTCAATAACCGCTTCATAACTTAAGCCCTTCTCATCGCAAATTTGTTTTATGGCGTTTGTTAAATCAGACATAATGTAGTATTAAAAAAAGCTAATTGTTGATAACAACTAGCTCTATTATCAAGATACCACAACCACTGACAACTGTCAACCGTTTTTTTTTACACCATCTTTTTTATATATTCTCAAGCTGTTCAACACCACCGACACGGAACTAAAGCTCATGGCGGCGGCGGCGATAATGGGGCTTAAAACGCCGGCCACGGCCAGGGGTATGGCAACGACATTGTAAAAAAACGCCCAGAATAAATTTTGCTTTATGGTTTTAAAAGTCAGACGGGATGTCTTTATCGCCTCAACAACTTTTTCCAAATTGGATTGCATTAAAATGATTTGGCCCGCTTCTTTGGCGATGTCCGTCGCACTACCCATAGCGATTCCGAGATCGGCCTGCACCAGGCTCGGCGCGTCATTGATGCCGTCGCCCACGAACACGATTTTTTCATCTGCTTTTTGAAACTTCTTAATCTCTTCCGCTTTGGCGGACGGCAAAACCTCGGCCAAAACTTTTTCTATGCACAACTGCCTCGCGACCGCTTCGGCGGTTTTTTTGTTGTCCCCGGTAATCATGCCGACTTTAAGCCCCATTTTTTTAATCTCGCCCACCACCTTTTTTGTTTCTTCGCGAATCTGGTCGGAGACTAAAATCGCGCCGATCACATTTTTATCTTCTGCCACGAAAAGCCAAGTTCCAACGCCCAAATTTTCGTCAGCCAAAATTTCATCCACCCATTTTGTTTCAATATTATTTTCTTCTAATAATTTTTTATTCCCAAGCGCCGCCATGACGCCCCCTTTAGCAAAGGGGGGCAGGGGGGATTTTACCGTTGCCATCACGCCTTTGCCCTCAACTTCTTTCCAGCTCCAAGCTGGTCCGCCTCGGGCGGAAAAATTATCCAATTGCTCCAATTTAATATTTTTCTCCTTCACATACAAGGCAACCGCTTTTGACAAAGGATGTTCCGAATTTTTCGCCAACGACCCGGCGATTTTTAAAATGCTGTCTTCACCCCCTTTGTATAAAGGGGGCTGAGAGGATTTTAAACCCCCTTCATCCCCCTTATGCAAGGGGGACATTAACACTTTCTGCACCCTCGGCTCTCCTTTTGTCAACGTTCCGGTCTTGTCAAAAATTGCCATAGTAATATTTTTCGCGCGCTCAAAACTTTCTCCGCTCTTGAAAAGCACGCCGTTTTTCGCGCCCTTTCCCGTGCCGACCATAATGGCGGTCGGCGTCGCCAATCCCAGAGCGCAGGGGCAGGCGATCACCAAAACCGCGATGGCGTTAATAAGAGAGCCGGAAAAATTTTTCGTCGCCAGCATCCAGCCGGCGAAAGTAAAAATAGAAATAACAATAACAACCGGCGCGAAAACTCCCGAAATTTTATCAACCAATTTTTGAATCGGCGCTTTTGAGCCTTGCGCCTCTTCCACGGTCCTAATAATTTGCGCCAGTACTGTTCCTTCGCCGGTTTGCATCACTTTTATTTTTAAAACTCCGTTTTGATTTATGGTCGCGCCGAAAACTTTTGCCCCGGCCTTTTTTTCAACCGGCATTGATTCGCCGGTAAGCATGGCTTCATTGACGCTTGATTCACCCTTAATTACTTCACCGTCCAGAGGAATTTTTTCGCTCGGCTTAATAAGAAGCGTGTCGCCGACCTTCACTTCTCCCGTATCTATTTCCCTTTCCTCGCCGCCAATCAAAATACGCGCTTTTTTCGCCCCCAATTCCATGAGTTTCCGCATGGCCTCGCCAGCCTGCCCCGTGCTTTTAGCTTCAAAATATTTTCCTAAAAGAATTAAAGTTATAATAATCGCCGCCACTTCAAAATAGCCATCCTTCATCTCTCCGCCACTTATAAGTTTGTCGGCCACAAGATACAAGCTGTAAAAATAAGCGGCCGCTGTGCCCATGGAAACAAGCGTGTCCATGTTGGCCCCGAAATGCCGCGCCTGCCTTAACGCCATCTTATGGAACCGCCAACCAAAATAAAAAACAACCGCGGTCGCTAAAATAACATGAACATACATTATTAAATCAATGCCGCTTATCATTATTCCTGTGCGAAACTTATAAATCATTTCCAAAAGAAGCGGTAAGCTTAAAATAGCCGACCATAAAAAAGTCCGCCATGTTTTTTTAATATCTTCTTCGCCGTGTGTGTGTTCGCCGTTATTACCCCCTTTAATAAAAAGGGGCTGGGGGGATTTTTTCTGACGCATTGCATGATGCGCGTGCGTGTCATTTTGGAATTTGGGATTTGAATTTTGGATTTTATTTGTAATTTGTAATTTTGAATTTGTAATTTCTTCAATATTATATCCATTCTCCCTAATTACTCTTATCACTCCTTCCTCCGTCAAAATTTCATCATCATATTCCACCATCGCCTTTTTCGTGGCGAAATTCACGTTCGCGCTTAAAATACCCTTGGTTTTAAGCAGGGCTTTTTCATTGTTCACCGCGCAACTCGCGCAAGTCATGCCGGTGATGGTCAATTTTAATTGACGTGTTGACATAGATTTTATTGCAAATCCTTCTTCGTCTGCTCAAACTGCTCTTTGGTGATTTCACCCTTGGCGTAGCGCTCTTTCAGGATGTCCAGCGCCCGGCCATGCTCGTGGCGGCCATGGCGTTCGTCTCGGCCGCAACACCAATAGCTCCGGCCGGAAGCGCAACGGACCAAAGCGACAATCGCCCAAACAACAAGCGCCCAGAAAATAATCATGAAGAAAAAGCCAAATCCCGGCCCGAATCCTCCCATCATGTTGTAAAAATAGTTCATCATACATTATAATGCGAATACTGCGAATATAACATACGATATGCTAATATCAGTATATTAACACTTTATATTTACTACAAAATTTGTAGTATTCGAATTAAATTATTTGTTAACTATAAACTTCCCCCACACCATCCGCATACCGCAGGAAAACTTTATTTCCCTAACATTATCAGGCGGAGTAAATTCTATTATATTTTCTCCTGGCCGTAAATCTTTTTTAATCCCCAATGACTCGATCATGATCGCGTTGGTGCAACCAGACATTTGCTTGACATTAATCACCCAGCGCACCGGTTTACCCGCCTTTATATAAAGGACGTTGGGCTGATAGCCATAGTAGGTCAAGTCCATTTTTGCGACTTGGAAATCTTTTTGGTTATCAATCTCCGTTCCGCCGCTCTCTTCATCCGTCGCTTTATCTTTCGCGCCTCCTCCACCATAACCATAGCCGAAATTTACTAAGCCCCGATTAAACATAACCAGTCCCAAAATCATCACCAAAATACCGGAAAATCTCATGATTTTTTTAATTTGGCCTTGCCCTATTTTGGAAATAAAAGCGCCAAAACCGAACATTAAAGGAATCGTTCCCGAGGCAAAAATCCCCATGCTTAACGCTCCTTTTAAGGCGTCGCCGGAAGTAAGAGCATAAAGTTGCATGGCCTGAAGCGGGCCGCAAGGCATAAAACCATTCAAAAGTCCGATAATAAAGGGGTCCTTGGGTTTAACGTCATACTTTTGGCTAAAAAGAAAACGGGCGATAAATTGTGGCATCTTTACTTTCAATTTTTCCAAAACCGGCCAATTTTTTATAAACGACAAGCCCATTAAAACCATCAATGCGCCGGCCGCCAACATCACAATTCCGGTAAAGACCGGATTTACGCCGAAAAACGAACCAACGCCGCCCAGAATGGCGCCGATTACCGCATAAGAAATAAGTCGGCCGGCATTATATTGAAAATGAGGAGTTAAAAAATTTTTATTTTCGTCTCCGTCCGCCAGCCGCTTGGCCGTATAGGAAACTACCAATCCGCCGCACATGCCGACGCAATGGAAGCCGCAAAGAAGGCCGATAATAAATATCAAACCATAACTGACGCTTCCTTCGTTTAGCGCTTCCAACAACTCAAAGCCTCCGGCGACTTCAATTAAAAAATATCCGCCAATTAAAATTATTAAGGCCGACAGAGATAAAAAAACGGGCAGAAAATATTTCTTATTCTTTTTATCGTCTGCTTCCCGGCTGATGCCGCCGACATTCTCTTCGCATAAAGCTACGGTATAATTAAGCTTTTCCACCTCCTCAAAAATTTTTTCTTTTGACATTTTAGCCTCGTCAAATTCTACTTCCGCCATGCCGCTTTGGTGGTCAACAATAATTTTATTAACTCCGGCCAAGGCGCTAATTTCGGTTTCAATTAAAAATTTGCAGCTTTGGCAATGAATTCCGGAAATATTAAATTTTACTTTTGCAGGCATATCACTTATTAACCAGTTTGGTTACTTTTAAAATTTCATCTATCATCCGCTGTTTTAATTTTTCATTTTTGGCGGCCATGGCATTCTTGAAACAAGTGTTAAGATGCCTTTCCATAAGCATCTGGTGCGCCGATTTTAAAAGACCGATTGCCGCCAAATTCTGCTGCATGATGTTCACGCAATATTCTCGACTTTCCGTCATTTTAATAATTTTGCCCGACAGCGAATGGGCTTTTTTGAAATTCGTTAAAATTTTTTCATTATTTTGAACCATATTTATATTATACTCCCCATAAAAACCTTGTCAATACCCCCACCCGTGGTGGGGGTATTAAAATTGCCGCAAATATCTAAAATTGCAAAAAGACTAAATCCCATAATGAAGATTTAGTCCCTTGGTATCTTTTAGTTAATATTAATCATCACCTTCTTCTTCGCTCTCTTCCGTAGAAGTCGCTGTTTTCCCCTTATTTTTATCTTTTAGGTCTCGAGCGGCAGATGTCTCCTTGTTTTCATTTTTAATTCCTTTTTCTTCGTTCATATTATCTGATTCAATTGCTTCATCTTCTTTATCTGCATCCGCCTCCTCCTGATCTTGTTTGTTTTTTTCAAGGGCTTTTTCCACGTGTTTTAAGGCGTCTTTGGCCTGTTTGGCATGCTGGCGCGCCTGGACATAATGTTCATTTGCCAACGCCTCTTCGGCTTTAGCCATAAAGTCATTATATTGCGCCCAAACGTCCTCTTGAACCGTTAAGCTTTTTTCGATTATTTCCGCCTTTAAATCCTCGGCTTCCTTTTTGGCCTCGTCAATCGCTTTTACAGCCGCTTCCTTAATTTCCATTTCTTTTTCAATTTTTTCTTCTTCGTCCTTCACTCTTTCTTCCGCTTCATCCCCTTTTGCTTCTAATAAATCTTTTTCCGTCTTTACCGCCGCCAATTTTTTCTCTAAAGGATCAATGGCCGTCGTGTCGCCGGCCTCGCGGACTTTTTTAATTTCCTTTTTTACGCCTTCAATTTCATTTTCAAGCTGTTCCTTTTTCGCCTCAATAATTCTGTTTATGTTTTCTTTATCAACATCCAGCCCGTCATTTGCTTTTTTTGCCAAGGCGCTCGCATCCTTGCCCTTCGCCTTTTTCTTTTCCACCGATAAATGTTTCATCAAC
>CAZZBC010000011.1:0-1232 GCA_964652175.1 uncultured Gammaproteobacteria bacterium | reverse complement strand
CCGCGGCTACGGCCGCCATGTTTTTTTCAAATTGCGATAAGGCCTTGTCCAGCCCCTTGGCTTCCACTCCTCTTTCCGCCAATATTTTTTGGATTTCTTCAATTCTTTTGGAAGCTAATCTTAACCCGACCGCGACTTCCGCTTCCGGGGTTGTTGCCAATACCAAACGCGCGTCTTCAGTCAAGATTTTTACGCCATAAAGAGCGTCGCCGGGCAAACTGTTTTGCGAAGCAAGCGTCACGCCGCCGCTGCTTAAAATCACGATTAAAGCTATAATTATTGCTGGCATATATTTAAAATTTAACCTTTCTACTTTCAATAGACGACCGGCAGCCTCTTTTCTTACAGGATGGGAGACGGCATAATCTTTCAATTTTACTCTTAAAATACCCAAAAAATCCCCATTTATCGGGCTTTTCCGCATTCTTTTAATCTCTTTTTTAATTTTAAATTCTTTTATCATATTTTTCTCTTAACATTTTCAGCGCGCGGTGGATCATAACGCTTATATTATTGGCTGACTTGCCGGTAATCTCGCTTATTTCCTTAATGCTTAAATCGTCAATATAGCGGCAAATAAGCGCTTGCCGATAATCATCGCCGATTTCTTTCAGATATTTTTCAATTAAATTTTTATTTGCCGTTCCTTCGGCTTCTTTTTCCTGAGGGGCGGAAACGGCCAATTCGTTCTCGCCGACATCTTCCAAGGGAAACTCCTTCCGCGATTTGCGGCGGTAATGGTCAATTATCAGGTTGTCCGCAATTTTATAAAAGAAGGTTTTAAAATTTTTTATTTCCTCGCCGGTTTTGGCGATATGGCGCCAAGCTTTGAAAAAAGTCTCTTGCGCCAAATCTTCGGCCAGAGTTTGGTCTGATACTCTGAAAAATATATGCCGCAATATAGCCGAAGCATATTTGTCGTAGCCGGCTAAAAATTTTTCTTCAGCCTTCATCATATAATAAAGACGGGGTTATTAATTAAATATTACAGGCGGTATTTTTATCCAGCATCTTCCAGAACACTCCGCAGCAGAGCTGCTGGATGAATGCATAAGATAATCTTCCCGCGAGGTCAAATACCTCGCAGGAAGGTGCTTGGATTAATTATAGCATTTTTGAAAAAATTCATAAAAATATGTTGACAATTTTAAAAATTTTTGCTATACTGATAATATAAAGAACTCATATAGGGTTTCATATATTCTTCCCGAATATTTCTCGGGAATTAACCA
>CAZZBC010000010.1:0-24134 GCA_964652175.1 uncultured Gammaproteobacteria bacterium | reverse complement strand
TTGGCTCCGCCAATTATATTATACATGAGTGGTGCACTTCAAAGGTAAATTTACGAAAAAAAATGTCGGAAAATAGAATGAATTTAAGCAATCAAACAGAAACATTAGGCCGATTATTGCTGATAATCGCGCCGCTATTTTTATTGCTGGTTTTGTTCAATTTAACAAGTTTTTATATAATTTTAAGTTTGATAGTTTTGGCTCTGGTTTATGTTTTTTTAAAACGACAGCTTTGGATATTTTTGGTTTTGGCCGTTCCGTCGCTTGTCTTCGGCAAATTCATAAATTTTTACGTTAATCCCGGCTGGGTGTATGAGATGAGTTTGGCGGAAGTTTTCATTCTGGCCGCCGCCATTGTATTTTTACTGGACAAGTTTTTAAATAAAAATATAGAGAAAATAAAAATAGATAAATTGTCTTTTTTTCTCGCGGCCTACGCGCTTCTCGCCGTTGCCTCTTTTTGGCAAATTATTGATTTCCGCCTTTATATTTTCGGCTTAAAAGTTTTAATCTTTAGTTTTCTTTCTTATTTTTTGGCTCTGAATTTATTTGGCAATGAGGCGGATACCATACCCTCTGTCATTCCGGGCTTCCGTCTCGCCGAAGACGGCGAGTCGAGGCAGGTGACCCGCCCGCCTGCCGGCAAGGTAGGGAATCCAGAAAGTTTACCGGTAGTCAATGTTGACGCGATACTGGATCCCGGCTCTACGGCCGGGATGACAGAGAAAAAGATGAAATGGTTTTTATATGGACTGGCGGCGACCGCGGTTATTTTAAGCGTTCAAATTTTCGTGAAATTTTATCAAATGGGATGGTCCTCAAAATTCTTTTTTGACCGTAGCAACATTTTAATTCCCATGGGACCAGTCGCGCTTGTTTCCGCTATATTGGTATTATTATTGCCGATTATTTTAACGTTTTATTTTGATGTTTCAGTTAAGGAAAAATCCCCCCTTGCCCCTTCGGCAGGCTCAGGGCAGGCCCCCTTTATTAAAGGGGGTGGAAAGCCGTTTTTATTGCTCTCTTTTATTTTCGGTTCATTGGCCGTATTTTTGACTTTGGGCAAAGCGGCCATCCTTAGTTTGTTTGCCGGTTTATTTTATTTGTTTATTAAATTGAAAGATAGAAGGATAATTTTCATATTGACGGTCGCGTTTTTCATTATTTTAAGCTATATATTTTTTTCTTCTTTTTTCACAGGACTGGCGGAGAGATTGGCGCATATTTTTGTTGACGCCAATACCAAAGCCAGAATCATGGAATATGAAGTCGGCTGGAAGATAATTAAAGACAACTTGTGGTTGGGCGTCGGCTCCGGTCAGCAGCTCGTTTATTTCAGGAAGCTTCTTAATTACAGCCAGTGCGTGAATAATTATTTTTTGCAGGCGGCGATTGACTTAGGCATACTCGGCTTCGCACTGGTGTGCCTTATCGCCGTGTCTATTTTCGGGAGCGTTAGAAAATATTTAAAAGTTCCTAAAGGTCGGAACGTTTTACTCGCTTACGGCTTTACCGCCAGTCTCATCGCAGCTTCCTTGAACGGTCTGGCCGAAGTCACATTTTTCGCGCTCCAATACGCCGTTATTTTTTGGATTATGCTTGGAGCGTTCGCCAATTTAAAAACATATGAAAAATAGATTGTCTGTAATCATAATCAATTACAATACGGCGGAGATGACTGAAAGGGCGGTAAGAAATTTTTTGGAAAAAGAAAAGGGGTTGGATGCTGAAATTATTTTAATTGACAACGGTTCCAAGGAGAAATTGGACGCGGAAAAATTTTCCCGGTTGGGAGCAAATCCCCACACCAAGATTGATGTGGGGATAAAGTTGATAATGAACAAAGAAAATTTGGGATTTGCCAAAGCAGCGAACCAGGGGATGATGCTCGCGACAGGCGATTACATATTACTCCTCAACTCGGACGTTTTCGTAAAAGAAGGCGCTATCGGCAAGATGGTAAAATACATGGAAGACCATCTGGACATCGCGGTTTTGGGACCCCGTTTTTACAATATCAAAGGAGACATTCAGCCGAGCGCTGGCTACTCGCCGAACCTTCTGAGAGAATTGATGCGCCTCCTTATGCTGTCAAAAGTTTTTCCCGGCGGTACTTTGGTCTATAAAAATATTTTTACCGAAAGATTTTTTAATCAAGCAAGCGAAGTGGGTTGGGTAAGCGGCGGTTGTATGCTCATCCGCAGGGAAGCCCTTAAAAAGACCGGTCTCCTTGATGAGAATTATTTCTTCGGCGTGGAAGACATGGATTTCTGCGCGCGCCAGATACAGGCCGGATCCAAGGTCGTCTATTTCCCGGAAGCCGAAATTATGCATTACCATGGTTTTTCTTCCGGCGGACGCGGTTCGCTTTTTAGTTTGCGCCATGAAAAGATCGGCATGACATACTTTTTCAAGAAATTTTTTCCTGGTTCTAAATTAAGCCTCGCCATAATATCCGCGCTTTATGATTTAAAAATAAAGATATTAGATTGATTTATTAGTTTTTATTATGCAGACTTACGCAGAAAAATATATGATAGAGAAAATCGTCGGACGACTCAAATTGTCCGAAGATAGTCTCATCCTTAATGTCGGTTCGGGGTCGAGCGTTGTTATTGAAAACCACCTAGACAACTTCGGCTGCTCTTACATATCCGACAGGGTAGATATCGAGAATTGCCGGGTTAAACATGTCAAGGCGGGAAAATGCCATAATCAATCCGTGGAAACGATGGGCCTGGTCGATTCCGATAAATATAATCTGGCTTTTTCCAATTTTGTCCTTGAGCACGTGCGGAATGTTGATATGGCTAGTCGAGAGATTTTTCGGGTTCTAAAGAAGAGAGGATATTTTATCTTTACTGTACCTAATCCATTGGCGCCTGAATTTTTATTTTCTAGATTGACGAACGTGGGTGTTCACAAGAAAGTTAAGGGCGTGGAAAAATGTTGGCCGACTTTTTACAATTACAAGAATATCTACAACCTGGTGGGTATGTTTGAAGCCGCCGGATTTAAAACGAAAGAAGTCAAATTCTTTCCAGCCGTTTTCACTTATTTTTACAAGTACCCGATCCTGAATATTTTAGCCAAGGCCTATGATATTATTGTAGGCCGTTTGGGTTTCCGAATATTGCAAGGGCATGTTTGCCTATCATTTAAAAAATTATGAGAATATTGCAGGTCAACAAATTTAATTATTTAAGGGGCGGAGCGGAAAAATATTTTTTGGATCTTTGCGGCATGCTTAAAAAGGAAGGGCATGAGGTCGCTAAATTTTCCATGGCGCCTCCTGAAAAATCCCCCCTACCCCCCTTTAACCCCAAGTCACCCCAAGTCATTCGACGGGGTAAATTCGACGGGGCAGGCAAAGGGGGCGCAGAGGATGGGCATGAAAAATATTTTGTCAGCAATGTTAATTTTAATAAATTTAAAATTAGCGATGTTTTTAAATATGTAAGCCGGATTTTGTGGAGTTTTGAGGCGGCGCGAAAATTTGAAAAACTAATTTTAGATTTTAGGCCGGACATCGTTCATCTGCATAATATTTATCATCAAATTTCGCCTTCAATAATAAGCGTGGCGAAAAAACATAATTTGCCGATTGTTATGCATTTGCATGACTATAAATTGGTTTGCCCGAATTATAAGTTATTCACTAAAAGCAGGCCGTGTTATAAATGCCAGGGCGGAAAATATTATAATTGCGCGCTTAACAGATGCTTGAAAAACTCGTTTTGGAAAAGTTTGTTGGCGACCATTGAAATGTATTTACATCACCAGATTTTAAAAATTTACGATAAAGTTGATTTATTCATCGCTCCTAGCCGGTTCATGAAAGATATTTGCGTTCAGTTCGGTGTGCCGACGGAAAAAATAAGGGTGGTTTATAATTTTGTAAATCCCCCCCACCCCCCTTTTACAAAGGGGGCAAAAAAGGAAGATTATTTATTATATTTCGGTCGCTTATCAGAGGAAAAGGGGATTGATGTTTCGGTGGAAGCAACGCGGAAAGTGGACGATGGCGTAAAATTAAAGATTGTCGGCGATGGACCGGAGAGGAAGAATTTAGAATTAAGAATTAAGAATTTAGAATTGGAAGACAAGGTTGAAATGCCGGGAGTGAAGCATGGCGATGAACTGCGCAATTTAATAAATAGCGCAAAGGCGATCGTTATTCCTTCAATTTGGCCGGAGAATATGCCGCTTTCTCTTCTTGAGGCGATGGCGGCCGGAAAAATCGTGATTGCTTCCCGCGTTGGTGGAATGCCGGAGATAATAAAAGACGGCGAAAACGGCTTTTTGTTTGAGGCCAGAGATAGCAATGATCTTGCCGATAAAATAAATAAAATAAACTCGCTGGACGAAAAAAAAATCGACAGAATGGCGGTTAGCGCCAATTTATCAACTAAAGATTTCAATCCTCGAAAGCATTTAGCTCAAATTATTAGCATTTATAAGGAGTATGCAAGATAAAATCCCCCCAACCCCCCTTACACAAAGGGGGCAAATAAAGAAATTTTCTCTACCCCCTCTTATAAGGTGGGCGGCGACTTTCTTAATGTTCAGCTTGATGCTCGCGCCGGGTGGCAATTTACGCGCGCAAGACCTGCCCGCTATGCCGCCGCAGGCAAGGCAGGCGGGAACATACCCCAAGTTGGCGAATTATTATTTGAAATATTTTAACGAAGGCGAATATGATACGCTCGCTAAGTGGGATTTATTGATTTTACCTCCGGAAATGACTCTTCACAATAAAAGTTTTTTTGACAAATTCAGGCAACAAAAAAAAGAAGGCCTGCTTCTGTCTTACGTTTATCCGGCCATGATTAATGAAAGCGGAGTAAACGAATCAACCGGTCTGCATGGCTATTTATATGAGGAAGTGGAGAAAAATAATTGGTGGTTGCGCGACGGCTCTGGCCAAAAGGTTGAAGTATGGCCTTCTATTTATGCCGTTAATTTGAATAATAAAGATTGGATAGAGTTTAACGCGGATTACGTGAACGGCAAAATCAACATCGGTGAATGGGACGGCATAATGTATGATACCGTCAATTCGTCGATAGACAACGGAAACAGTAAGGGGGTGGATATTGACTGCGACGGCGTTAAGGACGACAAAAACTACGCGAATCAGAAATGGCGGGAAGGGATGGCCGAGCTTTTTAAAAAAACAAGGGAAAAAATAGGAAGCAAGGCGATAATAATAAACGGCGATTCGCTGGATTTGTATCAACCGAATGTAAACGGCCGGATGTTTGAAACGTTTCCCACCCCCTGGGAGGGCAACGGCACGTGGAGCGCGACCATGAGCCAGTATTTGGAAGGTTTGCCCAAGAAAAATGCGGCGCCCCAAATTTACATTATAAACGCGAACACAAAAAATACCGGCAAAATGGACAGTTATCGCGAGATGCGCTTTGGCCTGACAAGCGCTTTATTGGGCGACGGTTATTTTTCCTTTGATTATGGCGACCAATCGCACGCCCAGACCTGGTGGTATGACGAATACGACGTGAATTTGGGGAAAGTTAAATCCGTCGCTTACAATTTGTTTGACAGAAATGACGGTTCCGTAAAGTCCGGCCTTTGGCGGCGCGATTTTGATTTCGGCATGGCCATAGTTAACGCGACTAATGAAGCGCAGAAATATGTTTTCAGCAAAGAGGAGTTTGAAAAAATCAACGGCAAACAGGACAAGACCGTGAATGACGGCTCAAAAACAAACTGGATAAAATTAAGCCCCAATGACGGAGTGGTGCTTTTAAAAATAAACACGGAAATCAGGGATAACAGTTTCAATAACGGCGATTTTACGCGCGTCTTTAACAAAAAAGGAGAACAGGCGCATAATGGTTTTTTCGCTTACAAGGACAGTTTCGTCGGCGCGGCGCAAATTTTAGCGTCCGACATTGACAACGACGGGGATTTGGAAATGCTGATTAGCGGGCGGGGAGCGGTTGCCGTTTATGACAACGAAAAAAAAATAAATGCTTTTTCGCCCTACGGCGCCTCTTTTAAGAAGGAAATATCTTTGGCAATTGCCGATTTTAACAATGACGGAATAAAAGAAATAATAACCGTTCCTTTGAGCGGCGGACCGCATGTAAAGATATTCCGTAAGGACGGCAAAATTTTAGGGCAATTTTTCGCCTATGACCAGAATTTCCGCGGCGGGGTGAACGTGGCCGCGGGCGACTTAAACGGCGACGGGAGGGAGGAGATAATAACCGCGCCGGCTTCAAAGGGCGGACCGTTCGTAAAAGTTTTTTCCGCTAAAGGTAAATTGTTAATCCCGGGATTTTTCGCCTATGACCAGAATTTCCGCGGCGGGGTGAACGTGGCCGCGGGCGACTTAAATGGCGACGGGAGGGAGGAAATTATTACCGGCGCTGGAGCCGGCGGCGGACCGCAAATAAGGATATTTAACAAAGACGGCAAAGCAACCGGACAATTTTTCGCTTATGACAAAAATATGAGAAGCGGCGTCAAAGTTATGGCGGACGACATGGATAATGACAAGACAAGCGAGATTTTAGCAAGCACAACCAATTTTTAATATTTTTTTAATTTATTTAGCTTAAAATTTATGAATCAACAAAACAATCAACAAAAAAAAGAATTTAGCGAAGAAGGCGGGAATTTAGAAATTATTTCGCAGGAAAAATTGCCTCTTAAAAATTCCGGCGGAAATATTATTGTCGCGGACAAGAATAATGTTGACGCCAAAAAGAGCAAAGTCATCATCGGCAAGCTGAATGTTTTTATTACTCCTTTCAGAAGGCGGCATGAAAAATATTACCGCGCCAGCAAGTTTCACTTGGCGGTTGACGCGATTTTGGCGCTGATTGTCGTTGCCTTAACCGTTGCCGTGGTTTACTTCGCCTTCTGGCATCCGGGCAAGAACATTACTCTTGATTTGAGCATGGAAAATGAAAAAATTGCGAGCGGAAACGTTGAAACGCTGGTTATCGCCTACGGCAACAAAAACGGCGAGGAGCTGCGAGACGGCAATATAGCGGTTGATTTACCGGAGAAGTTTTTAATAGAAAGAGTTGAACCGGAAAATATTTTTGACGCTAAAACCAACACTTTTCGTTTGGGCGACTTGGCGGCCGGAGCCAATGGAAAGATAAAAATAAGAGGATTAATTATGGGAAATTTAGGCAGTCAGGAAACTGCGGTCGCAATTTTCAGTTTCAAGATAAACGGGAAAAAATCAAGCGTCTTAAATTCAATAATTTACACCGTAGAAGATTCCATGCTTAATCTCGCCTTGTCCGCTCCGGCCGAGGTTTATCAGGGAACGTTGTTTAACGGCGGGATAAAAGTGAGAAATACGGGCGCCAATGATTTTGACAATGCGGAATTGGCGATAGAAGGCGATAATTGGGAAATAAAACAATCAAGTTGCGCGTTAAACAACAATGTCATGTCGCTCGGAGAAATAAAAGCGGGCGAAGAAATCGCGATTGACTTTAGCGCAATCGCCAAAAACGGAGAAGGGGAGCGCCTCCTCGCCCTTGCCGGCTATATCGCTTTTGGCAAAGAGCGATTAAAGCAGGCAGTAGTGGAAAAGCAAATAGCGGTCAAGACGCCGCAATTAAAGGTATCGCTAAATCCGGATAAAAAAGCGATGGAGGCGGAAGAAGAAATCAATTTTCGCTTTAATTACAAAAATAATGAAAAAGAAAAAGTCGGGAATATAAAAATTGCTTTGGCGATCGGCAATAAAAATTTTGGCATTCGGAGCTTTAACGTCAGCGGTCCGGCCGCCGTCAAAAAAGAGAATGACAATATTTTGACAATCGCCGGCTTGGAGGCGGGCGAAGAAGGAACGGCTGATTTAAAAGTGAAGTTTGACCGCAAAAAAATCGGAACCGAAGAGGCGATTTATGCGCAAGTAACGGTTAGTTATGAAATCGGGGGACAGGCGGTTGAATATGCCATTAAGTCGGCGCCCGTGAAAGTTATTTCCACCTTGAATATAAAATCAGCCGGATATTATTACAGTTTGCAAGGCGATCAGCTGGGAGTCGGACCTTTGCCGCCGACGGTTGATATGGCAACCAATTATTGGATTTTATGGGAAATTGATAATCTCGGCAATAACTTAAAGGATGTGAGTATTACCGCCGAGTTGCCGGAAAATGTTGTTTGGACCGACAACAAAAGTTTATTGGCGGGCAACTTGCTGTACGGTCAGGTGGGCAGAAGAGTAATTTGGAGCGTTGATGAAGTCGGCAAAAACGGCGGCAACTATAAAGCGGGATTTGAGGTTGGGGTAATTCCGGGGCGAGACGATATCGGTAAAATTTTAAACTTGGCAATTGACATAAAATACAGCGCTTACGACAGTTTTTGCGAAAAAGAAATTGGCGGCAACTTGAAAAATGTCACTACCAATCTGGAATTTGACAGATTGGCAAGCGGAAAAGGAGAAGTGGTTGAATAATAATGTGGGAGAAAAATAGCTAAAGTAAGCCGAAATAATTATTATTCCAAACTCTTGACATTATTGGCTTATTATGATAAGGTTTGGTGTTAAATTACATAATGCGAATCTACAAATTTACCCCATTAAATAAATTGCTTCGCAATTTAGCTTCGCTATTTAACGGGGTGAATATGCGAATACAGCGAATGATAACATGCAATAAAAAATTTTTATGCCATTCTTCTATGGCGAAGGGAGGTATTGGGTTTATTTTGTTTTTTTCGCTTCTGGTTGCAATAATCTTTTTGCCGCCCGCGGGTTACGGCAAAACAAAATCATATTATTCTGGCGACGCCATAAGTTATAACGGCGAGATTGTTATTAGTTCCGTCAATATGGGCGGGGCGGAAATTTTTAAATTGGCCGGCGGAAAGATAACGAAAACGGCGGAAATAAATTCTCCGGAGGCTCGCTACGCGGGCGGGGGCGATTTTTATGAAATGGTTTTCAACGAAGAGGGCGGCAGGCTTTACGCTTACATGGTTGACGGCAGATATTTATATAAATATGACGTAACTTCTTCGGACAGCCCGGCGTTGACCGCCAAAACCAAAGACAATTCCTGGGATTGGTTTTTAAACCTTGATCGTGTCGGCGGAAATATTATGACCATCGGCACCAGGGGATTAAAGATTTGGAATTCGGAAATGGAAGTAATTAATTCCTATAACGCCGTTAATGATTATTACCGCAACATTCAAATTTCCCCAAGCGGAAATTATTTATTTAATATTGATAATGATGTTTTAAAAATTATTGACGCCGATTCCAGAGAGGAGAAAACGAATATTGACCTTAATATTAACGAAAAACATAACCGCAAATTGTTGATTGACGAGAACGAGGGAGCGATTAGCGTCGTTGATGACAGGGAATTGGCGAAGTACAATTTCAGCGGCAAGCTGATAAAAAGCTTCAAACATATTTCCAATCTCGGCTATGACACGGACGGATTGGCGGGCAAGGACCATTTTTATTTTTCCGACGGCGTGGGGGTAGTTAAGATGGATAAAGAAAAGCTTACGCCGGTTAAATGGATTTATACCTCCTCTTTGGGCGGCGGCAACGGTTGGGCCATGAGGTTAAAAGTCGTCAACTTGGCCGGCAAAGAAAAAATTATTGTTTTTAACAATTCAAGTATTATAGCGCTTAATGATAATTTAAAAATGGAAGCTTTTTTCAGGGCGACGGAAAAAGACGAAGGGCCGACAGAGGGTTTGCGCCTGTCAGTTGACAAAAGCAGAGCGCCGGGTGGTTCTTTGGTTTCTTTACGGGGCGGAGGATTCGGCCAGAATGAAAATTTAGAAATAGATTTTGCGGGCGAGAAAACGGAAGCCAAGGCGGATAGCAAGGGTGAATTCACCAAAGTCATTGAAACGCCGCGAGTTGACGCCGGCGGCTACGACATAAAAGTTATCGGAAAAAATTCGGGATTAAGTTATAATTTGGGGTTTTACATTGAATAAGTATAATGCGAATCTACGAATTATATGCGAATAATGCGAATTGCGAATAATGCGAATAAGATTTAAAAATTTGTAGATTTGAATATCATTTGTAGATTTGAATTATGCGAATATATTTTATCGGACAAAAAGGAATACCGGCTAAGCTGGGAGGCATAGAGAAGCACGTTGAAGAATTGTCAACGCGGCTGGTTAAACTTGGGCATGAAGTTTTTGTTTACACAAGGCCGAATTACACTAAGGCGAACTTAAAGAAATATAAAGGCGTCAACTTAATAAGTTTGGGCGGCGTTTATACGAAGCATCTGGATACCATCACTCATGTGTTCAGGGCCTGTTTGGATGTGGCTAAGCGCGATGTTGATGTTATTCATTTTCATTCCATCGGGCCGTCTTCCTTAATTTGGCTGGTTAAATTATTAAAGCCGAGCGTGCCGGTAATAGCGACTTTTCACAGCCAATGTTATCTGCATCAAAAATGGGCTATTTTTGCGCGCGCCTATTTAAGATTAAGCGAGCTATTGATTTGTTTACTGCCGGATATTACCATTGCTGTTTCCCAAACCTTAACCAAGTATGCCAAAGATAAATACAACGCTAAATTGACGTACGCGCCGAACGGAGTTGGCCTGCCGAAAATATTAGTTGCCAAAAAAATAAAGAAGTGGGGGCTAAAAAAAGATAATTACATAGTGGCCGTGTCCCGTCTCGTCAGGCATAAAGGAATAAATTATTTAATTGAAGCGTATTCCGCTCTTACCCTCTTTAATAAAGGGGGACAAAGGGGGATTTTAAAAAGGGGTAAAAAATTAGTGATTGTCGGCGACGGCGCGTTCACGGATGATTATGTCAAGGAATTAAAAGAGCTGGCGGCCGGCAATGAAAATATTATTTTTACCGGCGCGCAGTCGGGCCGCGTTTTAGCCGAGCTTTTTTCCAACGCCTGCTTGTTTGTCCAGCCGTCGGAGTCGGAGGGCCTTTCCATCGCTTTGCTTGAAGCCATGTCTTATAAAAGGCCGGTCTTGGTTAGCGACATTCCGGAAAATTTGGAAGCGGTTGGCGATATCGGTTTTACTTTTAAAAATAAGGACGCGGTTGATTTGGAAAATAAATTGAGGCATCTGTTGAAATATCCGACCCTATTTAAATCCCGGCAAGAGTTGGGCAGATTAAGGGTGGGCAAGTATTACAATTGGAATAATATCATTAAGGATATTATTAAAATTTACAAAGAGGCAATCGCCAAAAAACAGGCGAGCGGTTTCAGTTTGCCGTTGGCGCGTTTTGCCAAAAGGTTTGTAAGTTTGATATTTTAATGTTTTTTGTCATCCTGAATTAAATTCAGGATCCAGGAGGCAGCAGCATGACCGTGATTTATAACATGGCCGTCAACAAAACGATATTATTGCGGCTCCCTCTTGGATCCCGGCTCTACGGCCGGGATGACAGTAAAGAATAAAACAAAGAATTAAGGAGGTGATGATGTTCTTTGGTTCGTTGACAATTTAGTGAAATGGAAAAGGGAAAAGGGAAGATAAAACTCTTCCCACGTTATTATGATGAATGACAAAATTCTGGATTTCCGCCTTTGCGGGAATGACGTAAAATGGAGGTTTAAGATGAAAAAGTTTTTATTTTTACTTTTGGCAGTAATGGTCCTTGCCGCGTATGGTTGCGGCGGAGGAGGCACGGATACTGTTGAAGTGCCGGGTGAAACCGTCACAGTAACAACACCGGGAGATATTATTACGGTAAATAATAATATCCCGGTAGCCAACGCGGGCGCCGACCAGACATCTGCCGTCGGCAACATAGTATCGCTTGACGGCACCGGGAGCAGCGACGCGGATGGCGATGCTTTCACTTGTAAGTGGACCATCGTGAGCGTTCCGTCAGGGTCGTCGCTCAATGCTTTGGGCGATGCCGCGACCGCCGCTCCTTATTTCGGTGTGGATGTTGCAGGGAATTATACCCTGCAATTAATTGTTAACGACGGGAAGGCTGACAGCCAGCCCGACACCGTCATGATTTCCGTCAATTCGCTGGTGATTAGCAATGTTTCACCAGCCGACGGAGCCACTGACGTCTCAACTTCCAGCAAGTTAAGCTGGGAGTTTAATGGGACAAGCAGTCCGAAATACGATGTGTATTTCGGAACTTTTAGCCCCCCTCCACTGGTTTCTTACCAGCAGACCGGAAAAGATTACGATCCCGGAATTTTGTCCTTAGGGACAACTTATTACAGGAAAGTAATAGGTTCTAATTATTATGGGACATACCAGGACGAGGATTCGGGGTCGTTTACAACAACGACAACGGATCAACCGCCTATCGCCAACGCAGGTGTTGACCAGACATCTGCCGTCGGCAACATAGTGTTGCTTGACGGCACAGGAAGTTATGATTCTGAAGGTGGCGCGCTGACGTATAAGTGGACCATCGTGAGCGTTCCGTCAGGGTCGTCGCTCAATGCTTTGGGCGATGCCGCGACCGCCGCTCCTTATTTCGGTGTGGATGTTGCAGGGAATTATACCCTGCAATTAATTGTTAACGACGGGAAGGCTGACAGCCAGCCCGACACCGTCATGATTTCCGTCAATTCGCTGGTGATTAGCAATGTTTCACCAGCCGACGGAGCCACTGACGTCTCAACTTCCAGCAAGTTAAGCTGGGAGTTTAATGGGACAAGCAGTCCGAAATACGATGTGTATTTCGGGACATCCGCCTCGCCGGCGCTGGTATCTTCCCAACAGGCGGGAACAAGTTATGATCCGGGAACGTTATCCTCCGGTCAAACCTATTACTGGCAAGTAATAGGTTCTAATTATGGCGGGGCCTATTCGGCTCCTTCGTCGTTGATGTCGTTTACCACGGCAACAACCGGCGGAGTCCCAACTTGCACCACAGGAACTGACATCACACTATGTTCCAACGGTGTGATGACAGTTGCCAACGCTCGGAGTCATTTTGATTCCGGCGGCCAGTCGTATTATGACGCCGGGGCAACGGCGGACGTTGCGGGGTCATTTAATTCCTGGCTAGGAGGAAATTCTTCCGCGGTGGTTAGTAGCGGTGGAAGTTGGACTATAAGTCTTACTTCCATGGCGCTTGCCGAGGGGAATAACCGCTTAACACCAATCTTGACATCTTCCGGATTAATTGTGACTTGGATGTCCATGTCAACGTTTGGTTCTGTCGACCAATCAACTTTTTTTGGCCAAGCGCCAAATGGAGATTGGTCGATGAAAGTTAAAAAGACGGGCAGTTCGTATTCAACTGTTCCGTCAGGAGAAATACTGCCACAGAGTCCGCGGTGGTATAGAAATAAAATAAAAAAATAAAAAAGGAGGTAGTTGCTCCACGGGGGATTCTTAACGGAGTTCCTCTCTTTTTTATAAAGGAGGTGTAAAATGAAAAAATTATTTTTTTTGTTGTTAGCGTTATCGGTTATCGGTTGCGGTTATGAAGAGTCGCCGTCATCCGACACCGGCGCAAGCGAGACCTCTTCCAATCCGTTCGCTCTTGCTAATGCTGTTTTTTGGGCGGATGGCGGAGATTCAAGTGGGACGTGGGACGCGGCCACAGGAACAGCCACTGTGCTTAAGGCCGGCGAACCGTATCAGGTAAATTCATCGTTTCGTCCGGTATCAGTGACGGCGGGAATAGTTAAAACCGTAACTTTTTCCTGTACCGGAGGAAATACGGTAACGGTTACGCTGAAAGAAGATGGTGGGACTTACACCACCTATGCCACTTCCGAGGTGGCATGCGACGGCGACAAGTCCGTTGTATTAACGCCGAGCGTCACCGACGCCGCGGCCCAATTGGCTTTCAATTTCGGGAAAGCCGTCGGGACGTATGTTTTGAGCGACATTTCGGTTTAATAGATCCGGCGCCTTCATTGCCGGATAAAGCTATACTCTTCGCGCGAATATGCCAAAGGCATTTTCACGCGAAGAGTTTTTTATTATTAAAACAGCATCCTTGTGGACTGATTGTTGAAAACTCGGCTGATTTGCCTTGTATTTATTTGGTTTATATCTTTAAAATAAAACACGCTTGTCAACAAGCGCGTTTTTTGTTGTTCTAAACAGCTTATTTTAGGTAAAATTTTGTCTGGCCTAGAATGGTTGACCAAAAGGCAAAAGTGGTGTATAATTAAATTATATTGGGGAAAAGTGGTGAATAGTGGTGATTGGCTGGCCAAGATAATACGCGCCGGCCAAACCCCAAGAAAAAGTTTGTTCTGATTTTTTCCCTCCAAAACAGAGAGGAAGAATTGGAATGGACAATTAAAAATTAAGTTAAGGCGAAGAAGGGGTCTCATAGGCCGTTTAAGCCGATGAGACTTCTTGTGGGCCTTAAGGAAAATAAAAAATAAAATATAAAAAATCAAAAATTAGGACAGACTGTCTGAGAACTCTTTTCTCGTCATTCCCGTCCCGCCGTCGGCGGGAGGAATCCAGAATTTGTCTGATATATCACCATCCTGGATCCCCGGGTCAAGCCCGAGGATGACAAAAAACACAGTTTTCGGACAGTCCGGAGTAATTTTTACATAAATTTTTATTTTTAATATTTTATTTTTTATTTTGTCAACATGTTTATCGGTGAATACAACCATAATCTAGATAATAAAGGAAGGATGGCTGTGCCGGCCAAGTTTCGCGCGCTCTTGAAAGGCGGAGCGGTGGTGACACGCGGCTTGGATAATTGTCTTTTTTTATATCCGAAAAAAGAGTGGATGGAATTGGCCAAAAAGCTTGCCGCTTTGCCGATTAGCCAGCGCGAGGCTCGCGCTTTCGCCCGTCTGATGCTGGCGGGCGCAATGGACGTTGATTTTGACAGCCAGGGACGTATTATGCTTCCCGAATATCTAAGGAAGTTCGCTTCGCTAAAAAAGAAAGTGACAGTCGCCGGCCTTTATGATCGCCTGGAGATCTGGGATGAGGCGGCGTGGAATAGGTATAAGGGCGGGGCGGAAAAGAAAACGGATCAGATAGCGGAGACATTGGGGAGCTTGGGAGTGTAGAGATTTGAAATAAAGGTTAGCAAATTTTCTTCTGCGGAACTCGCTCATTCCATTCGCTCAAACAGTCCTCGCGCGAAAATTTACTAACCTTTATTTCAAATTAAATGAATTACAGACATGTGCCGGTGATGTTGAAGGAAGCGATTGAATTTTTAAATCCAAAACCCGGAGGATATTTTATTGACTGCACGTTGGGCGGCGGCGGTTATACGATGGCAATCGCGGAAAGAATTAATGAAAACGGGAAAGTGCTGGCGATTGATTTGGACGAGATGGCTATTAAAAATTTTCAATTTTCAATTTTCAATTTTCAATTAAAGAATATAATTTTAGCAAATGATAATTTTAGAAACCTTTCAAAAATCGTTCAAGAAAGTTTTAAGGATAAGGGCGTTAAGTTTGATGGTGTTGTATTTGATTTGGGGCTATCATCAGCTCAACTCCAAGACAGGACTCGGGGATTTTCTTTTAAGTCGGATACTCCGTTAAATATGGCTTTTGGCCATAAACGCGGAACAGACCCTTCGACAAGCTCCCCTCGGCCTGAGCTCGGGACGAAGGCAGGGCAGGCGCGGAAAAATAAGGCGCGGAATTACGCGGAAGTGGAATTGGCGGACACCCAATCAATAGTTAACGAATGGACGGAAGGAGAATTAAGACGAATTTTAAGAGAGTATGGAGAAGAGAAATTCGCGGGAAGAATTGCCAGAAGTATCGTGAAACATAGGAAAAAAGAACTTATTAAAACAACGGGGCAACTGGTGAAAATTATAAAGAGGGCTGTGCCGGCCCAATATCAACACGGACCGATACATTTTGCCACGCGCGCATTTCAGGCTTTGCGCATAGCCACCAATCAGGAACTTCGGAATTTGGAAGAAGCCTTGTCACAAGCCGCGAACTTAATCAAGAAAGGCGGGCGGATAGTCGTTATTTCTTACCATAGCCTGGAAGACAGAATTGTAAAAAATTTTTTCAAAAAAGAAAACAAGGGTTGCGTTTGTCCGCCGCGGTTTCCGGTTTGTAAATGCGGCCATAAGGCAACATTAAAAATATTAATGCCCAAACCCTTAACACCGTCCGAAGAGGAAACAACGGCTAATCCGCGGGCGAGGAGCGCGAAAATGAGGGTAGCGGAGAAATTAGCTTGTTAGCTTTTAGCTTCTTAGCTTAAGGAGGATATAACTCAAACAATAATGACGGAAAACAAAAAAGGATTCAAGTTTGACTTGCAAAAAGTTAATAAATTTTTGTTTGTTTTAATAATCACGCTGGGAATTTATTACGTTGCCGCCATGAACGATTTATCGGTAAGGGGTTTTAAGCTTCAAGAACTAAAAAGAGAAACAAAAGATCTTGACAACAGCAACAAGGAATTGGAATTGAAAATAATGTCGCTCGGCTCTTATAATAACTTAAGCGAAAGGGTGAGAGCTTTGGGTATGGTTTCGGCCGGGAGGGCGGAGTATGTAATGGAAGGCGGAGGAGCGGTGGCTAAAATTTACCCTGGTAAATAACTTTAAATTTTTATTTTATGTTTCACTACGTTTATGTACTGAAATCATTAAAAGATAAACAAAACTATACCGGATACACAAAAAATTTAAAGTTACGATTTGAGCAACATTTAAAAGGACTGGTTGAATCAACAAAAAACCGCCGACCATTAAATCTAATTTATTATGAAGCGTGTTTAAATCAACAAGATGCGACACGCAGAGAAAAATATCTTAAAACTCGATACGGTAAAACCTATATAAAAAATAGGCTCAAATCGTATTTACCAGGGTGAATATGAAATTCTGGACGGGCGGAAAAAAAGTGAAAAGAGCAGACGATAATCGCATTAAAGCAGTAATGGCGATTATTTTTTTATTGGGCGCGGGAATACTGTTAAAGATGTATGATTTGCAAGTGAGAAAATATGATTTTTACGCGGCCAAAGCGGACAGCCAGCATAAATTTCAAAGCGTCTTGGAGCCGGAAAGAGGAAGAATTTTTATTCAAGATGATACGGCCGGCGACAACGGCAAACTTTATCCTTTGGCCACTAATAAAAAATTCGCCGATGTTTACGCCGTACCAAAAGATGTTAAGGATCCCGACATGGCCGCGGAGCAACTTTACGCCGTTTTCAAACAAGCTAAGACAGAAAAGGAAGTTGACGATTTATTGAAAAAAGAAGAGGCGGACGCGCGGTATCAGGAACTTAAAAATTTAAAAAGAGAAGCGGAAATAAATTCAAGGAAAGAAGCGGCCATAAAAAAGTATTTGGAAATTTTAACCAAGAAAAACGACCCTTACGAGCCGATTGAGCAAAAAGTGGAGGAAGATGCTTTGAAAAAACTGTATGCGCTAATGGGAAGCGCGGGCAAGGAGATTAAAGCCCAAGACTTAAAAGTTAAGGATGATATTATGCTCGTTAAAGACGGTGGCGGCAAGGAAGCTGAATTAAAATTAGACGGCATCGGCTATATGATGAAAGTTTACCGTTTTTATCCGGAAAGCAATATCGGCTCCAACCTGTTGGGTTTTGTCGGTTATGTCGGCGACGAGCAGAAGGGGCGTTACGGTTTGGAGGAATTTTTTGACGAAGAACTGGCCGGCCGTCCCGGCTCAATCAGAGCCGAAAAGGGGGCCGGCGGAGACTTAATTATCATCAACGATCGCGAGTATAATAAGCCGCAAAACGGCAGTGATTTGATTTTGACCATTAATCGGACAATCCAGTTTGCCGCTTGTCAAAAGCTTGACGCCGCCGTGGCGCGGCACGGCGCTGACGGCGGTAGCGTGGTGGTTATGGAGCCGGATACCGGCGCCATTTTGGCGATGTGTTCCTCTCCTAATTACGACCCCAATAATTACAAAAATGTTTTTCGTTTGGAGACTTACAATAATCCGGCGATTTTCGCCCAATACGAACCCGGTTCAATTTTTAAAGCCATTACCATGGCCGTTGCTTTGGACCAGGAAAGAATAACGCCACAGACTACTTACAATGATACGGGGGTCGTGAAGATCGCCGATTATAGTATTGAAAATTCCGACCGCAAAGCTCACGGCGTCGTGGATATGAATAAAGTTTTGGAGGAGTCATTGAATACGGGCGCTATTTTTGCCATGCGCCAAGTCGGGCCGGATGTTTTTGGCGAATACGTGAAAAATTTCGGTTTCGGTGAAAAAGCCGGCATTGAAATGGAGACAGAGGCCAGCGGCGACATCAAAAATTTAACGAACGAAAAACTTAACAAGGAACTGTATGCCGCCACGGCTTCTTTCGGGCAGGGAATCGCGGTTACGCCCTTGCAGATGGCGGCGGCTTTCGGCGCCGTTGCCAATGGCGGCATATTAATGAAGCCATATTTGGTTAAAGAAATAGTGAAGACGGACGGAAACAAAATTACAACCCAGCCGAAGCAGATTAGGCGCGTTATTTCCGAGCGGGCGGCGACGCTCCTTGGCGGAATGCTGGTTAACGTGGTGGAGGAAGGGCATGGCAAGAAAGCCGGAGTCAAGGGTTATTACGTCGCCGGCAAAACAGGAACGGCGCAAGTGCCTAAAAGAGACGGCCGCGGTTACGTGAGCGGCGCGCATATCGGCTCGTTCGCTGGCTTCGCTCCTGTTGACGATCCGCGCTTCGTCATGCTTGTTCGCATTGACAATCCGCGGGACGTGGAATGGGCGGAAAGCTCGGCTGCTCCGCTCTTTGGAGAAATCGCGGATTTTTTATTGAATTATTGGCAAGTGCCGGCGGAGAGGAAGACAGAATAGAGTGTGGCGTTTAGCGTTTAGGGAGTGGTGGGGCATAAAATTTTTCGTCCCACTTTGGTGAAACGCATTTTAATGGTAGAATATAACTATGGCAAAAGGAATTCTGCGATTTATATTAAAAATTTTGGCAAAATTGATTTTGGCCAGATATAAACCGGAGGTTATCGGCGTGACCGGCAGTGTCGGCAAGACCGGCGCCAAAGAAGCGATTTTTACCGTTCTTTCTTCTAAATTTAACGTCCGCCAAAGCCTGAAGAATTATAACAATGAAATCGGGTTGCCCTTGACTATTATTGGCGCGCAGTCGCCGGGAAAATTTATTTTAGGATGGTGCGCCGTTATCGTTAAGGCAATTTTGATGATTTTAATAAAGGAGAAGGAATATCCGCGTATTTTAGTTGCGGAGTTAGCGGTTGACAAACCGGGCGACATGGGATATTTAATAAACATCGTGAAATGCAAAGTGGGAGTGGTGACGGCGATAGGGCATTCCCACCTGGAATTTTTTGGCAGCATTGAAAAAATAAAAAAAGAAAAAGAGCTTTTAATAAAAAGGGGCTTGACAGAAAACGGGTGGGCGGTGTTAAATTATGACGACGAGAAAACGAGGGCAATGCGCGAAGAAACCGGGGCGCGTGTTTTGACTTTCGGTTTTTCAGAACAAGCCGAGGTGTCCGCCCGCGAGCTGAAAAGCATCAGCAATATTAAAAATAAGGATTTCGGGGTAAATTTTAAATTGATTTTTAAAGGTTCGGCGGTGCCGGTTTTTTTGCCGAAAGTAATAAGCGAAATAACGGTTCAAGCCGCTTTAACCGCCGGCGCGGTCGCGATTATTTACGGTTTTAATTTAATTGAAATCGGTTCGGCGCTCAAAAATTTTAAATCACCGCCCGGAAGATTGAGTTTGATAGACGGAATAAAAGGAACTTTGATTATGGACGATACTTACAATTCATCGCCCCAATCGTCCATCGCCGCCCTAAAAACGGCGGAAAACATTTTTTTGGAAAGGGGCGCTAGAAAAATTGCCGTCCTGGGAGATATGTTAGAGCTGGGTTCTTATACCGAAGAAGGACATCGCGAGATCGGCCGCCAAGTCGCGATGAGCGGCGCGGATGTTTTAATGACAGTCGGTGAAAGAGCGCGCGATATCGGCCGCGGTGCGCGCGAGGCGGGTATGAATGCGGATAATATTTTTCATTTTTCCGATGTCGGCGAGGCGGGACTGTTTTTGCAAGACAAGATGAGGGAAGGCGATTTGATTTTAATTAAAGGCTCGCAGGGAATGCGGATGGAGAAAATAGTAAAAGAAATAATGGCCGATCCGTTGCGGGCCGAAGAATTGCTGGTTAGGCAGGGGAAGGAGTGGGAAAAATAAGAATTTAGAATTCAGAATTTAGAATTTAGGAAGTGCGAAAATTACCAATATTTACAAAACTTTGGAATTATTATGAGGTTTAAGAAAAAAATAATTTTAATAATCCTTCGAAAATCCCCGTGGCGTAAGCCCGGGGGATGAAGAGCACCCGCAGTCCTCTTGTCCGTGGTGTATAATGGTAGCATATGGAATACTACAAACAAGGACATTGCGTATACTATGCCAGATATCATCTGGTCTTTAGCACAAAATACCGCCGGAAAGTAATCAATGATGGCGCGAGAGGATATCTCGAAGATATGTTGAAACGGGTTTCGGAGTACTGCCCTGAAATACGTTTCCACGAAATCAACGGAGAGTCCGACCACATCCATCTCTTGATCACGATCCCGCCGAAGATGCCGGTCAGCAAGGTTGTAGGCATAATCAAGTCAAACACATCCACGGCCATGAAAAAGAAATTCGAATATATCAGAAAAGCCTACTGGGGCACTGACGGGATGTGGTCGGACGGATACTTTGTGTCAACGGTTGGCGTCAACGAACAGATAATCAAGCGGTATATCGACCGACAAGGACAAGAGGACTGCGGGCAAGCTCGCTTTATTGTGACGCTGCCGTAAAATCGGATTATATATCTTTTTTATTCGTATCATAATTTTTGTATTCTTCAGCACTTGTTCGGTGGCGCTTGTCTCAAAAATAACTATGTTAATGTGCATTTTTTTCTCCTTTGTTTTTTTGATTTAACACTTTAGCATGCGATCTTTGCCTTGTCAAGGACGATTTATTTTGTTATAATTTTTGCATGTTCAGGCTTTCAAAATCAAAACATCTTAACTTGGCCAAGATTTACGAATCGGTCGAGAATTTGTTCAATGAAATTCCTCCCATAAAAAAGAGAAGGAGATGGCGGTTATTCGCGAAACTAATAAGATATTTTTCTTTTTTTGTCTTAATTTTGTCGTTGGCGGTTGTTATGATTTTTGGCGCGCAGATTTTTAAGGCGGGGCGAATTTACAAAGAGGCGATGGCGGGCAAAAATAATTTGGAGCAGGCGGCGCTTTTTGCCGGCGAACAAGATTTTAAAAACTCTTTGGTTTTTGCCAACAAGGCGCGGGACAATTTTGATTCTGCCGTTCGGGAAACGGAAGAAATAAGGAGCGGAGTTTTTGTCTCCCGCCTGCCTTTTATCAGATCCCAGTTTAACGACGTTGAATATTTGTTAACCACGGCCGAGATTTTAAGCCGGGCCGTCGCGCAGGGAGCGGGTTTTGCCGGAGAGCTGGAAGGTTTGCTTTCGGGCGGGAAAAAATTGAGTTTTTCAAAATTCAGCCGGGAGGAAAAAGGAAAGATACTGGGACGCATCTACGAAGCGGGGCCGGAAATTTTCGGCATGAAGGCTAATTTGGATTTGGCTTTGCTTAATTTGGAACAAGCGCGCTTCAACGGCATACTTTGGCCCCTTAAAGGAAAGATTTTCGGCTTGAAATCAAAAATAGAATACGGCAGGAATATTTTAGCCGAGGCTATTCCCATGTCGCGGCTGCTTCCCGCGCTGGCGGGTTATCCGGAGAAAGTGTCTTATCTTGTGCTTTTGCAGAATAGCGACGAGTTAAGGCCGACCGGAGGTTTTTTGGGGACTTACGGGATTTTAGAAACGGAGTACGGAGAAATATTAAGGCTTGACACTCATGATATTTACCATATGGACATGCCCGTAAAGGATAAATTGAACATAGAGCCGCCCGAGCCGATTAAGAAATACTTGATTGACAAATGGTACATGCGTGACGGCAACTGGTCGCCGGATTGGCCGACGGCGGCGAAAAAAATAGAATGGTTTTATAAGGCCGAAGATTCGCTTTTGCCGCCTGAAAACAGAATAAACAACTTCACCGGAGAATTTGACGGCGTAATCGCCGTTACCCCGAAATTCATTACCGACTTGCTGGCGCTTACCGGGCCGGTCGAGGTTGGCGGAGAAAAATATGATAAGGATAATTTTGTTAATTTATTGGAGTACAAAGTGGAAAAAGGTTATGTCCAATTGGGCGTTTCTTCTTGGCAGAGAAAGGAAATTATCGGCGATATAGCCAAAGAATTGAAGATAAAACTTTTTGATTTGCCCGCATCGCGCTGGCAGGAAATAATGGATGTTGCCAATGACAATATCATCAAGAAAAATATATTTGTGTTTTTTAAAGACGAAGAGATTGAAAGCTTAATCAAGGAAGAAGGTTGGGGCGGGGAAGTTAAAGAAACATTTGAAGGTGATTTCCTGATGGCGGTTGATTCCAATATGGGCAGTTTAAAAACAGACGCGGTTATGTCCAAGAGCGCGGATTACAAAATGGAACAGACGGCAGACGGCCTAGTCGCCAAACTGCGCTTGAATTACGCCCACGAAGGAGGAGTTGACTGGAAAACCACAAAATATAAAAGTTATACGCGTGTTTATGTTCCGCTGGGCAGCCGGCTCGTTAAGGCCGAAGGATTGTCCGAGGGGCTTGTCTCGAGCGTAGCCGAGGGAACGGCGGATGTTTTAAACGAGCTGGGCAAAACTTCATTTGGCGCTTTCATTTCCATTGAGCCGGGGCAAATGGGGAGCCTTTATTTTGAATATAAATTGCCGAATTATATTGCCGAAGAATTGAAAAATGGAAGCTACAATTTATATGTCCAAAAACAGCCCGGCAATGAAACCGGTTTGACGGTTGACTTAAAGTTCGTCAGCGCGATAAAATCATATAGTCCAGCTTCGCTCTCCGCGGTTAAAGCGAGTGATAATGAGATTAGATGGGAGGGGGAGTTGGAGGGGGACAGGAGGTATAAAATAATTTCTAATTTCTAAATCCTAATTTCTAATAAATGTTCAATGGGTTATGTTTATAAAAAGAATTGGAATTGATTTGGGAACAACTTACACGTTAGTGCATCTGCCCAAGCGCGGCATTGTTATCAATGAGCCGAGCGTGGTGGCCATTTCGTTGGCGGACAAAAAGATTTTGGCGGTTGGCAATGAAGCCAAGGATATGTTGGGCCGCACGCCGGATACCATAATCGCCTTAAAGCCCTTAAAAGACGGGGTGATTGCCGATTACCGGACGACCGAGGCCATGCTTAGATATTTTATAAATAAAGCGGTGGGCGGCGTGCGCTTATTCCGGCCGGAAGTGATGGTGGCCGTGCCAGCCGGCATTTCTTCCACGGAACGGCGCGCCGTGATTGACGCGACCATCGCGGCCGGCGCCAAAGCGGCCTATATCATCAAAGAGCCGGTGGCGGCGGCTATCGGGGCTGATATTCCGATCGGTTCGGCGTCGGGGCACATGATAGTTGATATAGGCGGCGGCACTTCGGAAATGGCGGTTATTTCTTTGGGCGGAATAGTCACTTCCACGTCGGTGCGGGTTGGCGGCAATAAATTTGACGCGGCGATTTTAGAATACATAAGGCGCAAATACAATTTGGCCATTGGCGAGCGCACGGCCGAGGACGTTAAGATAAAAATCGGCTCCGCCCTTTATTTGGAGGACAGGCTTACCATGGAAGTGCGCGGCCGCGACATGATAACCGGTTTGCCGCGCGTTATCACGGTAACAAGCAATGACGTAACTGACGCCATCCAAAATGAATTGGAGTCTATCGTCAACGCCGCCAAGAAAATTTTGCGCGACACTCCGCCCGAGTTAGCCGCTGACATTATGGACAAGGGCATGGTGCTGTCGGGCGGCAGCGCGCTGCTTAGAAACATTGACCAGCTTTTGTCGCGCACCACCGGCGTGCCCGCTTACGTGGCCGACGATCCGCAACTATGCGTCGCGCGGGGAACGGGCATTGCTCTTGATAATCTTGACTCGTATAAAAGGAGTATTTTGGCAACAAAATAATTTTTAATTTTGTAATTTTTAAATAATATCTTAATTTTTAATGTTTTAAAATTTAGATATTAAAAATTGTTTAAAAATTAAAAAATAAAAATTA